>CAKSQS010000062.1 GCA_934486705.1 uncultured Eubacteriales bacterium
ACAAGCAGCCGCCTAACTGCAACTGCTTGCACTCAATTTCTCATTTTAACTCTTTACCCCAACTATTGACAAAGAGCTTGATTTTATAATTAAAACACCATTGAAATTGGACTTGGGGGTTCAAATTTCAATGGTGTTTTCACATATGGCGGAGATGGAGAGATTCGAACTCTCGAACTCGTTTCCGAGTTACACGATTTCCAATCGTGCGCCCTCGACCGGACTAGGCGACATCTCCGTGCGATTATTTACGCTGTTTTACAGCGACAAGATATATTATAATAGGTGACGCCCTAAAAATCAAGTATTTTTTTGCTTTTTTCTTGAAAAGGGAAAATTTTTTTGATAAAATAGGTTCGGTGATTATATGCTGAAACCCGAGGTAATAGCAAGTCTTAAAGAAATAACGCCCGAGGAAAGTGAAATTCTTTCGGGGCAGTCGGAAATTGACCGAAATATTTATATGCGGGGCAGCGGGAACACGGTAAACAGCCAAAAGCTGCTTGAGCTTGGAAAGCTTATAACCGTGAGAAAGCACACGCGTTTTATCGATTTCCCCGAGCATACGCACGATTATGTTGAGCTTGTGTATATGCTTTCGGGACAGACCGTGCATATTGTAGACGGTGAAAAAATAGTATTAAAGCAGGGCGAGCTGCTCTTTTTGGGGCAAAATTCAAGGCACGCAATAGAAAAAGCGGGGGAGAACGACATTGCGCTGAATTTTATTATTTTACCGCAGTTTTTCGGCAGTACGCTTGCCTTGCTCGGTGATGAAGACACGCCGCTTAAAAGATTTTTAATTGACTGCCTGTGCGGCGACGGGGATAACAACTATTATTTGCATTACAGAGTCTCAGATATTACGGAAATACAAAATTCGGTTGAAAATCTGCTGCTTACCATAACGGGTAACGCGCCTAATAAGCGCAAGCAGGGACAAATGACAATGGCGCTGCTTTTTATGCAGCTTATGGGCAGAACCGAAAATCTTGAAGTGAAATCAAGAGAAGATACGGATTTTTTGAAAATTTTAAATTATATAGAAACAGATTACGCAAGCGGCACACTGGCAGAAGCGGCAGCGGGGCTGCATTACGATATAAGCCGCGTATCCCGCGAAATTCAAAGGAAAACGGGCAGGACCTACACAAGCCTTGTGCAGGAAAAAAGGCTTTCACAGGCGGCTTTTCTGCTTAAAAACACGGGCAGGCGGGTTTCGGATATATCGGTTGCGGTGGGGTATGAGAATATAAGTTATTTTCACAGGATATTTTCGGAGCGCTACGGAGTATCGCCCAAAAAATATCGCGAAAACGCAAAAATGCAAGAAAAGACACTTTTTCGGCAAAACAGGACATTTAATTCTTAATGCAATTATGCTAAAATAAAATTCGGAGGTTTAAATTATGCATTATTTTTTGGCAGTTGATATAGGCGCTTCAAGCGGAAGGCACATTTTGGGCTGGCTGGAAGACGGAATGTTAAAGCAGCTTGAAATGTACCGCTTTGAAAACGGCATAAAAAATGAAAACGGCTCGCTTGTGTGGGACACCGAGCACCTTGTAAACGAGGTAAAGGCGGGGCTTAAAGCCTGCAAGGCGGCGGGAAAGATACCCAAAACGGTGGCTATTGACACCTGGGGCGTAGATTACGTTTTGCTTGATAGGGACAAAAAGGAAATAAAGCCTAATTACGCTTACCGAGACAGCCGCACCGACGGCATTAAAGAAGAAATTGACAAAATTATTCCGCGCGCGGAGCTTTTCGGGCGCACGGGAATACAGCCGATAAACTTTAACACTGTTTATCAGCTTTACTGCGATAAAAAGTCGGGTAAGCTTAGCAAAGCGGAGCATTTTTTAATGATACCCGAGTACATATCCTACAGGCTTACGGGCGTTATGAAAAACGAGTACACCAACGCCACAACAGGCGCTACGGTAAACGCGCAGACCAAAAAGCGCGATACCGAGCTTTTAAAGCTTTTGGGCATTAAAACCGATATTTTCGAGGAGCTTTCCGTTCCGGGCGACGTTGTGGGTAATTTCAGCGACGAAACAAAAGCGGAGTTAGGCTTTGATTCCACGGTTATTTTCTGCCCCTCGCACGATACGGCATCGGCAGTGGCAGCCTGCCCCGTGGGGGATAACGGCGTGTATATTTCTTCGGGTACATGGAGTCTTATAGGCACGGAAAACCTAAAGCCGATTTTAAGCGAGGACGCACTAAGCGGCGGGTTTACCAACGAGGGCGGCATTAACTACCGCTACCGTTTTCTTAAAAACTTTATGGGAATGTGGCTTTTCCAGAATATAAGGAAAAATCTTGATAAAAAGTATACATACGATGAAATGATGCATATGGCGGAGGAAAGCGATTTTAGCGGGCTTATAGACCCCAATGCCGCAGAGTTTACCGCCCCCGAAAATATGGTTGAGGCTATAAGGAAATATTTAGGCATACCCGATTTGCCGATAGGTGACGTTTTAAGCTCGGTTTATCATTCGCTTGCCGCGTCTTACAAAGCGGCGGTGGAAACGGTAGAAAACGTGTGCGGTAAAAAAATTGAGCTTATAAACATTATAGGCGGCGGCAGTAAGGACGCATATTTAAACAGGCTCACAAAAGAGTACACGGGCAAAAAGGTGCTTGCAGGACCTACCGAGGCTACGGCGATAGGCAACCTTATAGCGCAGATGATGTATTCGGATAAATCTCTCACGCTTGAAAAAGCGCGGGAAATTGTTAAAAAATCATTCAGTATAACGGAGGTTTAAAAAATGAGCAGATATCTTGACGCAAAAGAAATGTACGCAAAGATCGGTGTTGATACCGATAAGGCAATTGAGACCCTTAAATCCGTGCCTGTGTCGCTTCACTGTTGGCAGGGCGACGACGTAAGGGGCTTTGACCAAAAGGTTGATTCGCTTTCGGGCGGAATACAGACCACAGGCAACTACCCCGGCAGAGCCACCACGCCCGAGGAGCTTATGGCGGATATAGACACCGTTTTAAAGCTTTGCCCCGGCACTAAAAAGCTTAATCTTCACGCCTGCTATGCCATTTTTGACGATGAAAACGGCGGCTGGGCAGACAGGGATAAAATTGAACCCAAGCACTTTAAAAAGTGGGTGGATTTCTGCAAGGAGCGCGGGCTCGGCTGCGACTTTAACCCGACATTCTTCTCCCACCCCATGTGCGACCCGCTTACCCTTGCAAGCCCGAATGAGAAAACCCGCAAATTTTGGATAGACCACGGCAAGGCTTGCATAAGAATTTCGCAGTATTTGGCGGAAGAGTTGGGTCAGCCCTGCGTTATGAATATATGGACGGGCGACGGCTTTAAGGATATTCCCGCAGACAGAATGGGTCCCCGCGTGCGCTACAGGGAGTCTATTGACGAAATACTTTCCGAGCCCTACGATTTCAATAAGGTTAAGCCCTGCGTTGAGTCAAAGGTATTCGGCATAGGCGTTGAGGCTTATACCGTGGGCAGCGCCGAGTTCTCGCTCTCCTACGCCGCCGCAAATATGGGCAAGTGCATACCGCTTATGGATAACGGGCACTACCACCCCACAGAGGTTGTGTCGGATAAAATTCCCGCGCTGCTTGCTTTCTTCCCCGAAATCGCGCTGCACATTACAAGACCTATACGTTGGGACAGCGACCATGTTGTGCTGCTTGACGACGAGACCAAGGAAATATGCAAGGAAATTGTTCGCTGCGGCGGGCTTGACGGCAGAGTTAAAATAGCGCTCGATTATTTTGACGCGTCAATTAACAGAATTTCCGCATGGACCGTAGGGTTCAGAAACGTTCAGAAAGCCTTGCTTTCGGCATTGCTCACACCCAATATGACCGAAATGCAGAAAGAGAACCGCTGGACCGAGATTATGGTGCGCGCAGAAGAGCTTAAAACAATGCCGTTCGGCGATGTTTGGAACGAATACTGCAAGGAATGCGGCGCACCTGCCGACGGCGAATGGTTTGAAACCGTTGAAAAATATGAAAAAGACGTTTTATCAAAGAGAGGTAACTGAAAATGAAGGACATTTTAACCGCACCGTTTGTTGAAGAAATGAAAAAAGTAACCGCCAATATGTACCGCCAGGGCTGGGACGAAAGAAACGGCGGCAACATAAGCTATATGCTGGACGCGGAAAAGGTAGGGGAGTACCTTGACCTAAACAACGTCATTCGCACTATTCCTACCGGCTTTGACGCGACGGAACTTAAGGGCAAGATCTTTATAGTAACGGGCACGGGCAAATACTTTAAAAACGTTACCGAAGACCCCGAGACCAACCTCGGAATTATACGCATAGCGGAGGACGGCACTACCGCCGAGCTGCTTTGGGGCTATAAGGACGGCGGCAGATTTACAAGCGAGCTGCCCGCGCACCTTATGAGTCATATTGCAAGGCTTAAACAGAACCCCGAAAACAGGATTATTATGCACACGCACCCGACCTATACGCTTGCCATGACCCACGTGCACGAGCTTGACGATAAAAAGTTCACCCACACCATTTGGGAGATGTGCACCGAGTGCATAGTGGTTTTCCCCGACGGTATAGGCGTTCTGCCGTGGATGGTTTGCGGCAACAACGAGATAGGCATTGCCACCGCCGAAAAGATGAAGGACTACCGCCTTGTGGTATGGGGTCTTCACGGAATTTACGGCGCGGGCAAGGATATGGACGAAACCTTCGGACTTATTGAAACTGTGGAAAAGGCGGCGCAGCTTTATATGCTCACGGCACACCTGCCGCACCTTAACACCATTCATGACGATGAATTAAAGGCGGTTGCCGACGCTTTCGGGCTTACATACAGAAAAGAGTTTCTTGACCTTTAAAAAATCTTTTAAAAAAAGTCTTGACAAATCGCCCGAGCGGTGATATATTGTTAACAACAGGAAAAACCAGTGATTAAGAAGAGTAGCTTCTCCGAGCGTGTTTAGAGAGCGGTTGACGGTGGAAATACCGCGATGCGACGTTTAGTGAATGGACTTATGAGGGCGGCACGAAAGCTTTTTGGTGAGTAGCGGCCGACGGGAATCGTACCCGTTATCAATTCGGCTTACATAATGAGGTGTAAGAAATGAGCGGTCGGCAAAACCGACAACTTGGGTGGTACCGCAGGATTACAAGTCTTGTCCCATATTTTATATGGGATAAGGCTTTTTTTATTTTATTGTAAATACCATTCAGCCAATTTTCGACATTAGGTATTAGACGTTAGAAAATACCCCTCAGTCGCCTGTCGACGCCAGCTCCCCTCTATTTCGGCAGAGCCGAAAAGAAGGGAGCCAAAATAGGCTCCCTTGTGCAAAGGGAGCTGTCAGCGAAGCTGACTGAGGGATTGTTTAAGCACTTACACAATTCAAAAATTTTGAATTGACAAAGATGATTATTCTCCGAGGAGGAATTAACTATGATATTATTAACCAAACGATGGCGTCGGTGTAATTTTTCTTAAAACCAAAAACTTAAATAAAAAATTAAAGGGAGAAATTCACCATGAAAAAAATATTTGCTTTATTAACAGTTGCCGTTTTAATGTTCAGCTTTGCAGGCTGCGGAAGTAAAAAAGAAACAAAAGTTCCGGTTATAGGAATAAGCCAGTACGGCGAGCACGCATCGCTCGATAACTGCCGCGAGGGCTTTTTACAGGGTCTTAAAGAGGCGGGACTTGAAGAGAATAAGGACTTTACGATTGATTACCAGAATGCATCGTTCGATAACTCAACCGCTACCCAGATAGCGCAAAACTTTTCTTCTAAAAACGTTGCTCTTATGTGCGCAATAGCAACCCCCTCGGCTACCGCTTGCTTTGCTGCGGCAGAGGATAAGGACATTCCCGTGGTATTCAACGCCATTACCGACCCGAAAGAGGCAAAGCTTACCGAGGGCAATATAACCGGCGTTTCGGATAAGCTGCCCGTTGACCCGCAATTGGAGCTTATAAGAAAATTACAGCCCAATGCTAAAACAATAGGCATTATTTACACCACAAGCGAGCCGAACTCGGTATCAGCCATTGCCGAATATAAGGAAAAAGCGGGCAAATACGGCTTTGAAATAGTGGATATAGGCGTAGCTGATCAGGCATCCGTTACACAGGCGGCGGATACGCTTATAAACAAAAAGGTCGATTGCATTACAAACCTTACCGATAACAACGTTGTAGGCGTTTTACCCTCAATTCTCGAAAAGACGAACGCCGCTAAAATTCCGGTATACGGCAGCGAAATCGAGCAGGTTAAAAAGGGCTGCGTAGCATCAGCCGGTATTGATTACATTGAGCTCGGCAAAATGGCGGGCAAGCAGGCAGCGGCAATTTTAAAGGGCGAGAAAAAAGCAAGCGATATGCCCTATGAAACCGTTACCGAATACAGCACCTATATCAATTCCGACGCGGCAAGCGCTTTAGGCATTACCGTTCCGTCGGATATAGCCGAAAAGGCAATAGAGTGTAAATAATACTTTGTCGGAGAGAAAAAATGCTTGATTTAATTATAAGCACATTGACCCAAGGCTTTATATATGCAATGCTTTCCTACGGCATATATATTACCTATAAAATACTTGATTTTCCGGACTTGACGGTAGACGGCAGCTTCCCTTTGGGGGCTGCCGTGACCGCGCTGCTGTTGGTTAAGGGCGTAAATCCGTATTTGACACTTTTGGCGGCTTTGGCGGTAGGCGCTGCGGCGGGCTTTGTTACGGGCTTTATCCATGTTAGGCTAAAAGTGCGCGACCTGCTTGCGGGCATTATTACCATGACGGCGCTTTTCTCTGTTAACCTGCAAATTGCGGGTTCTAACCTTTCGGTTGCAAGAAGCGTTGACACAATTTTCACCGCCGCACCTACAATGGCGCTTTTCGGCTCGCTTTCGCTTATTATGAGAAAGCTTATAGTATCGCTTATAATAATGCTTATATGCAAAATACTGCTTGATTTATATTTCAAAACCAAAAGCGGCTTTTTGCTCCGCGCGGTGGGCGATAACAGCGCGCTTGTAACCACCCTTGCTAAGGATATGGGCAGGGTTAAAATAATAGGTCTTGTAATATCAAACGCTTTGGTAGCCCTTTCGGGCGCGGTTGTATGCCATGAGCAGCGCTCTTTCTCTGCCATGATGGGAACAGGGCAGATGGTATTTGGCTTGGCGGCGGTAATTATAGGCACAACGCTGTTCAGAAAAATGAGCTTTATAAAGGGCACTACGGCGGTAATCGCGGGCAGCGTAATTTACAAGGCGTGTATACAGATTGCAATAAGTCTCGGTCTGCCGGCAAACCTTTTAAAGCTTATAACAGCGGCGCTTTTCCTTGTTATATTGGTCATAGGCAATTTCGAGAAAGGCACGGTGAAAAAGAATGTTAGAGCTTAAACACGTTTCTAAAATATATAACCCCGGGCTTGTTACCGAAATGTGCCTTTTTGACGATTTTAACCTGACCGTAAAGGACGGCGAGTTTGTATCGGTTATAGGCAGCAACGGCAGCGGAAAAACCTCAATGCTCAATATTATATGCGGCAGCATTCCCGTAAACGGCGGCGAGGTGCTTATAAACGGCAGGTGCATAAACCGCCAAAAGGATTTTGAGCGCTATACGCACATAGGCAGGGTATACCAAAACCCCGCAATGGGCAATTGCCCGAATATGACGATACTTGAAAATATGTCGCTTGCCGATAATAAGGGCAAGCCCTTCGGGCTTTCGTTTGCGCTTAATAAAAAGCGATTTGATAATTACAGGGAGCAGTTGGCGTCCTTAGGACTTGGGCTTGAAGATAAACTGCACGTTAAAATGGGGTCGCTCTCGGGAGGTCAGCGGCAGGCAGTATCGCTGCTTATGGCTACCATGACCCCTATAGATTTTCTTATTTTGGATGAACACACCGCTGCGCTTGACCCGAAAACCGCCGAAATTATAATGGAGCTTACCGACAAGGTGGTAAAAGAAAAAAAGCTCACTGCCATAATGGTAACGCATAATCTGCGCTACGCGGTTGAATACGGCACGCGGCTTTTAATGATGGATAAGGGACATATAATTTTAGATAAATCGGGCTTTGATAAGAAAAACGCCTCGGTTGACGAAATTCTTGAAATATTCAACAGAATAAGCATTGAATGCGGAAACTGAAATAATGCTGAATTAAAAAACACTCCTCGGTCGCCTGACTGAGGGGTGTTTTGCACATAAAATTATATGCATCCGCGGTAATAAAGACCGCGGGTATATTTTTCATACGGAGCACCGCCGTTTACATATGCGTTTATAACCTTTTCCGCCTGTTCGGCAGTTTCATCCGTAAAATAAAGCGTAAGAAAATCAAGCGCCGCAAGCTCCGCTTTTCTGTCGGCAAGCCATACGGGCACCGAGTTGAGCATTTCCGAAAAGCTTTTTCTGCACTGCACGGGGAAAACAACGCCTCTGCGGTCGGTTACATAGCCTTTGCCGCCGCATTCCTTGCAGCTTTTGCCGTTTTTTACGGGGCAGCATCTGTAAAGCATAAGCGGCAGTTTGCCGTAGGCTGCAATGCCTACGGGCACGGGTGAGGAAAGCCTTGAAATATCGCTTAAAAGCATTTCGCTTGAAAGCGTTATTTCACTTACGCCCATATTGCGCGCGGCTTCGGCGCTTGCGGAATTGTATATGTTAAGCCCTGTATCCGCAATTACGGAAAAGCCGCAGGCAAGCGCTGTATTTACCGCCGCAATATTTCCGCAAAGCGCCTCGGTAAAGCCCTGCTTTTTGAATAATTCAAGGCGGTTTTTAATATATTTCTCGTTTGCGGTTATTCGCGGCAGTTCCGCAACCGCGGTAATACCCGCAGGTATTTTGGGCGGGTCGTTTTCCAATGGGAAAATTATTTTGCTTATATTTTCAAGATTCTTCGGCAGCTGCTCGCGGCTGTAAAACCGCGCGTACAGCCTTTGCTTTTTATCGGTCAAATTTCTTTTTCCCGCTTTGTATTCGTAAATCGGGGGACATTCTCTTTTAATTTCCGCCCGCGCCGAATCTAATTTTTCCGCAGCCGCTCTGCGCAGAGAGTTTATTGCGGCGGCGGGAACAAACAGCCCGTCTTCGCATACAACGTCTATTTTCTCGGGTAAATAGGGGGTTGAGCCGAATTTATCGATTGCGGCTTTAAGCCTTTCGGCGGTGGCGGGTTTATTTTGCGCCGATTGGGGTGTTTCGCCCTCGGCGGTCACGGTATTTTCGCCGTCGCTTAACATAAGGCGCAGCGGAGAGTTTTTTTCTGCGGTCAGAGCGGCGGAAATTTTAATATTTTGCCTTTCTCCGCGGTAAAGCCCGTGCAGCACGGAAAACGCCGCGTCGGCGGCGGTAACGTCGTCCTTTGTGCGTATTCCGAACATATCGCGGTTAAAATTATCGGCATAATACCCGTCGGTAAAGCCCGAGCGCGAAAATACGTTTTTCAAAAGCCCCGCAATATCCTCGGGAACAAAGCCGTTATCAAGCACGGCGCGCGCTGCGGCTGTGGCGGCGGCAACATACTCGGGACGTTTCATCCGCCCCTCTATTTTAAAGGACGTAACACCCATATCGCGCAGATGTGAAAGGTGGTTTAAAAGCGATAGATCTTTCAGGCTTAAATCGTGACCCGTGCCGCCCGCAACCGAAAAGGGAAGACGGCACGGACCTGCGCACAAGCCCCTGTTTCCGCTGCGCGAGCCTAAAAAAGCCGAAAGCAGGCACTGCCCCGATACCGACATACACAAAGCGCCGTGCACAAATACCTCGGTTTCAAGCCCGAGTTCTTCCGCCGCTTTACAAAAGGTTTTAAGCTCCGTGCGTGACATTTCGCGCGCCGCCACAACCCGCTTAAATCCCGCTTTTTTAAGGTACGGCAGGGCAGAGGGGGACATAACCGACATTTGCGTGGAGGCATGGAGCGCAAGCCCGGGAACAGCTTTTCGGAGTATTTGCGCCAGACCTATATCCTGAATTATAACGCCGTCAATACCCGCAAGGTACGCTGCGCGCGCAAGCTGACATGCCGAGTCAAGCTCGGAGTCCTTAATTAAAATATTTAAAGTAAGGTATGTCTTAACGCCGCGTATGCGGCAGTATTCGGCTACGGCTTTAAGCTCGTCCGCCGAAAAATTTTCCGCGTTTCTGCGCGCCGAAAAATCCTTTGCGCCGAGGTATACCGCGTCTGCGCCGCAGCGCACAGCCGCCTCAAGCATTTGAAAATTGCCTGCGGGCGAGAGTATTTCGCCTTTAGTTATATTCATTTCGTTTATCACCGTATATATAATATAACACTTCGGGCAAAATTTAAAGTGTTTTTTGCGGGGATTTAAATTATTATTCCGATTTAATGCTTTAAATAGGTAAAGAAAGGGTTGACAAATCGGAAAAATAATGTATAATATAATTTAATGAGTTTTTGAAAGGGTGGACAGAATGTTCGGTTGCGTTAATTATCGATTTTATTACTTTAAAACGGACTGCCTGTACGCCTGCAAAGCTTAAATTAAAAGCTTTGAAATTTTGAGTACGGACAGCCCGCGATCGTTTATGCTTTTTTTGCAATAAACGTTTGCGGGCTTTGTTTTGGAAAAGGTGATTTAATGCTTAACGAAAAAATGGTGAGTTTAGGTTCTCGCCGCTCGGTTATACGCGAAATTTTTGAATACGGCAAAAAACGCAAGGCGGAAATAGGGGAAGAAAATGTTTTTGATTTCAGCCTCGGCAACCCGAGCGTACCCACGCCCGCTGCGGTAACTGCGGCTTTGGAGCGTATTATAAAGGAGACCGACCCCGTGCGGCTGCACGGCTACACCTCTGCGCAGGGGGATATGGCGGTAAGGGCGAAAATTGCAAAGAGCATTGAAAAGCGTTTCGGCTTTCCCGCAAATAAAGATTTAATTTATATGACCTGCGGCGCGGCGGCGTCACTTACCGTAACGCTGAACGCACTTGTAAACAGCGGGGATGAAATTATAATTCCCGCGCCGTTTTTCCCCGAGTACCGCGTGTTTGCGGAAAACGCAGGGGCGCGCGTTGTAACGGTGCAGTGCCGCGAGCCTGATTTTCAGCTTGATATTAAGGCGATTGAAAGCGCCGTGACCGAAAAAACCAAGGCGATAATAATAAACTCGCCGAATAACCCTACGGGCGCGGTTTTCTCACCCGATACTGTAAAGGCGCTAAGCGATATGCTAAGTAGAAAGCAAGCGGAATTAGGTATTGATATTTATATTATAGCCGACGAACCCTACCGCGAGCTTTCCTACGGGGCGGAAGTGCCGTATATCCCGAAATATTACGCAAATACGGTGGTTTGCTATTCTTACAGCAAGTCGCTTTCTCTCCCGGGGGAGCGCATAGGCTACATATTTATTCCCGAAAGCGCAAAGGACTGCCGCAAATTATACGCCGCCGTGTGCGGTGCGGGCAGGGCGCTCGGGTTTGTGTGCGCACCGAGCCTTATGCAGTATACCGTGGCGGAATGTACCGATGTTTTACCCGATATTTCAACCTATAAGAAAAACCGCGATCTGCTTTTCGGCGCGCTGACCGATTACGGCTATGAGGCAGTACCGCCCGACGGCGCGTTTTATCTGTTTGTAAAATCGCCCGAGCCTGACGCGAACGCGTTTTGCAAAAGAGCGAAAAAATACGAGCTGCTGCTTGTGCCGTCCGATGATTTCGGGTGCGGGGGTTATGTAAGAATATCCTATTGCGTAACAACAGAGCAGATAGAAAAATCATTACCGGCGTTTAAGGCGCTTATAGAGGAGTATAAATAAATGACAGAGCTTGAAAAGGCAAGGGAAGAAATTAACCGAATAGATAAGCAGTTGGCACGGCTTTTTGAAGAAAGAATGGCGGCGGTAAAAACGGTTGCCGAGTATAAAAGGCAAAACGGCGTGCGCGTTACGGACTTATCGCGCGAGGCAGAGGTTATAAAGCGCAATTCATCACTTATTGAAAACGAGGCGTTAAAGCCCTATTTTGTAAGCTTTTTGCAGAGCAATATGGATATTTCAAAGGCGTATCAACATAGACTGCTTGAGGGTATGCGCATAGCCTACAGCGGGGTTGAGGGCGCGTTTGCCAATATTGCCGCAAACCGCATTTTCCCCGACGGCACGGCGGTTTCCTGCGGGGATTTCAAGACGGCGTATGAATCGGTGGAAAAGGGCGAGAACGATTGTGTTATTCTGCCGATTGAAAACAGCTACAACGGCGATGTGGGTCAGGTTATGGATCTTACCTTTTTCGGCTCATTATATATTAACGGAATTTACGATATTGAGGTAGTGCAAAATCTGCTTGCCGTAAAGGGCACTACTATGGACGAGGTTAAAGAGGTTATAAGCCACCCGCAGGCGCTCGGTCAGTGCGCGGCGTATATAAGGCGGCACGGCTTTAAGCCGACCGAGGCGGTAAACACGGCGGTTGCGGCAAAGCTTGTGGCAGATTCGGGCAGGCACGATATAGCGGCAATAGGCAGTAGCGAGGCGGCAAAAAAATTCGGGCTTAAAAAGCTGGAGGCGCACATTAACACAAGCGGCAACAATACAACCCGCTTTGCAGTGTTTTCAAAGGCGGCGAAAGCCCCGTCTAAAGCCGATAACCAGTTTATTATGCTTTTCACCGTGCCGAACGAGGCGGGTTTACTCGGTCAGGCAATAGCGGTAATAGGAAAATACGGCTTTAACCTGCGCGCCTTAAAATCCAGACCGACAAAGGAGCTTATTTGGAGCTATTATTTCTACGCCGAGGGCGAGGGAAATATAAACAGCGAAAACGGCAAGGCTATGCTTAAAGAACTTAAAGAAAAATGCAGCAATGTGCGGGTTGTGGGCAGCTTTGAAAAGGAAATTGTGCTAAAGGGTGACGATGAATGATACTTCCCGTTAAAACAGGAACAGGCGGCTACAATATTTACCTTGAGCGCGGGGCGCTTAAAAAAGCGGGGGAATATTTAAACCTTTCCCGCCGCGCGCTTATAGTGACCGACAGCGGCGTGCCGAAGGAATACGCCGAAACGGTGGCGGCGCAGTGCAAAGAGCCGTATATTGTAACCCTGCCCGAGGGCGAAAAGACCAAGTGCTTTGAAAGCTTTAAATTTTTACTTTCAAAAGCGGTGGAATACGGCTTTACAAGGAGCGACTGCGTAGCAGCGGTAGGCGGCGGCGTTATAGGCGACCTTGCGGGCTTTGCGGCGGCAAGCTTTATGCGCGGAATTGATTTTTACAATATCCCCACAACCGTTTTATCGCAGGTGGACTCGTCAATCGGCGGCAAGGTTGCCATTGATTTTGAGGGGTATAAAAACATTGTCGGCGCGTTTTACCCGCCTAAAGCCGTTATAATTGATTCAAATACCCTTAAAACCCTGCCCGAAAGGCAAATATCAAACGGGCTTGCGGAGTCGGTTAAAATGTCCTTAACAAGCGATAAAGAGCTGTTTGAGCTTTTTGAAAAGGGCGATATTAAGGAAAATATTGATACAATAATTGAAAAATCGCTTAAAATAAAGCGCGCGGTAGTAGAGCAGGACGAAAAAGAGGAGGGCCTTCGCAAAATACTCAATTTCGGGCATACCTTGGCGCACGCGATTGAGAGCGAGAACGAAATGCAGAACCTTTATCACGGCGAATGCGTGGCGCTCGGTATGATACCTATGTGCTCGGAAGTGGTAAAAAACAGGCTGCTGCCCGTGCTTAAAAAGCTTAATTTGCCTATATCAACTAATGTGACGGCGGACACTATAATAAACGCTATGCGGCACGATAAAAAAATGTCGGGCGATAAAATAACGGTAATTTTTGTAAACACGGTAGGCACATATGAAATGAAAGAAATGCCGTTTGATATATTCGCACAAAAAATAAGGGGGTCATTAGGGTGAAAAACAGCTTCGGCAGCTCGGTTATTTTAACGCTGTTCGGCGAAAGCCACGGTACTGGTATCGGCGCGGTGCTTGACGGCTTAGCCCCCGGAATTACGGTGGATGAGGATTTTATCCGCAGTCAGCTGACCCTTCGCCGCCCCGTGGGGGATATTTCAACCCCGAGGGCAGAGCCCGATAATTTTGTAATAGAAAGCGGAGTTTTCGGCGGCAAAACTACGGGTACGCCCATTTGCATTGTAATACCAAACGTTAACACCCGCTCTAAGGATTACAGCGAGCTGCGCTCAAAGGCGCGCCCGGGTCACGCGGATTACGCGGCGTACACGAAATACCACGGCTTTGAGGATTACCGCGGCGGCGGGCATTTCAGCGGCAGAATTACTGCGGGAATTGTAGCCGCGGGCGCGGTTGCAATTTCGGCGCTTAAAAATAAGGGCATATATATAGGCACGCACATTAAAAGCATAGCAGGTGTGAACGACCGTGAGTTTGAGAATATCGCGGACGATATAAAGGCGGTATCACAAAAGGAATTTGCCGTGCTGGACGACGGCGTTAAGGAAAAAATGATAAACGAAATAACCGCCGCCAAAGCGGACGGCGACAGCGTGGGCGGCGTGCTTGAAACCGCGGTTATCGGCTTGCCGGCAGGTATCGGTGAGCCGTGGTTCGGCGGGGTGGAAAATGTGCTTTCCTCGGCGCTTTTCGCCGTGCCTGCGGTAAAGGGCGTTGAGTTCGGCGCGGGCTTTGCGCTTGCTAATATGCGCGGCAGCGCCGCTAATGACGAATTTTTCTGCGCGGACGGCAAAATCACCACCGCCACCAACAATAACGGCGGAATAAACGGCGGAATAACAAACGGTATGACTGTTGTTTTCCGCTGCGCGGTAAAGCCCACGCCCACAATTCACAAAGAGCAGAACACGGTGGATTTTATTAAGAACGAAAACGTTAAAATTACGGCGGGCGGCAGGCATGACCCCTGCATAGTCCACCGCGCGCGCGTGGTGATAGACAGCGTTACCGCAATAGCGCTTTGCGATATGTTAGCGGGCAGATTCGGTACTGATTGGTTGGGTGAATAAATGGAATACGGCTGTATAGGGGAAAAGCTTTCGCACAGCTTTTCAAAAATAATTCACGCAAGGTTAGCAAATTATAATTACGAGCTTTGCGAAATACCGCGCGGTGAACTGGACGGCTTTATGAAAAAAGCCGATTTCAAGGCGATAAACGTTACAATTCCTTATAAACAGGCGGTTATACCTTATTTGTATTATATAAGCGACACCGCAAAAAAAATAGGCGCGGTAAACACCATAGTTAATAAAAACGGCAAATTATACGGCTATAATACCGATTTTTCGGGGCTGCGCTCG
>CAKSQS010000063.1 GCA_934486705.1 uncultured Eubacteriales bacterium
AAAGCTATTTTTCAAGGGCACTGGGGTGGTATTGGCGGGGATAGAGTGCAGTCCGAAAATCTTTGATTTTCGAGCGAACGGCATTCCCGCCCAAAAGCGTGGCGAATTTTTCGACACGCTTCACCTCCCTCGTCAGAGGGAGGCTTTGTTGTACCGAATATTATTTATAAAAGGAGATGTCATTTTGTTTTCTACCCTGAATGTAACCGCATGGTATCCCGCTTGGTTCAGCGACCTGAAAAATCAGTTTGAATCGACCTTCATTGACGGCAAGCGCTACAAGCAATTGATTACCGGTTTTCAGAACACCCTTAAAATAACCTTCGGCGCACTGTTTATAGGCATTATAATAGGTATTGTTGTTGCCGCGGTGCGCTCCACATACGATAAAAACGCAGAAAAACTGCGCAAAAAGGGCGGCATAGGCTACATACTGCTTGCAATTCTCAACGCAATTTGTAAGCTTTACCTTACGGTTATACGCGGAACGCCTGTTGTGGTTCAGTTAATGATTGCCTACTTCATAATTTTTGTTTCCGTTCGCGACGGCGTACCGATAGGTATTTTGGCTTTCGGTATAAACTCGGGCGCATATGTTGCCGAGATATTCCGCGGCGGAATAATGTCTATTGATAACGGTCAGTTTGAGGCAGGCAGAAGCCTCGGGCTCAACTATGTTCAAACCATGACCCATATAATAATACCGCAGATGTTCAAGGCGGTTCTCCCTACCCTCTGCAATGAGTTTATAGCGCTTTTAAAAGAAACCTCGGTTGCGGGCTATGTAGGCGTTATCGACCTTACTAAAGCGGGCAACGCAATAGCCGGGCGTACATATTCCTACTTTATGCCGCTTATAACGGTTGCGCTTATATATCTCATAATAGTAATTATACTTACAAAGCTTGTAAGCATTCTTGAAAGGAGGCTGAGGAACAGTGAACGCTGATAATGTACTTATTAAAACCGAAGGACTTGAAAAGGCATTCGGCAATGTTCAGGTTTTAAAGGGAATATCAACCGAAATTCACAAGGGTGAGGTTGTTGTTATAATCGGTCCGTCGGGCTCGGGAAAATCCACGTTTCTGCGCACCCTTAACCTTCTCGAAGAGCCCACAGGCGGAAAAATTTATTTTGAGGGAACGGATATTACCGACCCGAAGATCAATATAAATAAGCACCGCCAAAAAATGGGAATGGTTTTTCAGCAGTTTAATTTATTCCCGCATATGACGGTACTGAAAAATATGACCTTAGCCCCTATGAAGCTTTTAAAGCTATCTAAAGCGGACGCAGAAAAGCGCGCGACAGAATTGCTCAACCGCGTAGGGCTTGCCGACCGCGCAAGCGCCTATCCGAGCCAGCTTTCGGGCGGGCAAAAGCAGCGTGTGGCAATTGTCAGGGCGCTTTGTATGCAGCCCGACGTTATGCTTTTCGACGAGCCCACAAGCGCGCTCGACCCCGAAATGGTCGGCGAGGTTTTAGGGGTTATGAAAAAGCTTGCCGACGACGGAATGACTATGGCGGTAGTAACACACGAAATGGGCTTTGCCCGCGAGGTTGCCGACCGCGTCCTGTTTATCGACGAGGGCATTATTATGGAAGAGGGCGCACCCGAGGAAATTTTCGGCAATCCTAAGAGCCCCCGCCTTAAAGACTTTTTAAGTAAGGTTATATAAATTTATATTCAACAGGAAAATATGAACAAATTATTAAAAAAGTGTTGCAATCGTTCTTGCTGTATGATATAATAATTGTATATATGTTTTTGTCGCTGTTCGCGACGGATTGGAGTCTTTAATGAGAGCCGACGGAAAGCGTTTACGCAATACCGACCCTATGTATACCGTGGCGTCATACGTAATGAGCAAGCGCGTTGATTCAATGAATATGGTCACGCTTGATATTCCCTACGACCCTATTCAGGAGTACCTGAATAAAAAACGTAAGGACGGCGTTTCACTGAGCCACCTCGGAGTTATTATAGCTGCGTACCTCAGAACTGCCGCAGAGTTCCCGCTGCTTAACAGATTTATAATGAATTGCAAGCCCTATGCCCGAAATGAATTTTGCGTTGCAATGGTGGTGCTGAAATCGGGGCAGATGGATAACGGCACTATGTCGAAAATGTATTTCAATATGACAGATACTATTTTTGACGTTAACGAAAAAATAAATAAGTACGTAACCGATAACCGTGAAGTACCCGAGAAAAACGGCACAGAGAAAATGATTAAAATTCTCCTCGGCGCGCCGGGCGTGCTGCGCGTGGGCGTCGGGCTGTTTAAGTTTATGGATAAGCACGGGCTGCTGCCCAAAAAGGTTATTGATATGTCCCCTTTTCATAACAGCCTTTGCATATCAAACTTAGCGTCTATCCGCACCAACCATATCTACCACCACTGCTATGAGTTCGGCACAACCAGTGTGTTTATTACCATGGGTAATCTGCGCGAAGTTCCGAAAAGAAGCGGCGGCGAGATTATATTCGAGCGCTGCATACCGCTGGGCGTTGTAATGGATGAGCGCATATGCTCTGGCAGCTATTTTGCCTTAGCATTCCGCAAAATACGCAAATATTTGCGCAATCCCGAGCTTTTGGAGCTGCAGCCCGAGGTAGTAAATGAAGATCCCGATAAATAATACTTGATTTTATTACATAATTGGTATAAAATAATCTGTGGACTAATAAGGTCACAGATTATTTTCATATCGGAGGAATAATAATGTTAGTATCAGCAAAAGAAATGCTTACCAAGGCGAAAGCTGGCAAATATGCGGTAGGTCAGTTCAACATCAATAACCTTGAATGGACCAAGGCTATTCTTCAAACAGCCGAGGAATTAAAGTCTCCCGTTATTCTCGGTGTTTCCGAGGGCGCAGGAAAATATATGTGCGGCTACAAGACCGTTGTAGGTATGGTAAACGGTATGCTTGAAGAAATGAAGATAACCGTTCCGGTTGCTCTTCACCTTGACCACGGCAGCTACGAAGGCGCTAAAAAGTGCATTGAGGCAGGCTTTTCTTCAATAATGTTCGACGGTTCTCACTATCCGATTGAGGAGAACATTGAAAAGACAAAGGAGCTTGTTGAAACCTGCAATAAGTTAGGTCTTTCCCTTGAAGCCGAGGTAGGCGCTATCGGCGGCGAGGAAGACGGCGTTATAGGCGGCGGCGAGGTTGCCGACCCGAAGGAATGCAAAATGATAGCCGACTTAGGCGTTACAATGTTAGCTGCGGGTATCGGTAATATTCACGGCAAGTACCCCGCTAACTGGACAGGCCTCCGCTTTGATACATTGGCTGAAATTCAAGAACTTACAGGCACAATGCCCCTCGTTCTTCACGGCGGCACGGGAATCCCGGCTGATATGATAAAGAAGGCTATATCCCTCGGCGTTTCAAAGATAAACGTTAACACCGAGTGCCAGCTCGCTTTCGCAGCCGCTACCCGCAAGTATATTGAGGCAGGCAAGGACCTTGAGGGCAAGGGCTTTGACCCCCGCAAGCTGCTTGCAGACGGCGCTCAGGCAATTAAGGATACCGTTAAGGAAAAAATGGAGCTTTTCGGTTCGGTAGGCAAGGCTTAATTTCGGAAATAAATTTGACCCGATGCTGCTTTCACGGCGTCGGGTTTTCTTATACATTTCTTTACAACCCCTCCGTCACAGCTACACTGTGACACCTCCCCTTACACAGGGGCGGCTTTTGGCGTCCTTCTTTTGCGTCAGCAAATAGAGGGGAGCTGGCACCGTTAGGTGACTGAGGGGTATTCTTTTTAAAAATAAAGCTAACAGGAATTTTAAATTCTAAAAGCAATTACAATCATTTATATTATTACACTTCTATGTAGTTAAATACTCTGCTTTTTAATCCCGAAAATCATTCTTAAAAAACCGCTTAAAAACTTAGGACTTTTAAATAATACCACTTTCACAAAAAAGACCCCCTGAAAATATAATCAGCACCGTCCGCTTGAAAAGCCGAGTATAATAACCCATATTGCAAGCACCGCAACAAGGAATTTCGGCGGGCAAAAGCAGCTTATCAGCAAACCGCAGGCGAACGTAAGCCCTATAAGCCCCTTGTTGCAATTGCAGCCACAGCCTCTGCGTCTGCGCATTTTGCATCCCCCCGATATACTTGATTTTCTCGGTTCTTAATAACAGTATATCGCGGAAATTAAAAAATGTTACCGTTTTCAGATTAAAAATAAGAAAAAATGCAGGAAATTCAAAAATCTAATGCCTAACGTCCGGTTTGCCATTTTTTTATATCCTTTAATTTTTCAAAAAGCGCCTTATATGAATCAAGGCGGCTTTTTTGTATTTCGCCGTTTTCCGCCGCCGCAATAACCCCGCACCCCTTTTCGCAGGTGTGCGTGCATGAGGTAAAGCGGCAGCTGCCGCTGTATTCGTACAAATCGGGGAAACAGGAAATAAGCCTTTCCTTAAATTCATAGTCCCCGCCCGTTTCAAGCGAGGAAAAACCAGGTGTATCGGCAATATACCCGCCGCAAGGCATCCGCAGCAGCTCTGTGTGGCGCGTGGTGTGGCGACCCCTGCCGAGCTTTTCGCTGACCTCGCCCGTTTTAAGCGCGGTATTTCCGAAAATGCGGTTTAAAATGCTCGATTTTCCAACGCCCGAATTGCCCGTTAAAACGCTTATACCGCCCGAAAATTCTTCTTTCAGCGCTTCTATTCCCTCGCCTGTTTCGGCAGATACGGTAAACACCTTAAAGCCCGCGGCGCGGTAAATACTCTCCCAGCGGCTGAAATCCCCCGCGTCGCACTTGTTAAATACAATAATCGGCTCTATTTCGTGGTACACGGCAATTGCCGTAAGGCGGTCTATTATGTATTCGTTGGGTGCGGGATTTTCAAAGGAGGAAACTATAAAAAGCTTATCGATATTTGCAACGGGCGGGCGGGAAAGGAAATTTTTGCGCGGCAAAACAGCGGTGACAACGCCGCTGCCGCCCGATAATTCAAATTCCGCCCTATCTCCGACCAAAGGGGAAATTCCGCTTTTGCGGAAATTTCCCCTTGCTCTGCATTCATACACCGCGCTGCCGTCGTCAATATAATAAAACCCCGACAGTGCTTTAATAATTATACCGGTCAATTCAGTTACGATTCAGACGAAGAGGTTGCCGGGTCAAGCGGGTTAAGTTTCTTATAATCTTCAAAGCTGCTTACCTTTTGGACAGTACCCTCCTTGAAATCAACGCTTATTACCTGATAATCAAGCGCATTGCTCGATGTAGACCTTATTTTTACCGTGTAAGTGCCGCTGTCACGCTTTGAAGTAACATTTTCAAATGTGTATTTGCTAATCTGGGTAGCGTCAAGCATCTTACTCTCGGCAACCGCAACGCCATCTTTCCAAAGCGATACATAATACTGTTCAAGCTCTAAATCTTTCGGCAGATTAACGGTTATATTAGCCGAAAAGCCTTTGCTGACATAAATCTTAACGGTCGATCCCTCGGCAATGCTGCTGCCGCTTGCGGGCTCTTGCTTAATGACGTGACCCTCAGGCGCGTACTCATAGCCGCTGCCCTTTGAGTAGTAAACCTCTTCAACCTCGGCAATAAGCTTTTTATCCTTCAAAAGCTTTTCGGCAGCCGCCTGTTTCATAGTGGTGACTGACGGAGCGTTTACATTCTGTACGGTCTTGCCTGAGCTTACGTAAATAGTGATCTTGGCGTTTTCTTCAACAACCTCGGTGCGCTGGGGAGAGGTCTTTATAATAAGTCCCTTTTCAACGTCCTCGCTCGGCATTTCGGTTATAACGGTGGTAAAGCCCGCCGCCTTAAGCTCTGAAACGCCTGCGGATTCGGTCTTACCGTAAACATCGGGCACTTTTGTGGTGGACTGACCCTTACTTATAAACAGGGTAATTGACGCGCCCTTTTTAAGCTTCTGACCCTCTGCCTTTGACTGCTCATAGATATAGCCGTAAGCGTAATCGGCGTTGGACTCCCACTTTTCTTCAAACTTGAAGTTTGCCTTGTATTCGTCGTTTGAGGTTACGTCCTCAAGCTTTTGACCCACAAATTTCGGGCAGGTAAGCTCAGAGCCCGTGCTTGATAAAAGCCTCGGCACAAATATTGCCGCAAGAACAACTATAGCGATAACCAGCGTTACGGCAATGCCCGCCAATATCGGTATCATATTATTCTTTTCCTTGGGTTCTTCCTCTTCGCGCTCGGGTATCTGAACGCTGTCGTAATCAAATGCGGCGGGAGCGAATTTTGTGGGAGAATCGTCCACAAAATAGGAATAATCAAAGGTGAGCGACGGGTCTTTTCTGAAAGCGCCCAAATCACACAGCATTTCGGACGCCGACTGATAGCGGCGCTCGGGGTTTTTCTGCATTGCGTGCATGGTTATCTGCTCAAGCCCTAACGGAATTGAGCCGTTTATCTCGGTGGGCAGCTGCGGGTCGCGCTGCAGCTGCATTATGGCAACCGAAACCGCGCTTTCCGCCTG
This sequence comes from uncultured Eubacteriales bacterium, assembly GCA_934486705.1. GTDB lineage: Bacteria > Bacillota > Clostridia > Oscillospirales > Acutalibacteraceae > UBA737. The sequence goes on from CAKSQS010000063.1 coordinate 6,495, forward strand.
GAAAGGCAATTGACCGGTAAGCATTTCATAAAGCATAACGCCTACCGAGTAAATATCGGTCTTTTCGTCGGTGCGCTCTCCCCTTGCCTGCTCGGGGCTGATGTAATGCACCGAGCCTATAGCCTTATCGGTTATGGTGCGCTGTTCGCTCCTTGCAAAGCGGGCAATGCCGAAATCGGTCACCTTAATAGTGCCGTCGGGCAGAACCATTATATTCTGCGGCTTAACGTCTCTGTGCACAATGCCCTTATCGTGCGCGTGCTGCAAACCCTTTAAAATCTGAATGGTGAAGTGCACCGCGTCTTTCCAACGCAGGCTGCCCTCGCGCTCAATGTATTCTTTAAGGGTAATGCCCTCAATGTACTCCATTACGATATACTGTATAAGGTCGCCGAAGCTTACGTCAAACACCTTTACAATATTCGGGTGGGAAAGCATTGCGATAGCCTTTGATTCGTTTTTAAAACGGCGGACAAATTCCTCGTTTGAGATAAATTCTTCTTTCAGAATTTTAACCGCTACTATGCGGTTTTCCTGATTATCGTACGCCTTGTATACTACCGCCATACCGCCTACGCCGATTATTTCCTTAATTTCATATCTGCCGTCAAGCCGTTTTCCTACAAATTTATCCATATGTTTTTATCCTTTCTGACGTTACTTTGTAACCGTGACAACCGTTATATTATCGCCGCCGCCGTTTTCGTTGGCTGTTTCAACCAGTTTTTCGGCAACTGCGGATATATCGTTATTTTGAAAGACCTTTAAAATATCCTTATCATCAAGGAAATTTGTAAGTCCGTCCGAGCAAAGCAGCAGCGTATCGCCGTCCGATAAAGTAAGGCAATCGCTGTCAACCGCCACGTCTTCTTCAGCACCCAAAGCCCTTGTAATAACGTTTTTGCGCGGGTGAACCTTTGCGTCCTCCGGCGTTATTTTCCCGCTTTCTATAAGCGACTGCACTACAGAGTGGTCGCGGGTGAGTTGCTTAATTTCACCGTTTACAAGGTAAATTCGGCTGTCCCCCACGTGGGCTATAACCGCCGCACCGTCCTTTACAAACGCCGCAACTGTGGTTGTTCCCATACCGGCAAGCTCCGCGTTGTTTACCGCCTTATCATAAAGCGATATATTCGCGCTCACAATGGCGTTTTTTAGCGTTTTTTCGGTATCGGTCGTATCCATACTGCTTCTGTAGGAGCGTATAACGTACTCCGAAATATGCCGCACGGCAAGCTCGCTTGCAACGTTTCCGGCATTAGCGCCACCCATACCGTCGCAAACCACCGCGAAAACCGCGCCGCCGTTTATCTCCCCGGCAAAGTATGCGTCCTGATTATCGGTGCGCACCCGTCCCCTGTCGGTTTTACTGAATATCTGCAATGCTTTCACCCTCCTTTACCCGTTTTCGCAGCTGCCCGCACGAGGCGTTTATATCCGCCCCCAGCGTTCTGCGCACCGTGGCGTTTACGCCGTTTGCGGCAAGCCTTTCTTTAAAACGAAGTATTTTATTTTTGTCCGGCTTTTTAAAGGAATTTTCCTTTACCGGATTTGCAGGTATAAGATTAACGTGGCACATAATGCCGCGCAGCTTTTTCGCCAGCATATCTGCGCAGGCGTCTGAATTATTCACGCCGTCTATCAGCGCGTATTCAAAGGAAATGCGCCTTGTGGTGACCGCTTGGTACTCCTTACAGGCGGCAAGCAATTCATCTATATTCCACCGTTTGTTAACGGGCATTACCAATGAGCGTATATCGTCGCTCGGGGCATGAAGTGAAATTGAAAGCGTTATGGGAAGATTATATTCTTTCAGCTTTTTTATGCCCGACACCACGCCCGATGTGGAAAGGGATATGTGGCGAAGACCTATATTTAAACCCTTTTCATCCGATACAAGCTTTAAAAACCGCACCGAATTATCAAAATTATCAAGCGGCTCGCCCATACCCATCATAACTATATTTGAAACGCGTATGTTATTATCCCGCTGAACCTCAGTTATCTGCGCCAGCATTTCGGAAGCCGTAAGACTTCTTGTCAGCCCGTTTATGCCCGAGGCGCAAAATTTGCAGCCCATTCGGCAGCCGACCTGCGTTGAAATGCACACGGTGTACCCATGCTCGTATTTCATAAGCACGGTTTCAATAAGCTCGCCGTCAAAAAGGCGGAAAACGTATTTCACCGTTTCGTCAAGCTGCGATGCATACCTGCGCTCGATTTCGGCGCTTGCAATATATGCGTCGGCTCTAAGCCTTTCGCGCAGCGCTTTTGAAATATCGGTCATTTCATCAAAATCGGTAACGCCCGATTGCAGCCAGTGAAATATCTGCTTAGCGCGAAAGCGCGGCTCGCCCATTTCAGCTAAGAAATTTTCAAGCTCGGGCAGATACATTGACCTTATATCGATTTTACTCAAGCGGAGCGTTTCCCTCCTTTATCAGTAACGCGCAGTAGAACCCGTCTGTTTTATCAATATGCGGCATATATGTGTGTTCATACGCTTTACGGAACATATTATAACGCATAATAAACGAATTTACAAGATTTTCATTTTCATTTTGCCTTAATGTGCAGGTAGAATACAAAATTCTGCCGCCCTTTTTCACATACCGCGCCGCATTTTCAAGTATTTTAAGCTGCGTTTGTGTAAGAGATTCATCAAGGCAAACGTCTTTATATTTAATTTCGGGCTTGCGGCGCAGCACACCTAACCCCGAGCAGGGAACGTCGCACAGCACCAAATCAAATTCGCCGAGGGTATCATCATAAATTTCGGCGTTTGCCGTTTTCGGCTTTATAATGTTTATTCCCAGTCGCTTTGCGCCGCTTTCAATAAGCCTTACGCGCTGTTCATATAAATCGCAGGAGATTATTTCGCCCGTGTTTTGCATAAGCATTGCCGCAGTAAAGCTTTTGCCGCCGGGTGCGGCGCATATATCAAGCACTCTTTCCCCGGGCTTTAGCTCTGCTTTGCCTACCGCACTTTGAGAGGCAAGGTCCTGCGCGTAGAAAAGCCCCGATTTATAAAGCCCGTTTTCCGAAATATCGGAGCAATGCTTTAAAACAAGCGCGTTTTTATCTTCGCTTATTTCGGCGGTAATTCCCTGTTCTTCTAATTTCCCCACCAGTTTCTCAGTGCTTATTTTAAGGGTGTTTACCCGCACGGTAAGCGGCGGGGTATCAAGGCTTGCGATTAAAAGCTGCTTTGCGGTATCTGTGCCGTAATCCTTAACGAACGACCCCACAATAGCGGCGGGGCAGGAATATTTTACCGAGAGGGATTTTATATCATTGCCGTTCGGCAATTCTACCCTGTTTCGCAGAATGTTTCGCAAAACCGCGTTTACAAAGCCTGCGTTACCGCTCTCCTTTGAGCTTTTTACAAGCTTTACCGCCTCGTTTACCGCCGCGCTGTCGGGTATTTTATCCATATAATATATTTGGTAAACGGCGGTTCTTAAAGTATTTACGGTGAACGGCGCTATTTTTTTCACGGGCGTTTTTACAAACTGTGAAATAATGTAATCAAGGGTTATTTTGCGGTCAAGCACGCCGTAAAACAGCGCGGAGGCAAGCGCCCTGTCCGCCCCCGCAAGCCCCGATTTTGTCAAAACCTCATTAAGCGCTATATTTGAATACGCCGTGCCGCAGTTTACCCGCATTAAGGCGTTTACGGCGGTTTTCCGTGCGTCAGCCATTTTCGTACTCAATTTCGGTGCCCAAAGCTATGGGTCTGCCGCATAAATACTGCTTTGCGTTCATAGGCTTTGAGCCCTCGGGCTGAATTGTTTCAAGCGAAATTGCGTTTTCTCTGCAGGCGATTATAAGTTCGTTATCGCTTTTAAGCACCGTGCCCGCCGTGCCGCGCATATTTACAACGCGGCTCTTTATTATTTTTATGCGCTTGCCGCCCGATATAAAGAAAGCGACAGGCCAGGGGTAAAAGCCGCGCACCGCGTTGTGAACCTCGTCCGCAGTCATATCGCGAAAGCTTATCTTCGCCATTTCCTTTTTAATAATAGGCGCTGCAGTCGCTTCAGTCTCATCCTGCTTTATAGGGGTAACGCTTCCGTTTTCAAGGTCCGCAAGGGTCTTTATCAGTAGCTTAGCGCCTATAACCGAAAGCCGCTCAAAAAGCTCGCCCGCAGTTTCTTCCGCGCCTATTTCGGTAACCGCCGTTTCTAAAATATCACCCGTGTCCATACCCTCGTCCATTTGCATTGCGGTAACGCCCGTTTCCTTTTCGCCGTTTACAATGCACCACTGTATGGGCGCCGCTCCCCTGTATTTAGGCAGAAGAGACGCGTGCCCGTTTACGCAGCCGTAACGCGGCAGGGTTAAAATTTCCGTAGGTAAAATTTTACCGTAAGCCACCACCGCTATAACGTCGGGGGCAATATCTCTTATTATCTTTTCCGCCTCACCGTCGCGTAAAGTACGCGGCTGAAAAACGGGTATTCCGTGCATTTCGGCGCATACCTTTACGGGCGGCGGGGTAAGTATTTGCTTTCTGCCCACGGGCTTATCGGGCTGGGCGAAAACCGCCGCAACTGTGTGACCCGCGTTTATCAGTGCCTCAAGCGTTTTAACCGCATAATCGGGAGTGCCCATAAAAACTATTTTCATTAAGAAAACCTCGGCTTATTTTTTAATTCTGTCTATATAAAGTATTCCGTCAAGGTGGTCTATTTCGTGGCAGATTGCCCTTGCCTTAAAGCCCTCGGCGGTAAGCTTAAAGGGCTTGCCGTTTCTGTCCTGCGCGTGAATTTTTACCTTCATAGGTCGCACAACATCTTCATATCTTCCGGGAATGGAAAGGCAGCCTTCCTGCCCCTCCTGGCTTCCGCTTTCCTTATCTATTACGGGATTTATAAGCTCTATAATTCCGTCGCCCACATCTACTATGCAGTATCTTCTCAGTATTCCCACCTGCGGCGCGGCAAGCCCCACGCCCTCGGCTTTATACATAGTTTCCGCCATATCGTCAAGCACGGTCGCCAGTTTTTCATCAAAGGTTAGCTGCGTGCGGCACACCTTGCGCAGAATGTCGTCCCCTATTTTAACAATGTTTCTTATTGCCATACGGCGGTCCTCCTATATTACGGTTTCGGGGTTCATATCCGCCGAAACGGTCGCGTCCTTTGTAAGCTTTATATCAAGCGCCCGCCGCAGCAGCTCTCTGAACCGTTTGCCTGCGCGGCACTTTATTATCATTCTGTATCGGTACTTACCGTTCACCCGCGGTACAGACGCGGGCGACGGACCGAGAATTATCATTTTAACGTCATTATATTCATTTTCAAGCATACCGCGAATTGCGCGGAATACGTCGGTTATCGCCTTTTCGGCGGCGGCACGGTCTGCCGCGCGGGATATAACCGCGCAAATATCGCAATACGGCGGATATACCATAAGGCGGCGGGTCATAATTTCTTCCTCGTAAAAGCCGTCGTAATCCTGGCGGGCGGCAAGCTTTATAACGCTGCTTTCGGGGTTCATACTCTGAATTACGGCAAGTCCCCTGTTGCCGCCGCGCCCCGCTCTGCCTACTACTTGGGTAAGCAGCGAAAAGGTTCTTTCAAAGCTGCGGAAATCCTCGCTGTAAGTCGCGCTGTCCGCACCCAAAACGCCCACAAGCGTCACATTGGGAAAATCAAGCCCCTTTGCCACCATTTGCGTGCCTAATAAAATATCGTATTCGCCCGCCGCAAAGGCTTCAAGGTACATAGCGTATGAGTCGGCTGCCATGGTGCTGTCGGCATCTAACCTTAAAACACGCGCCGACGGGAAAAGGCTTTTAAGCTCTTCTTCCACCTTTTGCGTGCCCGCGCCCAAAAATTTCATATGCTGCCCGCCGCACTCGGGGCACTTGCCGCCCGACGGCACGGAATACCCGCAATAGTGGCACATAAGCCTGTGGTTTGCCGAGTGGTAGGTAAGCGAAATGCTGCAATTGGGGCAGCTCATAACATACCCGCACTCAGGGCAGGAAACATATGTATTATGCCCGCGCCTGTTTAAAAGAAGTATAGCCTGCTTTTTTTCTTCAAGCACGTTTGTCAGCCTATCGTAAAGTCGGCGGCTTATAAGCGACGAATTTCCGCTTAAAATTTCCTGCTTCATATCCACCGTTTCAACCTGCGGCAGCACCGCCCCGCCGAAACGATTTTTAAGCCTGTAAAGGGAATATTTGCCTATTTTAGCCTCGGTAAAGCTTTCTACCGAGGGCGTAGCCGAAGCAAGGCACAAAAGCGCCTTGTGGTATTTCGCCCTGAACCGCGCTAATGTTCGCGCGTGAAAGCGCGGCGACTGCTCGGATTTATAGGTGTGCTCCTGCTCCTCGTCAATTATAATAAGCCCCAAATTTTCAAAGGGAGCGAATATTGCGCTGCGCGTGCCCACGGCTATAAGCGCGTCGCCGTTTTTTACCCGCTGCCATTCGTCCATACGCTTGCCCATTGACATAGCGCTGTGAAAAACCGCTATTTTATCGCCGTAGCGGGCTGCAAAAATACCGAGCAATTGCGGCGTTAAGGATATTTCGGGCACCATTACTATTACTCCGCGGTTATCTGCCGTAATACGGTCGGCAAGCTTTAAAAATACCTGCGTTTTGCCCGAGCCCGTAACCCCGTAAAGCAGCGATACCGCGCCCTCGCTTTTCTCATATTCGGCGGTCATACCGTCATACGCCGCCTGCTGCTCGTCCGTCAGTGAAATTTCGGTCTGCTCCGCTTCAAGCCCCTGCCTTATAACCGTTCTGAAAACCCGTTTTTCATAGGGTATTAAAAAGCCCTCGGCTATAAGCTTATCGGTAACTCCTGCGGATACGCCCGTAAAATAGCGCAGCTCCTTAATGCTTATGCTCCCGGCCTCGCGCACAAAATTGAATATCTCGCGCTGTCTCGGGGTCAGCTTTTCTTCATTTATATCGTCAGAAACGGCGGCGCGCACCCGTTTTTCGCCCGCGTCGTTTACGCGGCGGCGGCTTTCCCTGTTTTTGAAAAGCGCCTCTTTTTCGCACATATCTTCCAGTATATCCGAAGTAATGCCGAGCTTACGTTTAACCGCGCTTTCCTCTTTTTCGCCGCTTTTTAAAAGATAATCGAAAACCGATTTTTCGGTATCGCTCAAAAGCGAGCGCGCCGAAAAATCCTCATTCGCCGAAAAATAGTTTACAAGGCGGTAATTAAGCCCTGCGGGTAAAGCGGCGTGCACCGCGTCATAATATGTGCAGAAATAATGCTCGCGCAAAAAAAGGCATAGCTCCAGCATTTCGCGCGTTAAAACGGGCTGTTTATCGGTAACGGAAATAATTTCCTTTAAATTATCCGTCCGGGTTTCGCAAACGCTGAAAATCATTCCCTGTTTTTTTATATTGCCCTTACCGAAAGGCACGGTCACCCTGCACCCCGGCACGGCGTTGCAGTTTTCGGGGAGCGCATACGAATAAAGCCTGTCATACGCGTTTGTTGCGCCGTCAAGCGCCACTTCCGCCGCAAGCCCCGTCATACAAGCTCCCCCTTTTTAATCAGTCGTTTTTCTCGTCAATCTCCGCCGCCATTTTATCAATGGCAATGCTTACCGGCTTTTCGGTTGAAAGGTCGCCCGTTTCTTCCATTTCCTGCGCAATTTCGCGCGCGTTGTGCGCCACGTCTATAACAAGACGGTATCTGTTATCATAGTTCTTTATTAGCTTGCCTATATTCGGATTTAACATTTTGAAAGCACCTCGTCAATAATTTTGGTTTGTCTGTCTGTTTTTAAGCGGCTGCTTAAAATAACGGACATAATATCATCGGCTGCCGCCGCAATATCCTCGTTTACTACTATATAATCGTATTCCGTTGCGCGCTTTATTTCGCCGAGAGCGGAGGAAAGCCGCTTTTGTATAAGCTCCGCCGATTCCGTACCCCTGCCCGAAAGCCGCCTTTTAAGCTCGGCAAATGAGGGCGGCATAATAAATATGCTCACCGCCTCGGGCAATTTTTCGCGTATCTGCGCCGCGCCGTTTACATCTACCTCTATTACCATATCCTGCCCGTTCGCTATTGCCCTTTCCACAGGCTCGCGTGGCGTACCGTAGTAGTTCCCAACAAACTCGTTGTGTTCAAGCAAACGGTCGTTGTTTATCATATTCTCAAATTTTTCGCGGGTTATAAAGTTATACTTTTCACCCTCGCGCTCGCCAGCGCGCATAGCCCGCGTTATAGAAGAAATTGAAAAAAGCAGCTCAGGCATTTTTTTGAAAAGCTCGGTCATTACCGTGTCTTTCCCCGAGCCCGAGGGACCCGAAATTATGAAAACTCCGCCTTTATTCATCCTCTTCCTCCTCATCGTCAACCGCGTTTTCATCCTCTGTCATACGGTTTGCAACCGTTTCCGATTGCAGGTAGGTCAGTATAATATGGTCGCTGTCGGTAATAATTACCGCGCG
>CAKSQS010000064.1 GCA_934486705.1 uncultured Eubacteriales bacterium
GTGAAAATATAAAGCAGCATTTTTGAAAAGGGTATTTTTTTAATGCGCTTATGCTCCACAATAAAAATGTAAATTGCGGCAGCCGTGTTTTCAAGGTATTTGCCGAGCCTGTATAAAATTCTCAACCACACTGCCAGCAGCATACCCACCGCCATTGCCTGCAAACCCGAAGAAACGGTTATTTCAATAGGGAATAAAAAGCGCAAAAACCGCCCGAGGTATGTGCCGCGGGTAAATACCGCCGCGCCGCCTATGCCGTAGGCGTAACAGTAAAAACCGTAAGCGATTACCGAAACCAAAAGCCAGCGCGCTATGTTTATAACCGAAAAGGGCGTTAGCTGCATAAGCGTATCGTAAGAGGCAAAGCGGTGTCTTACCGATTCCAAAAAGCCCTTGCAAATATCCTTAAAGCTTTTATTTTTCTTTTGCTTTTCGTCCTCCTGCCAACGTGTTTTTAAAAAATGCTTACCGCAAAACACATTTAAAAGCAGGTAAGGCCCTGTTTCTGCAAAGGCAAGCAAATGCCCCTTTGACCAGCGCAGCCTTTGCCGCAGCGCTATTTTAAGGCTTGTGGGCTGCTCGTCGTAAAATTCGGCGGCGTCATTATAGGTTATGGCGTAGCCCTGCGCCACCGCGTCGGCGGTGAGGGCGCGGTCCTCCGTAAGGGAAGTATACTTCCAGCCGTCGCGCACTATCTCGTTTGAAAAAAGAAAGCCCGTTCCCTGAATATTGGTTGCAAGCCTTAAAACAGACCGTGCGCGGTGGTTTGCCCTTATAGAGCGCAGCCAATGCAGCGCGTATGTAGAGGCTATCCAGCATTCGTCGAAATTCTTTGTGTTGCGGTAAGAGGTAATTATCTTCTCGCCCGCGTCAAACGCGTCGTTCATACGCGATATATAATCCGATTTTAAAAGATTATCCGCATCGAAAACAAAATATCCCTCAAAGCTTTGCCTGCCGTAATCCTCCTCTATTCTATCAAACAAAAATTGCAGCGCAAAGCCCTTTGTTTTATGCTCGTCATCAAAGCGCTCATAGCAAATTGCGCCGTGCTCGCGCGCCACAGCCGCGGTTTTATCTGTGCAGTTATCCGCCACCACAAAAACCGTTACAAGCTCGAGCGGGTAGTCCTGCTTTTTTATGCTGTCAAGCAGGTTGCCTATTACCTTTTCCTCGTTTCGCGCGGCTATTACCACGGCGTATTTATGCTGCGTTTTAGCCGGCGCAAATTTCCGCGTGAAAAAAAGCCCGATTATTTTATAGGCTACTCTGTAAATCACCATAGCCGAAAGCACCGCGCCTATGGCGGCATACACCGCTTTAAGTGACGGATACCAGCTGCCTATAGTCTGTGCGGCGTTCACGGCACAGCTTAAATTAAAAATCATTTTTTGTCACCGTATTTTTCATTATAGCAATTTATGCAGCGTGTAATTATTTCAACAGCCTTTTCTCTGTCGCCTATTTCGTCCACGGCAGTCTGCTTGCCCTCTAACTGCTTGTATACCGAGAAGAAGTGACGCATTTCGTCAAACAAATGGCTTGGCAGATCGTGCACGCTGCGGTAGTCGTTATAGGTTGGGTCTTTAAAAGGAATTGCTATTATTTTTTCGTCGTTTTTACCGCCGTCCAGCATTGTAAGCACCCCTATCGGGTAGCACTCAACCAAAACCAACGGGTCGATTGGCTCGTTGCAAAGCACCAAAACGTCCAGCGGGTCGCCGTCGTCCGCCAAGGTGCGCGGAATAAAGCCGTAGTTTGCGGGGTACTGCATTGAGGTGTACAAAATTCTGTCAAGAATTATGCAGCCCGTTTCCTTATCCAATTCGTATTTTTTCTTATCTCCCCTGGTAATTTCTATTACCGCCAAAAAGTCCTCGGGTTTTATGCGGCTTTCGGATACATCATGCCATATATTCATACTTTTTTCCTCGTTTCGGTAAATTTTTTAATTATCGGCAGTTATCAGTGCCTCATATTCGGCGTTTAATTTTTCCCATTCGTTCATAGCGGTATCAAGCTCGGTTTCCGCCAAGTCAAGCTCTTCTTTGATTTCGGAAAGTTTTAAATAATCCGACGCGTTTTCCTCCATACCGAGCTCGCACCGCAAGCCGTCGGTTTTTTCTTCAAGCAGCGCCACCTTTTCTTCTGCTTTTGCTATTGCGCGCTCAAGTCGCGAGCGCTCTTTAAGGGGTGTTGTAAAGCCTTTTTTAGGTTTCTCTTTAACTTCAACCTGTTTTTCAGGCACTGCTGTCGGCGCTTTTTTACTGTTTAAATATTGCTCGTAGCCGTAGGGGTAGTATTTAACGCCGTCAGGCTCAAAGGATATAAGGCTGCTTGCAATTTTCTTTATGAAATAGCGGTCGTGCGAGACAAAAAGCACCGTTCCCGAAAAATTAAGCAGCATATCTTCAAGCGTTTCCTTGCCCACAATATCCATATGGTTTGTAGGCTCATCAAGTATCAGAAAATTCGGTCTGCGCTTGAACATTTTGCAAAGCGCCAGCCGCACCCGCTCCCCGCCCGAGAGCATATCCACGGTTTTAAATACCGTTTCCCCGCTGAAAAGAAATGCGCCGAGAGCGCTGCGCGCCTCAAAATCGGTAATTCCGGGAAACGCGCCCATAAAATCATCCAAAACTGTTTTGCTGCTTGAATAAAGCGCGGTTTGCTGGTCGAAATAGCCTATATTCACCCTCGGCCCGAATTTATAAACGCCGCCGAGCGCAGGAGTCTTACCCACAAGCGTTTTAATAAATGTCGATTTTCCCAGCCCGTTGCCGCCTATAATTCCTATTCGGTCGCCACGCTTTGCTTCAAGACTCACTTCCGATAAAACCTCGGTGTAGCCTATTTTAAGTTGCTCTACCGAAAGCACGTCTTTCACGCCGGGGTCTGACGGCTCAAAATCGGCGCGGAATGTGCGCAGGTCGTAAGCCTCGGGCGCGTCGATAGGCTTCATCCGCTCAATCTGCTTTAGCTTTGATTGCGCCATTGCCGCCTTTGTGGGCTTATAGCGGAATTTTTCCACAAGCTCCGTAAGCCGCTTTATTTCCTTTTTCTGTGCCTCGTATTCCCGTGCCTGGCGCTCGCGCAGTTCCTTTTTAGCCACGGTAAATTGTGTGTAATTGCCCGCATAACGGTAGGTTTTGCCGTGCTCGATTTCATAAACGGTATTCACCGTGTTATCCAAAAACATTCGGTCGTGCGATACCACAACAAACGCCTTTTTATAGCCCGAAAGGTATTCTTCAAGCCACTCCACCGCCGAAATATCAAGGTGGTTCGTCGGCTCGTCAAGCAGCAGAATATCAGGCTTTGAAAGCAAAAGCTTTAAAAAGGCTATGCGGGTGCGCTGCCCGCCCGAAAATTCAGAAAGCGGGCGGTTTTTCTGCTCTTCGGTAAAGCCGAATTGCTTTAGCGCCGCTTCGTATTCCTTTTCAAAATAAAAGCCGCCGCACAAAGTAAAGCTGTCAAGCAGGGCGGTGTATTCCCGTATGTTTTCATCGGTCTGCTCGTTTTCCATTTTTTTCTGCGCTAAGGCAAGCTTTTCCTTCATTTCCAAAATGTCGGTATAGGCAGAGCGTATCTCGTCTTTCAGCGTTCTTTCCTCATCATCAAAAACCATCTGATCCAAAACGCCTATACGCGGCTTGCCCGAAACTGCGAAAAAGCTATCCTCGTCGCTGTCCCGTTTTGTAAGGGAGTATTCGCCCGAAATAAGCTTTAAAAGCGTGGTCTTTCCGCAGCCGTTCCGCCCGACTACGGCTATGCGGCTTGAATCGTTTATCTCTATATTAACGGAACTAAGTATCGGTTGCCCCGAAAGCTCAACCACTCCGTTCTGAATTTTAAGCTGCATAAAAAAATACCCCCTGTCATACGACAAGGAGTATTGTACCACTTTTTTTGAATTTTTGCAACAGGTGGAAATTATTTAGCGTAATCCACTGCGCGGCTTTCCCTTATAACGTTTACCTTTATCTGCCCCGGGTATTCCAGCTCGTTTTCAATACGCGCCGAAATATCGTGTGCCATAAGCACCATCTGATCGTCGCTTACAGCCTCGGGCTTAACGATAATACGTATTTCACGCCCCGCCTGAATAGCATAAGAGCCCTCAACGCCGTTAAAGGAATTGGCGATTTCCTCTAACTTTTCAAGACGTTTAATGTAGTTCTCTATGTTCTCGCGTCTCGCTCCCGGTCTTGCCGCCGAAATAGCGTCCGCCGCCTGAACTATGCAGGCAATAACGGTCTTCGCCTCAACGTCGCCGTGGTGCGCCTGAATTGCGTGAATAACCTCTTCGCTCTCGCGGTATTTTTTAGCCGCCTCAACACCAAGCTGAATGTGCGTACCCTCCTGCTCGTGGTCAAGCGCCTTGCCTATATCGTGCAGAAGACCCGCGCGCTTTGCAAGGGTAACGTCCGCCCCTAATTCCGAAGCCAAAAGCCCTGAAAGGTGGCAAACCTCAAGCGAATGGTTAAGTACGTTCTGCCCATAACTTGTGCGGTATTTAAGTTTACCCAGCAGCCTTACAAGCTCGGGGTGCAGGTTGTGAATGCCCGCGTCTATCATGGCGCGTTCGCCCTCCTGCTTTATGGTCGCCTCAACCTCGGCTGTCGCCTTGGCTACGGTATCTTCAATTCTGCCCGGATGAATACGGCCGTCAAGAATCAGCTTTTCAAGGGTCACGCGCGCTATTTCGCGGCGAATCGGGTCAAAGCTTGAAAGGGTTATAGCCTCGGGCGTATCGTCAATTATAAGGTCAACGCCGGTTGCCGCCTCAAGCGCGCGTATATTGCGCCCCTCGCGGCCTATAATTCTGCCCTTAATTTCATCATTCGGCAGGGATACTACCGAAACGGTCATTTCAGAGGAATGGTCAGCCGCGCAGCGCTGAATTGCGTGGCCTATAACGTTTTTGGCAATTCTGTCCGCGTCGTCTTTCAGTCTCTGCTCATAATCGAGAATTTTAACCGCTTTTTCGTGGTTAAGCTCACCGTCAAGCAGCTCCAAAAGATGCGCCTTTGCCTGCTCCTTATTAAAGCCGGAAATTTTTTCGAGAATTTCCATTTGGCTCTGCTTTATTTTATCGCATTCCGCAAGCTTTACATCAATTTCCTTGGCGCGCGCGCTCAGCTTTTCCTCCTTTGCCTCAATATTATCGGTTTTTCTGTCAAGTGTTTCTTCCTTTTGCTGGAGTCTGTGCTCCTGACGCTGAATTTCACTTCTGCGCTCGCGGATATCCTTTTCCGCTTCCTGGCGCATTTGGTGAATTTCGTCCTTCGCCTCAAGAAGAGCTTCTTTTTTTCTTGATTCGGCGTTTTTCATAGCGTCGCTTAAAATACGTTTAGCCTCGTCCTCAGCGGAGCCGATGGCGTTTTCAGCCGCTTTTCTGCGATAAGCTGAACCTGCGAAAAAGCCTATAACGGCAAGCAGGACCGCAACCGCCGCAAAAACGACATATAAAATCGGATGCATTCTGTTTATTGACCTCCCATATATAATAAACACGGTTTTTCTTTCACGCGCCCGTATGCCGAGCCATAAGCCGACACCCTGCGCAATAAAACGAAAGTAACGGGAGCCGTGCCAATTTCTCCCGTGATAAAATCAACCAATGCGCCGCGGTTCGCCAAAATCCCCGACACATTTAAGCTGCACTGTTGCGGTGTTTTATACGCCGCAACCGAATTTACTATCTTAATAATTTTACCACCGTGTGAACAATATGTCAAGAATTACATACAACTATATAAAATTTTTTTAATGAAAGTTTTTTATTTGTCAAATTCCATATTTGCAAATATTTTTTCCATTCTGGAATCGGGAAAGCGGTTATCGAAGAATTTATCCACCGCAGAGGCTGCGGGCTTGTTTTCAATGCGCTTTGACCAGCGCCAAACCGCGCCGAGGCTCATAATACCGTCAAGCACAATAAAAACCGAAAACAGTATGGTTATTATTTTACCCGCCTTATTGGGTATTTTAAGTATGACCTTTGCAACGCGCGGGTAAATGCTTTTTATCCACATAACGCCGAGCAAACCCCAAAACACCGAGTATAAAAGGCATATTCTGCCGTTGATATTAAGCGGAACGGCGCTGTAATCCCACGAGGTAGAACCAAAAAGCGTCTCCTGCGCCCAGGAGAGCAGATATTCCACCGCGCTGCCTATAATCATTCCGCCGAAAAAAGATATTGAGGAGCTGCGGTTTCTGTAGCGGTAAAGCAACAGTGTAAGCGCCGTAGCGCCCACGCCGTAAAGCAGGTTGAACGGACCGTATACAAGCCCCGCGCGGCTTTCAAAGTAGCCATGGCGAATAAAACACCACAGCATTTCAATAATAACGCCCGCAAAGCTGCCCGAAATAAGTATTATTGCGATTTTGTAAAAATTTACGCCCGCGGCAAAGTTTTTGGTTTTTTCTTCCTCGTAGTCAATAACGGAATTTGCGGGTGCGCGGCGAATTATAAGCTCGCGGCTATCGCTCGTTTTGCCCTCTTTCAGCCTTGTGCGCAGCTCGTCTGCCTGGTCAAAAGCCCATTTCTGCGCCTTTTTAAGTCGGGTTGACGCATTTTCAAGCACCTTTACTTCATTATCAACCTCTTTCGCCAAAGCCGACTGCTCCTCAGCGGTCATACCGCTTTGGCTTGCCAGCCTTTCATAAAGCGATGAAGAAAAGCGTTCGGCTTCTCTTTCCTCTATTTCAAGTATTTCGGCGCTTAAGGTTTCAAGATTTTTCTCTTCCACCATAAAATAATTCCTTTCAGTCTTTAATTGCCGCAAACAGCAGCTTAGGCACGCTTTCGGGCTCAACCTCCAAAACTGCGGCAAGCTCGCCGAAAAGCACCTGCTCTGCCCTGTGCAGCCGATTTTCATATGTAAAGCTCAGCTTTCGTTTCATACGGCGCGCCTCTTTACGCCTTTCATAAATCATTATGGCAAGCTGCAAAAGCTCCTCGCAGCTGCGAATTTCCGTTTCATCGGAAAATTCTTCCGACAGCGCGTTTTCTCTGATTTTCGGAACATCTTCAATCAGCCTTTCTGCGTCCTGCCTGGTAATAATGGGGCGCATAAAAATTTTATCGCTGTCTGCCGGGGCAAAAATTACATTACCCGATTGATACAGCGGCCGCAAGGTATAGTAAAGTCTTTTCCCGCCGGGAACAGCCCTTTCGGCAATATCCTCTACAACACACACTCCGGTTTTACCGTATATAATTTTTTCCCCTTTTTCAAACAATTTTCACCCTTCTTTTACAAAAAAATCCGACGAGCCGTTTTCAGGCACGCCGGAAAAAGCTATATTTATATTTTACCACATTTATATAGCAAATGTAAGTGTTTTTTTATCTTTCCTCGCGAAAATAGGAAAGTCCCAAGTGCGCCGGGGGTTGATTTTCACGGCGCTTGCGTATGCTTACCACTATAAGCACAATTATTGTTACCACATAGGGCAGCATTTGAATCAGCGGAATCATCTGCATGGGCACGTTTATATAGTTGAAAAGAATATATAGCGCGCCGAACAGGTAAGAGCCGAGTATGGCAAGCGAGGGTTTCCATGTGGCGAAAATAACTATTGCTATTGCAAGCCAACCGCGGTCGCCGAAGCCGTTGTTTGACCAAATGCCGTTGCAGTAGTCCATTACATAGAAAAGTCCGCCGAGCCCCGCTATCATACCGCCTATGCAGGTGGCAAAATACTTATAGCGAGTCACGTTAATGCCCGCAGCGTCAGCCGTGGCGGGGTTTTCGCCTACCGCGCGCAGGTTAAGCCCGTGCTTTGTCTTTTTAAGAAACACCGCCGAAATAATAGCAATGATAATTGCAAGGTACACCATAAAGCCGTAGGAGAAGAAAAGCTTACCTATATCGCCCGTGTTTTCCGCAAAGGGCAGCGTGGTTTTAAAGGCTCTTGCAATATCGACCAAGGCAAGGTAGGGAACGTCGCTCTTTATAATTTTAATGAGCGAGCCGCCGAAGAAGTTGCCGCAGCCCACGCCGAAGGTGGTAATTGCAAGACCTGTAACGTTCTGATTAGCCCTTAATGTTACGGTTAAAAAGCAATAAAGGAGCGACACGAGCAGCGAGCCTAAAAGGCAGCACAAAAACGGAATTAAAACCGCTATGATAGGCACTACCTCATCGGTCGAGGTCTGGTACATAAAGCCGCCCACAACACCCGATATTGCGCCGATATACATAATGCCGGGTATGCCGAGGTTAAGGTTGCCCGATTTTTCGGTTAAAATTTCACCGGTAGCACCGTAAAGTAAGGGTGTGCCCTGCAAAATGGCACGTTGAATAAAGTTAATAATCGTCAGCATTATTTCTCCTCCTTTTTACGGTGGCTGAAATTGATTTTATAATTTATGAAAAATTCACAGCCGATTATGAAGAAAAGAATTATTCCGGTTAAAATATCGGAAAAATCGCCGTTCAAACCGAATTTAGAGGTAACCTCGTCTGCACCGCGCCCCAAGAAGACGAGCAGCAGAGTAGTTAAAATCATTGTAATGGGATTAAACTTGCCGAGCCACGAAACCATTATGGCGGTAAAACCTCTGCCGCCAACCAGGTTTGAATCGATAGAGTGTGAAGAACCGCCAACAAGCAAAAGTCCCGCAAGCCCGCATATAGCGCCCGACACTAACATTGTGCGAATAATAACCTTTTTAACGTTTATGCCTATGTAGCGCGCGGTGTTTTCACTCTCGCCCACAACCGAAATTTCGTAGCCGTGCTTGCTGTATTTAAGGTATATCTGCATTAAAACGGTAATAACCGCAACAATTATAATGTTAAGCAGATATTTTACCCCGAAAATATCGGGCAGCCAGCCGTGGGATAAAAGGTCAGGCCCTACAACGTTTGAGCCGCTTTTATCGGCTATTTTAAGGAAATATTCAACAAGCTGAATTGCAACGTAGTTCATCATAAGTGTGAAAAGCGTTTCGTTGGTTTTCCACTGTGCCTTGAATATTGCGGGAATAACGCCCCAAATCATACCCGAAACTATGGCGGAAACGGTCATAATAAGAATAAGCACGCCGTTTGATACCTTACCGCCGAGCCAGAACATACACGCGGCGGTGGCAAGGCAGCCTATAAGCACCTGCCCCTCTGCGCCTGTGTTCCAAAAGCGCATACGGAAAGCGGGGGTAACCGCTAACGATATGCAAAGGAGAATTGCAATATCGTGTATTGTAACAAGCAGTCTGCCCTTGCCCACCGCGCCGTGAACTATTGTTTGATAAATTGAAAGCGGATTATCGCCCGTGAGCACCTTGGTGACTATACCGCAAACTATAAGCGCCAAAACAATTGCCACAGCACGCACCACAATGCGGTAGGTAAGAGAAACATTGTCCCTTTTTGAAATATAAGCGAGAGGCTCGCGTTTAAGATTTTTTTCACTTGCCATTTTCATTGCCTCCCGATTTTGTCATTAAAAGTCCGAGTTCCTCTTTTGTGGTTTCTCTTGCGTCCACAATGCCTGTAACTCTGCCCGAATTTACAACTATAATGCGGTCGCAAAGCTCAATTAAAACGTCTAAATCCTCACCGACGAATATAACCGCAACGCCGTTTTTCTTCTGCTGATTGAGAAGATTGTATATCATATAAGAGGAGTTTATATCAAGCCCTCGCACGGGGTACGCCGCCATAAGTACGGTGGGCGAAGAAGCAATTTCGCGCCCTACAAGCACCTTTTGCACGTTACCGCCCGAAAGCCTGCGCACGGGGGTGTTTGCGCTGGGTGTTGCAATTTCAAGGTCGTTTATAATATCCTCGGCAAGCTTTTTTGGGGACTGACGGTTAAGGAAAAGCGAGCGCCCGCGGCGGTAGCTGCGCAGCATCATATTATCCACAATGTCCATATTCCCCACAAGCCCCATGCCGAGCCTGTCCTCGGGCACGAACGAAAGGCGAACGCCCAACTCGCGAATCTGCATAGGGGTTTTATCACGCAGGTTCTCGGCATCGCCCGTTTTCGGGTTATTGTAAATTATTTCGCCGCTGCTTATTTTCTGCAGACCCGCAATAGCCTCCAAAAGCTCGCGCTGCCCGCTGCCCGCAATGCCTGCAATGCCTAAAATTTCGCCGCTGTTTGCTGTGAAAGATATATCGTCAAGAACCTTAATACCCTCTTCGCTGTAAAGGTCAAGACCTTTAATCATGAGGCGTTCGGCGGGGTTTTCGGGTTCTGTTCTGTCAATGTTAAGGGAGACCTTTTTGCCCACCATCATTTCGGTAAGCTCGGCCTCGCTCGTTTCCTTTGTTATTACCGTATCTATGTATTCGCCGCGGCGGAGTATCGCCACACGGTCGGAAACGGAAAGCACCTCGTGCATTTTGTGAGTGATTATTATTATCGATTTGCCGTCGCTGCGCATTCTTCTCAGCACCGCAAAAAGCTTTTCGGTCTCCTGCGGGGTAAGCACCGCCGTCGGCTCGTCAAGTATCAGTATATCCGCGCCGCGGTAAAGCACCTTTATTATTTCAACGGTCTGCTTTTCCGAAACCGACATCTGATAAATTTTCTTTTTCGGGTCAATTTCAAACCCGTATTTCTCCGAAATTTCGGCAACCCGCTTTGCCGCCTCTTTAAGGTTAAAGCGTTTATCGCCGTCAATTCCCAAAACTATGTTTTCGGTAGCGTCAAATACATCCACAAGCTTAAAATGCTGGTGGATCATACCTATTTTAAGGTTAAAAGCGTCCTTCGGCGAGTTTATAACAACGCGTTCGCCGTTTACAAGAATCTCGCCCTCGTCAGGGTGGTAGATACCTGCAATCATATTCATAAGCGTAGTCTTGCCCGAGCCGTTTTCACCCAGCACCGCAAGTATTTCGCCCTTTTCAACCGTAAGATTTATATTCTTGTTTGCTACTACCTTACCGAAGCGTTTTGTTACGTTTTTTATTTCAAGCGCGTTCACAAGTATCCTCCCTGTATGTTTTAAAAATCAAAATACACAAGGGGAAAATATTCCCCTTGTGTGGGATAGTCAGGTCTAAAGCGGTTAATTAAACCTCTTTGTTAAGATTTGTAATACCGTCGATTATTACATCAAAATAAGGAGCGGAGCGGAAGTCCTTAGCGTTGGACTCATCAAAGTAACCATCGTGAATTACGTTGGTCTCGCCCTTAAAGTCGCCGTCAACATCAGCTAAATACTGGTCAAGCTTTTTGCCGTCAACAGTGAACTTATCGGTAGCAAATACCTTGAGTGTCCCTGCCTTGAAAGCGTCGATAGCTTCTTTAATCTTAGCTTCTGTGCCTTCTGCTGCAACACCCTCGTTAATGCCTGTAAGAACAACGGAGTTTGTAGCTATATCGCCGCACCAGTCGGAATCGATAGCCTGTCCCTTAACAACGCACTCAATGATGTACTGGAAGTAAGGCGCCCAGTTGATAGCGGAAGAAACTATGAAAGTATTCTTACCTGCGGAATAGGTGCTGCCGTTGTAGGAAACATTCGGAACGCCCGCAAGCTCGCAAGCGGTGGGAGCACCGAGGGAGTCGGCGTGCTGGCTTATAAGAACGCACTTGTCTTTTTCAATAAGAGCGGTAGCAGCCTCCTGCTCCTTGCCCTGGTCATACCAAGAACCGGTGTAGCGAACCTTCATTGTAGCGGTTTCGCAAACAGAACGTGCACCGAGGAAGAAAGAAGTCATACCCGAGATAACCTCAGCATAGGTGTAAGCGCCTACATAACCGATAACAGCCTCTTCAGCCTTTATCTTGCCGGCTTTGATCATTTCGTTGAGCTTCATACCGGCAGCTATACCCGCAAGGTATCTGCCCTCGTAAATAGAGGCGAAAGCATTGTGGAAGTTTGCAATTCCGGCTCTCTTACCCGAAGTACCCGTAGCGTGGCAGAACTGAACGTTCGGGAATTCCTGAGCCGCCTGTTTCATAAAGGACTCATGACCGAAGGAGTCGGCAAATATAACCTTGCAGCCCTTGTTCTTGGCAAGGTCAACAGCGGTATCATAGCACTTGCTGTCTTCGCCGATGCCGGTAACTATAACTACCTGGTCGTCTTTAAGACCCATACCCTTCTGAACAGACTTTAAAGCCTGAATGAAGTTGTTATCATAGGTGGAGTTTTCGTCGTGCAGGCAGATCATACCGATTTTGAAGTCATCAGGTACGGTAACCTCTGATTTAATGTCAAGACGCGGAAGAATATCCTCGCTGACGCCCTTTTTTGCGTTGTTGCCGGTTGAACCCGAGCCTGTGTCCTTGCTGCCGCAGCCTGCAAAAGCAAAAAGCATTGCAAGGCAGAGAAGCATTGCCGTAATTTTCTTCATAATTTCTTCCTCCGAAAAATTATTTATTTTGATAAAGCGGTAACCCGCGATTATCCGTAATTTATTTGCGGAATGTGACCGAGGTATCGCTCATACTGTCAATAACAGCGAGCGATTCGACCCGTATTCCGTCGGCGCGGAGAGAGTCTCCGCCCTTCTGAAAGCCCTTTTCAATAGCGCAGGAAGCGCCCACAACCTCGGCTCCCGCCTGCGTGACTATATCAATAAGCCCCAAAAGCGCCTTGCCGTTTGCAAGAAAATCGTCTACCAATAATATTTTATCGTCGGGTCTTATATAATCCTTTTCAACAACCACTGTATAATCCGTTCCGTGTGTGTAGGAGTGAACCACGGTGCTTAAAACCTCGCCCGAAACGTTGCTTGATTTATGCTTTTTTGCAAATACAACCGGCACGTGCATTGCCGCGCCCGCGCCTACCGCTATTGCTATGCCCGAGGTCTCTATAGTAAGTATTTTTGTTATTTTTTCGTTTTCAAAGAGCCGCGCTGTTTCGCGCCCCATTTCCATTATGAAATCAACGTCTATCTGATGATTTAAAAAAGAGCCCACCTTAAGAATATTGCCGGGAAGAACCTTTCCCTCTTTTAGAATTTTTTCTTCTAAGGCTTTCATCAGGCGCGCTCCTTATATTTTTTAAAAACAAAAAAACAGACTTAAAATAAAAAGTCTGTTTGCCAATATATAAACGCATAAAAACGTTTAAAGGCCAGCGTTTAAAAGCTGACATTACCAATAGTCGCAACTTATACGGCGTGCGGTAGAAACATTTGGGCCATCAATCCAAACCTATATCGGCAAATATTAAATTATTTTCGCTTTCGCTATTGTTATCGTAACACACCGGGCGACTAAAGTCAACAAAATACGAGCCGATTTTAAAAGTTTGTTCACATTTACAATTTAGCTATTTTAAAAGGCGCTAAATTGTTGTTTTCTACAAAACAGTTGTTTTACTTTTTATCATCGTTTTTTCAATAAAATAAATATTGACTTTTTTCGTATTTATGATATAATAAACTTCGCGGGTCAAGCTGAAAAGTAAGATTTATCCGAAAAGTAAGCTCCGCCTCGGTTGTCCTCGCCGTGTAAAATTTAGAGGACGATAACTTAATTGCGGGTATGGCGGAATAGGCAGTTTGCCTGCGAGCGCTGCCGGTGACAGATGCAGCGAGCAAGGCAAAGGCGCAGCGGTCGGAATTTTTTCGGCGCTCCAAGCCGTA
This sequence comes from uncultured Eubacteriales bacterium, assembly GCA_934486705.1. Classification (GTDB taxonomy): domain Bacteria; phylum Bacillota; class Clostridia; order Oscillospirales; family Acutalibacteraceae; genus UBA737. The sequence goes on from CAKSQS010000064.1 coordinate 13,575, forward strand.
AAAAATTACGTCAACCGCAAGAGTCACGCGGGCGCGGCTGCCCGTTTAAATTTAATATTTGCGGGTATGGCGGAATAGGCAGACGCGTTAGATTCAGGTTCTAATGATCGCAAGGTCGTGGAGGTTCAAGTCCTCTTACCCGCACCA
>CAKSQS010000065.1 GCA_934486705.1 uncultured Eubacteriales bacterium
TGCTCCTTGATTGCGGAATAGTTGAAGGTTCTCATTCCCTTACCTCCGTTCTGTTTCCCTTAAATAATAGCACAAAATAAGGGAACGGTCAATGGGTTGCGCGAATTTTCCCTTATTATTATATCACGAATAAGGGAATTATATTCTGCTGTTTGTTCGGTTTGCTCCGTCAGAAACAAAAAGATGCTGCCTCACCGTTTCCGGTGAGGCATAAATTATGTACTCTCTTTCATCATTTTCCTTTTCTGCCGCCGCTGTTCGTTCTCACGCTCACGGTGCTGTATATACTTAAATTCCCGAACCAGATCTTTATACTTTTCCGTGCACGGGTGCGCCAGTCTTTGCGGTGACGCCATAAAGCCGATAAATTCTGCTTTGGCGCAATACTGTATGATGCCGAGCTTGATGCCGACCAGCACTTCTTCCCGTATCCATTCATGAATGCGCTGCGGGCTGTGATCGACAAGTTCCGCCGCCGTCTGCGTGGGCAGAGCCTCCGGCAGCTCTGCCCACTGTGAGTCCAGCCACCGCCGAAAGGCTTCGCAGTTTTCCGGGGTGGCTTCGAACATCGGGAGCGGATGCCATTCGGTGCGGTTGGAGAACATCCCGCTCAGTTCCGATAAAAATCCCGGTTCGGTATCCATAGCAGATACGGGACTTCTTGTTACCACACCTTCAAGGATAAAAAGTACACCGACAATGAGCTTTACCGTGCCATCCTCTTTGATAAGCTGAATATCAACGAGGGAATGCTTATGGAAAACATCGTTGCGCAAATGCTTCGGCTTCGCAGAGAGCGCTTATATTTTTATTCACGGTCTGACAGCCGACGGCGTGAAAATCATATGGAAATTGACTTTTTGATTACTGAGGGTAAAAAAATTGCTCCCGTAGAGCTCAAATCCGGTAACTACCGTTCTCATTCTTCACTTGATAAATTCCGCAAGCATTTTTCATCTGTTATCGGAAACTCTTATATTCTTTACACCAAAGATGTAATGGTAAAGGACGGAATTATCCATCTGCCGCTGTATATGGTGGGGTTTCTTTAGGCTGAATTTATTCTACAATTCTGTATACTATAAGCGGGGTGATATTTTTGGATATCAATACAAATAATCTTGTTTCCATTACAGAAGCAAATCAAAACTTTTCCAAAGTAGCAAGACTCGTAGATGAAAACGGTTATGCCGTCATTTTAAAAAATAATGTCCCCCGTTATCTCATCGTCATGTTCGGGCAGGCAGAAAAAGAACAGTTTGCCTCGGATGAAGATGTTATTTCGATATCCAAGCGATTGATTGCAAAGAATAAGCAAGCATATGATATGCTAAAAAACTACCCATATACCAAAGCCTGCGGAGCGTTTCGGGGTAAAGCCATAATGCGAATTTGCGTTTGTTTTTCGGCATCGGCACTCAAATCATCTCCTTTTACTGCCGTATTTTGGGCTTAGGCTGACGAGAGCCGAGCCCGTTACGGTTCTCCTATACTTTGGAGCAAAAACTATATGGTACTGACACCTATATTTGCTGTGTGCTGTGCTTTTTATCTCATTATTTTCTTTCATTTGAAAAACCTCCTGTTTTTTAGTAATGCGGTCGCCAAACCACTACTATTTTACATGAGGTTCTTCTTTTTTTAAAGTCTTTCGGCTCGCACCAAGCTCGCCATATCTTTTGTCGCTCCGCTCTTTTTTCTTCCCTCGGTAGAACCGAGGGTTTATTTCCACGTCTAAAGACACCAAGTAAAAATCCCCATTCTTACGAATGAGGATTTCTGGCTGGGGTGGCGAGATTCGAACTCACGAATGCAGCAGTCAAAGTGCTGTGTCTTACCGCTTGACGACACCCCAATAAATATAGGCAACAATGGAATTATACCATAGAGTTTTTATCATTTCAAGTATTTTTCAAAAAAACTTTATATATTTATTTTACGGTCGCCGTTATTCGATTTTTTTAATCTCGTTACCTTATCAAATAATGCAGGTGTGCCCGGCTTTACGGAAAAGGACACTGTTTATTTTGCCCTTGTTTCGCAGTAAATGCAACGGTAAACGCGGTGCTCCTTATCAGTCAGGCGGAAAATGTGCGGCAGCTCCTGCTCGACCGACGATATACAGCGCGGGTTTTTGCATTTTAAAACATTCGTAAGCTCCTGCGGCAGTTCTATTGTCTTCTTTTCTTTAATTTGCCCGTCCTTTATTATGTTCACCGTAACGTCGGGGTCTACAAAGCCTAAAATATCGGTGTCAACGTCAAAATCCGAATCTATCTTAATAATATCCTTTTTGCCCAATTTTTTACTTGCAACGTTTTTTATAAGCGCCACCGAGCAATCAAGCTCTTCCAGCCCTAAAAGACGGTAAATCTCCATACCTTTACCTGCAGTTATATGGTCTATTACAATGCCGTTTTTAATGGAATCAATGTTCATCACTTTACCTCCAAAAGCTTTAATATAAGCGCCATACGCATATATTTCCCGTAAAGCACCTGTTTAAAATAGCAAGCGCGCACGTCTTCGTCCACCGCTACGCTTATCTCATTCACACGCGGCAGCGGGTGCAAAACGCGTAATTTTTCGCTTGCGAGTGCCATTTTTTCGGGGGTTAAAATATATGTGTCTCTAAGGCGCAAATAGTCTTCCTCGTTGAAAAAACGCTCCTTTTGCACGCGGGTCATATAAAGTATATCAAGGTCGGCAATTGAGCCTTCAAGGCTGTCGGTCTCGGTGTACTCTATACCGTCTTTATCAAGCTTATCCTTAACATACCCCGGCAGCTTTAACTCGCCCGGGGAGATAAGCACAAATTTAACGTTTTTATAGCGTATAAGCGCGGAAATAAGCGAATGTACCGTTCTGCCGAATTTAAGGTCGCCGCAAAATCCCACGGTCAAATTATCAAAGCCGCCCTTTTCGCGGTATATTGTAAGTAAGTCCGCAAGGGTCTGCGTGGGGTGGCAGTGCCCGCCGTCGCCCGCGTTTATAACGGGTATGCTTGCGTTTCTTGCAGCCACAAGCGGTGCTCCCTCTTTCGGGTGGCGCATTGCTATAATATCGGCATAGCATGAAATAACCTTTGCGGTATCCGCCACGCTTTCGCCTTTTGAGGCAGAGGAGCTTTGCGCCTCTGAAAAGCCCAAAACACTGCCGCCGAGCTCTAACATTGCCGCCTCAAAGCTTAGCCGCGTTCTGGTGGACGGTTCAAAAAACAGGGTTGCAAGCTTTTTGCCTTTACATTTTTCGCTGTATTTTTCGGGGTTTGCTATAATATCGTTGGCAACGCCTATCAGCTCTTCAATTTCGCCCGTTGTAAGCTCCGAAATATCAATAAGACTTCTCATTTAATATCATTCCTTTGCGCCGTTAATTTAGTGTGGCAGGATTCAAACCTGCCACGCCTACGAAACAAAATTTTGCATAATACATTGCCTCAAAACTTGAAATACGGCAGTATTCCTGCGTTTAGTCGGCTTCGTCTTATGACAAAATTTTTAGTTTCGGTAGGTTAAAAGTTTTTGCCGCCGAATTTTGATTTCGGTGAAGCGAGAAATTTGCAGCAAGGCAGACGCCTTGCAAAAATGAACGCAAAGCCGCAATCTAAAAGGCGGCGAGCGAAACCGCGGCAGGTTTGGATCCTGCCACACTAAGATAATTCTTTATGCGTTCCACGTTTTCGCGGTTTTTTTCGTCTTCTTCAAGGTATTCTATAATATCATAAACGTTAACTACCGAGTAAACGGGAAAACCGAATTTCTCGCCTACCTCAGCCATAGCCGATTTTTCGGTCTGACCCTTTTCGCAGCGGTCTACCATAACAAAGGTGGCGGCAACCTTTACATCATCAAGCTTTGAGAGTATAGCCATACTTTCCCTTATCGCCGTGCCTGCGGTTATAACGTCCTCAACTATTACAACCTCTTCGCCCGCCTGCGGCTTATAGCCTACAAAAACGCCGCCCTCGCCGTGGTCCTTTTCCTCCTTGCGGTTGAAGAAAAACGGAACGTCAAGCCCGTTTTCCGAAAGCACAATCGCTACCGATACCGCAATCGGAATACCCTTATATGCAGGTCCGTAAAGCACGGCTTTTTTATCGCCGAGCTTTTCAAAATACGCCTTTGCGTAAAATTTGCCCAATTTTCTTATTTGGTCGCCTGTTTTAATTTCACCCGCGTTTATAAAATAAGGTATCTTTCTGCCGCTTTTGGCGGTGAAATCGCCGAATTTAAGCACGCCGGCACTCTCTAAAAATTCAATAAATTCGTGTTTGTAGCTTTGCATTTTTATCACCTATCCTATAAATTCCCGAACACAGCGCTCATAAGCCGCCACGGGGTCGGGCGCGGCGGTTATGGGTCTGCCAACCACTATATAGTCGCTGCCTATTTCCTTTGCTTTCTCGGGGGTGGTAACGCGCGATTGGTCGCCCTTGTCGCCGTCGGCAAAGCGTATGCCGGGCGTTACGGTTAAAAAGCTTTCACCGCAGGCAGTATGTACCGCCGCCGCCTCAAGCGGAGAACACACCACGCCGTCAAGCCCCGCGCACTTTGCGTTCTTTGCGTAGTGCATAACCACGTCTTCCATTTTGCCCTCTATCAGCAAATCTTTGTGCATTGTTTCTTCGCTGGTAGAGGTAAGCTGGGTTACTGCTATAAGCAGCGGGCGTGTGCCGTCGGGTCTTGTCAGCCCCTCTATTGCCGCGCTCATCATAGCCGCAGTGCCCGCCGCGTGCAGGTTGCACATATCAACATCAAGGCGTGATAATACCGCCATTGATTTTTTTACGGTGTTCGGAATATCGTGCAGCTTTAAATCGAGGAATATTTTATGCCCCCGCGCCTTAATTTCCCTTACAATTTCCGGGCCTTCGGCGTAGAAAAGCTCCATTCCTATTTTTACAAACGGTTTTTTGCCCTCAAATTTATCCAAAAAATTGAGGCATGTCTCTTTGTCCGCAAAGTCGCAGGCTATTATTACGTCCTTACCCATTGTGCGCTCCTCCTATAATTTCGCTTAAATTATTTATGCCGTACTTTTCCATTGCACGCGGCAGGTCTTCTATAATTTTTTTGCAAGCGTAGGGGTCTATAAGGTTAGCCGCGCCCACCTCTACTGCAGCAGCGCCCGCTAACATAAACTCCAATACATCTTCTGCCGTGGATATTCCGCCCATACCTACAATAGGTATTTTTACCGCATCATATACCTGATACACCATTCTGACCGCCACAGGCTTTACCGCAGGGCCTGATAGCCCGCCCGTTTTGTTTGCAAGCAGCGGCTTTTTGGTTTTAAGGTCTATTTTCATACCGAGCAGGGTGTTTATAAGCGATACGCCGTCCGCTCCCGCAGCCTCGCACGCCTTTGCAATTTCGGTAATATCCGTTACATTCGGAGAAAGCTTAATAATTATCGGTTTATCCGTAACCGCCCTTACCGCCTTTGCAACCGCCGCCGCATTTTCCGCACTTGTGCCAAAAGCAAGCCCGCCGCCGTGAACGTTGGGGCAGGAAATATTGATTTCAAACCAGCCGATAGTGTCGTCAACTGTCAGGATTTCAACAGCCGATACATAATCTTCTGCCGAAAAACCGCTTACATTTGCCATAACCGGCTTTTTATAAACCGATTTAAGTGTTTTAAGCTCGTGGTTTAAAACCTTTTCCGCTCCCGGATTTTGCAGCCCTACCGCGTTTAAAAGCCCTGAGGGACACTCGGCAATTCTGGGCGTGGGGTTGCCGAAACGCGGCTCTTTGGTAGTGCCCTTAAGGGAAATTGAACCCAAAATATTTATATCGTAAAACCGTGTAAATTCATAACCAAAGCCGAAAGTGCCGCTTGCGGGAATTACGGGGTTTGTGAGTTCTGTACCGCACAGGTTAACAGATGTGTTTACCATTCTATTTCCTCCCTTAAAAACACAGGGCCTTCTGTGCAAACGCGTTTAGGACCTTTTTTTGTTTTGCAGGTGCAGCCCATACAAGCGCCCGTGCCGCAGCCCATACGCTCTTCAAAGCTGAACTGACCGCTTGTTTTCGCGGCGGCGTTTACCGCCTTTAGCATGGGTTTCGGTCCGCAGGTGTAAAAATAGCTGTAATCGGCGTATTCCATTGCGGCGTTTACAAAGCCTTTAAGCCCGTAAGAGCCATCCGTCGTGGTAACGGCAACGTTAGCGCCGAGCTTTCTGAACTCGTCCTCCAAAAATATTTCCGATTTTGTGTTAAAGCCTAAAATAACGCTTACGGTCTTATTTTCGGCAATCAGCTTTTTGCAAAGCCCGAAAAGGGGCGGAACGCCCACGCCGCCGCCTATAAGCAGGGGTTTATCGCCCGAAAGCGAGGTATCGTACCCGTTGCCGAGGGAAATTAGAAGGTCTAATTTTTCACCGTTTTTTACCTGACTTAAAGCGCTTGTTCCGTCCCCTACTACCTTGTAAATAATCGTAAGGCTTTTATCGTCCCAATCGCATATGGAAATAGGGCGGCGCAGGTAAAATTCGGGTATTTTAATATTAACAAACTGCCCGGGTGCGGTAATCGGCGAGGTATCGCCCGCAAGCGTCATTTTAAAAACCGAGGGGGCAATTTGCTTATTTTCCGTAACTTCGTAAAAATCCTGTTTCATAGCGTTTCCTTTCAAGCGTCTATTGTGGATATTCCGAGGGTAGTCTCTTCAAGCACGTCAAGAAGTACCTTAACGGTATCTAATGACGTAAACATTGTAACGTTATTTTCAACCGCACAGCGGCGGATTTCGTACCCGTCCGACAGCACTCCCGAAGAATTCATATCCCGCGTGTTTATAACGTAGGTAACATACCCCTGCCTTATCGCGTCGGTTATCTCTTTACTTCCGTCACTAAGTTTCCCCACCGCGTGGGTGCGTATTCCGTTTTGCTTTAAAAATTCTGCCGTGCCTGCGGTCGCCTGAATATTAAAGCCCATATTGTAAAAGCGGCGTATAAGCGGCAGCGCCTCCGCCTTGTCCTTATCGGCAATGGTGGCAAGCACCGTACCGTAGTTCATAACGTTCATTCCGCTGGCTTTAAGCGCCTTATAAAGCGCGCGGGTAAGCTTATCGTCGTAGCCTATCGCTTCGCCCGTGGATTTCATTTCGGGCGACAGGTAGGCGTCAAGCCCTCTAAGCTTAGAAAATGAAAACGCGGGGGCTTTTACATACCAGCGTTTTTTATCACCCGGGTAAATTTTATCAAAGCCCTGCTCTTTAAGACTTTTACCTAAAATTACAAGCGTAGCAATGTCGGCAAGGCTGAAACCCGTAGCCTTTGAAAGGAACGGAACGGTTCTTGAAGAACGCGGGTTTACTTCTATTATAAACACATTATCGTTTTTATCAACAATAAACTGAATGTTGTAAAGCCCTATTATACCGATACCGAGCCCCAAGCGTTTTGTATAATCAAGTATTGTCGCGCGGACTTTCTCGCTTATGCTGAATGTGGGGTACACGCTTATTGAGTCGCCGCTGTGTATGCCCGTGCGCTCCACAAGCTCCATTATTCCCGGCACGAATACGTCCCTGCCGTCGCAAATTGCGTCCACCTCAAGCTCCTTGCCCGAAATGTATTTATCAACCAGCACAGGCTTGTCTTCGTCAATTTCAACCGCGGTGCGCAGGTATCGGCGCAGCTGCTCCTCGTCCGCCACAATCTGCATTGCCCTGCCGCCTAAGACGAACGAGGGGCGCACAAGCACGGGGTAGCCGATTTCGGCGGCGGCTTTTACGCCGTCCTTAATTTTGGTTACCGCCTTGCCCTGCGGCTGCGGGATATTAAGCTCCTTTAGCACCTTTTCAAACAAATCGCGGTTTTCGGCGCGGTCTATCGCCTCGCAGTCCGTGCCGATAATCTTAACCCCACGGTTTTTAAGGCTTTCGGCAAGGTTTATGGCGGTCTGCCCACCGAGGGACGCTATAACGCCCCAAGGCTTTTCAAGGTGTATAATATTCATAACGTCCTCGGTGCAAAGCGGCTCAAAATAGAGCTTATCCGAGCAGGTGTAATCGGTCGAGACGGTTTCGGGGTTGTTGTTTATAATTATCGCTTCATACCCCGATTTTTTAATTGTGGTTACCGCGTGCACGGTGGAGTAATCAAACTCGACCCCCTGCCCTATTCTTATAGGGCCTGAGCCTAAAACTATTATCTTCTTTTTATCCGATACCACCGATTCGTTTTCGTCCTCATAGGTCGAGTAAAAATAAGGTATATAGCTTTCAAATTCCGAGGCGCAGGTGTCAATCATTTTATAAACGGGGAACATTCCGTGCTTTTCCCTTATTTTATAAATTTCCTTGCCCGTCATACCCCAAAGCTTACCTATAAATTCATCGGAAAATCCGAGCTTTTTAGCGGTATACAGCGTGTCGGTGTCGCCTATATGTTCTTTCAGCTTATTTTCGGTTTTAACTATATTCTTTATCTTTTCAAGGAAAAGCATATCAATTTTTGTGGCGTTGCATATCATACCTATATCGGTCTTTCGACGCAAAAGCTCGGCTATTGCATAAATGCGGTCGTCAGTGCCGTCCTTTATATAGCTTAACATTTCGTCATCCGAAAAAGCTTCAAACTTTTTCATATAAAGGTGATTTACGCCTATTTCAAGCGACCTTGCGGCTTTAAGCAAACTTTCTTCAATCGTTCTGCCCACGCTCATTACCTCGCCCGTGGCTTTCATTTGGGTTGAAAGCTTGTTGTTAGCCGATGAGAATTTATCAAACGGGAAACGCGGCATTTTGGTAACGACATAATCGAGCGCAGGCTCAAATGAGGCGGGGGTGTTCGCTATCATAATTTCATCAAGCCGCATACCTACCGATATTTTGGCGGAAACGCGGGCAATCGGGTAGCCGCTCGCCTTGCTTGCAAGTGCGGAGGAGCGCGAAACGCGGGGGTTTACCTCAATAAGATAGTAGTTAAAGGAAAGCGGGTCAAGCGCAAACTGCACGTTGCAGCCGCCTTCGATTTTTAGGGCGCGTATAATTTTAAGGGCGCTGTCGCGCAGCATATGGTACTCTTTATTTGTAAGGGTCTGCGAGGGGCAAACTACAATTGAGTCGCCCGTGTGAATGCCCACGGGGTCAACATTTTCCATATTGCAAATGGTAATTGCGGTGTCGTTATTATCGCGCATTACCTCGTATTCGATTTCCTTATAACCCTTTATGCTTTTTTCCACCAAAACCTGGTGAACGGGTGAAAGTTCTAAAGCGCCCCTTAATATTTCGGCGCATTCTTCCTCGTTATCGGCAAAGCCGCCGCCCGTGCCGCCCAAGGTAAAAGCGGGGCGCAAAACCACGGGGTAGCCTATTTCTTCGGCGGCTTCAAGACCGTCTTCAAGGCTTTCGGCTATTACCGATTGCAAAACAGGCTCACCTATTTCTTCGCAAAGCTCTTTAAAAAGCTCCCTGTCCTCAGCGCGCTCAATGCTGCGGCTTGAAGTACCCAAAAGCTCTGCGCCGCACTCGCGCAAAACGCCCTTTTTCTCAAGCAGCATAGCAAGGTTGAGCCCCGTTTGCCCGCCTATGCCGGGCAGTACCGCGTCGGGGCGCTCATAGCGTATTACCTTTGCCAAGTATTCAAGTGTCAAAGGCTCCATATACACCTTGTCCGCAATAGATGTATCGGTCATAATTGTGGCGGGGTTTGAGTTGCAGAGGACTACCTCGTACCCCTCTTCTTTAAGCGCCAAGCACGCCTGCGTGCCCGCATAGTCAAACTCCGCCGCCTGACCTATTACAATAGGGCCTGAGCCAATGACTAATATCTTTTTAATATCGGTTCTTTTAGGCATTTTTGTTTTCCTCCATAAGAGAAGTAAATTTATCGAATAAATAGGCGCTGTCCTGCGGGCCGGGCGCGCTTTCGGGGTGGTACTGCACGCTGAACATTTTTGATTTTTCGTCGCTTACGCCCTCTAACGTGTTATCAAGCAGGTTTATGTGCGTAACTTTAAGCCCCGTGTTTTCAAGGCTCTTTTCGTTTACGGCGTAGCTGTGGTTTTGCGAGGTTATTTCAATTTTTCCCGTTTCAAGGTTTTTAACGGGGTGGTTTCCGCCGCGGTGACCGAATTTTAATTTATAGGTTTCAGCCCCGCAGGCAAGGCATATCATCTGATGCCCCAAGCATATGCCGAATATCGGGTATTTGCCCCTTAATTTCTTTACCAAATCGATTACGGGTATAACGTCTTCGGGGTCTCCCGGTCCGTTTGAGAGGAAAATGCCGTCGGGTTTCATCCTTTCAACCTCTGCGGCGGAAGTGTTATAGGGCATTACCGTCACATTGCAGCCGCGCGCGTTTAACGAGCGGATAATGTTGAGTTTTATGCCGCAGTCAATCGCCACAACGTTGTATTTCGCGTTAGCCGTTCTTGAATAGCGGCGCTTTTTGCAGCTGACATGCGCCACCGCGTCGTGCGGAACGGGGGTGTTCTTGATTTTTTCAATTGCCGCATCTGTCGGCGTATCGGCGTTTGTTATAATTCCGCAGCGAGAGCCTAAATCGCGTATACTGCGGGTAAGCTGTCTTGTATCTATACCCGCAAGCCCCGGTATTTTATATTCCTCCATTACTTCCGAAAGGGTTTTGGTATAGCGGAAGTTAGAGGGCAGATCGTTATACTCCCTAACTATCAGCCCGCCTATTGTGGGGTTTTTGGTTTCGTAGTCTTCATCGGCTGTGCCGTAGTTGCCTATAAGCGGGTAGGTCATAACCACCGCCTGATAGGTGTAGGAAGGGTCGGATATTATTTCCTGATACCCCACCATAGAGGTATTGAAAACTATTTCGCACACCGCGTCGCCCGTGTAGCCGAAGCCCGTGCCGTAATACTCCGCACCGTCCTCAAGCACTAATTTTCTGTTATATTCCATACTGCTTTACCTCCGCATACTGTAAGTAAGTTTTTGCCTGATACCGTAAGCCCGTCAAACGGCGTGCTTTTGCCCTTGCTTTTAAATTCGCGCGGGTCAATTTTATATTCGCTTTGCAAATCGTAAACGCATATATCGCCCGTAAAGGGCAATCCGAACCGATTTCGCGGGTTTATCGCCATCAGCTCAATAAGCCTTTCAAGCGTTATAATTCCCGTTTTTACAAGATAGGTGTAAAGCGCGGGAAATGCGGTTTCAAGCCCCACAACGCCCATAAGACTATCTTTAAGTCCCCGCGATTTTTCTTCACTGCCGTGCGGCGCGTGGTCGGTGGCTATCATATCTATTGTGCCGTCCCGCAAGCCTTGTATTAATGCCTGTCTGTCCTCTTCGCTGCGTATCGGCGGGTTCATTTTAAAGCTGCCGCTTTCCTTTAGATCCATATCGTTAAATATTAAATAGTGCGGCGCGGTCTCGCACGTTACATCCACGCCGTCCGCCTTGGCTTTTCGTATCAGCTCCACGCTTTCCTTGCAGGATATATGGCACACGTGGTATTTGCAGCCCGTTTCCTTTGCAAGCCTTAAATCCCTTTCAATGGGTTTCCACTCGCTTTCAGAGCATATGCCCTTGTGCCCGTGCAGGTGGGCGTATTCGCCTTTATGAATATATCCGCCGCAAAGCAGCGAGTTATCCTCGCAGTGAGCGGCTATAATTTTTCCGAGCGCTTTCGCTTTAAGCATAGCCGCGCGCATCATATCTTGACTTTGCACGCCCCTGCCGTCGTCCGAAAAAGCTACGCAATATGGGGCAAGGGCTGTCATATTGGTAAGCGTTTCGCCCTTTTCACCCACGGTTATTGCCGCATATGGGTGAATGCGCACTGCCGCGTCCTTTTCGATAATTTCTATCTGCTTTTTTATGTTTTCCACGCTGTCGGGCACGGGGTTTAGGTTCGGCATTGTGCAAACATCGGTATAGCCGCCGCGCGCTGCTGCAAGCGAGCCTGTTTTTATTGTCTCCTTATAAAAAAATCCCGGTTCTCTGAAATGCACGTGAACATCACAGAAAGCCGGAAAAATATAAACATTATTAAAATCGGAAAGAAAGCCGACATTGCCGACCGATAATTCGTAATCCATTCTGTTGATTTTACCGTTTTTGTAAACATAAGCGTTTCTAATTATCATAATCTACTCCTAAAAAAGCCTGCTTTTAAAAAGCAGGCCGTAAACACAAGAAAGCAGACTGATACACAGTCGTTTATTACAATCTTGCCGGCGTCACAGCACCTTGCTTAAAGATCTTTGTTATATGTATTCTACCACTTAAAGCAAACAAAGTCAACAGTAAAATTAACAAAAGTAATTTTTACAATAAAACACGCTTTTATTCGACCGTCAAAACAACCTTACCTATATTTTCGCCGCGGTAAAGTATGTCCTGCGCCGCCTCGGCTTCGGTTATCGGCAAAACCTTGTATATAGTCGGTCTTACTTCGCCTGCCGATACCTTAGGCCATACATCACGCACTAAATCAGCGAGAATTTCCGCCTTTGTTTCGGGCGTTCTTGACCGCAGGGTACTGCCGACTATTCTTACGTTTCTTACATATATATTTTTAAGGTCTATTTCGGTTTTCTGCCCTGCGAGAGCCGCTATCATTATCCAGCGCGCGCC
>CAKSQS010000066.1 GCA_934486705.1 uncultured Eubacteriales bacterium
AGCAGCGCGTAAATAAGCCCGGCGGAAAAGCTATCGCCCCCGCCAACACGGTCTACTATGTGCATACTGTATTTTTTGCTTGTGCAGCAGCTTTCGCCGTCATAAAGCATTGCCGCCCAATCGTTATCGCTTGCGCTTAAATTAGTTCTCAGCGTCAGCGCAACCTTTTCAAAGCCGAAGGTGCTTTTAAGCTTTTTGGCAACCGAGGCGGCGCCTGCATTATCGGGATTTTTCAAATCAAAGCCCTTATCATCGGATATTATTCCGAATAAATCCTTTGCGTCCCCAGGGTTGGTTATGCAAACGTCCACGTATTGCATAAGCTCTGTCATAACTGCCGATGCTTTTTCAAGCCCCCAGAGCTTTGAGCGGTAGTTGGTATCGCAGCTTACTTTAACGTCCTGCTTTTTCGCAGCCTTAACCGCTTCAAGGCATATATCCGCCACATTATCGCCGAGTGCGGGGGTAATACCCGTAAAGTGAAACCAATCCGCACCGTCAAATATCTTTTCCCAGTTAAAATCTTCGCTTGCAGCCTCGGCTATTGCGGAGTGCGCGCGGTCATATATAACCTTTGAGGGGCGCTGCGACGCACCTTTTTCAAGAAAATAAATTCCCACTCTTTCACCGCCGCGCGTAATAAGCGAGGTATCAACCCCAAACCTGCGCAGCGAGTTTACCGCAGCCTGACCTATTTCATGCTCGGGAATTTTTGAAACGAAAGCGGCGTCAGCCCCAAACTCCGCAAGCGAGACCGCAACGTTAGCCTCGCCGCCGCCGAAGGTGGCACCGAAGCTTTCAGCCTGTAAAAAGCGGTAATTTCCGGCGGGGGAGAGCCGCAGCATTATTTCTCCGAAAGTAATAACCCTCATTTTCTTATCTCCTTCAAAAGCGTGACCGCGTCGGCGGTCATTTTTTCTATTTCGGCAAAATTTCCGCTGTTTATTTTATCTGAAGGCACCATCCAGCTGCCGCCGCAGGCAAATACCGCCTTGCAGTTTAAATAATCGGCAAGGTTAGATGTGTTTATTCCGCCCGTAGGCATAAAGCAAACCATTGTGTAGGGCGCTGCCATGGCTTTTATCATTTTAACGCCGCCCGCAGCCTCGGCAGGGAAAAACTTTAGGTATTTAAGCCCGAACGAAAGCGCTTTTTCAACCTCACCCGGTGTGCAAACTCCGGGAACTACAGGGTAACCTTTATCTATGCAGTGGCGAACCACATCGGGGTTAAGCCCCGGGCTTACTATAAACTTAGCCCCCGCCGCCATAGCCTTATCGGCTTGCTCGGGCGTCAGTACCGTGCCTGCGGCAATAAGCATATCGGGGTATTTTGCGGCTATGCGCTTTATAGATTCCTCTGCAGCGTCGGTGCGGAAGGTTATTTCCGCGCAGTTAAGCCCGCCTTTTCTTAAAGCCTCCGCCAATTTTACGGCGTTTTCCGCGTCATCCAGCTTTACAACCGGCACTACGCCGGCGGCGGAAATTTCTTTTATTAAGCTTTCCATATGTACCTCCTTGTTTCACATTGTGAAACGGCGTTTCAAAATTCAATTATATTTTATCACTCCGCGAAAAAATGTCAAGCAGGAATTGAAAAAATTTTCAGTTTATGGTAAAATTCTTTTACGGAACAGGAGGAATTTGAAAAATGACGGAACAATCTCCCGTGCAGTCGGTGGAGCGCACATTTGCATTGATAGAACTGCTGTGTAAAAACGGCGAAAGCGGAATAACCGAATTGGCATCAGCCTCGGGGCTTAATAAAACAACGGTATTCAGGCTGCTTTCAACGCTTGTTTCACTTGAATATGTTATAAAAAATCCGCTTACGGAAAAGTACAGGCTTACCTTAAAATTTTTAAAGCTTTCGGCGGGTACGCTTTCAAAGCTTGATATAAGGCGTTACGCACGGCGGCATTTGGAAAAAATTTCGGCACTTACGGGGGAAACCGTGCACCTGGTTGAAAGAAACGGCGGCGAGATAATTTATATCGATAAATTCGAGTCCCCCAAAAACTCGGTGCGAATGGTATCGCGCGTGGGTCTTTCGCTGCCTATGGTATATACGGCGGTCGGCAAAGCGATAATGGCGCGCCTTGAACCCGAAGAGGTGGAGAAAATTTGGCGCTCCACCGAAATAGTGAAAAAAACCGATAAGACCATTACCGATTACCGCCTGTTTTTAAAGGAACTTGAAACGGTGCGCAAAAACGGCTACGCCACCGATTGCGAGGAAAACGAAAACGGCGTGTGCTGCGTTGCTGCCGCCGTGTGTGATGTTTACGGCGAGTACCGCTACGCTTTCAGCGTTTCCGCACCGGCAAGCCGTATGGACGCGGCAACAATTGAAAAAATAGGGAATACGGTTATAAATACGGCAGAAAGAATATCAAACGGCGAAACCTGACCGAAAATTATAGTGAATATTATATAAAATTAAATTATTTTATATTTTTTTAAAAAAATACTTTATTTTTGGCTTTAAACTTGGTATAATGGTTTGGATACCTGTGTTAAGGTACTTTGTTAACAATGGATTTTAAATCCATAAAAAAATCAGGAGGTCGATTCTTAATGAGTCACAAGTACGTTTACCTTTTCAGCGAAGGCAACGCAAAAATGCGTGAGCTTTTGGGCGGTAAGGGTGCTAACCTTGCAGAAATGACCGGTTTAGGTCTTCCCGTTCCGCAGGGCTTCACCATTTCCACCGAGGCTTGCACCCAGTATTATGAAGACGGTCAGAAGATCAACGATGAAATCCAGGCTCAGATAATGGAATATATCGAGAAGATGGAAACCATCACCGGCAAAAAGTTCGGCGATAAGGAAAATCCGCTCCTCGTTTCGGTTCGTTCGGGCGCCCGCGCTTCAATGCCCGGCATGATGGATACTATCCTTAACCTCGGTCTTAACGAAGAGGTTGTTAACGTAATTGCGGAAAAATCCAATAACCCGCGTTGGGCTTGGGACTGCTACAGAAGATTTATTCAGATGTACTCCGACGTTGTTATGGAAGTCGGCAAAAAGTACTTCGAGCAGCTTATTGACGCTATGAAGGAAAAGAGAGGCGTTACTCAGGACGTTGAGCTTACCGCCGACGACCTTAAGGAGCTTGCAGGTCAGTTCAAGGCTGAATATAAGTCTAAAATAGGCACCGATTTCCCGACCGATCCTAAGGAGCAGTTAATGGGCGCTATCAAGGCTGTTTTCCGCTCGTGGGACAACCCCCGTGCAAACGTTTACCGTCGTGATAACGATATTCCGTATTCTTGGGGTACTGCCGTTAACGTTCAGATGATGGCGTTCGGCAATATGGGCGACGATTGCGGTACAGGCGTTGCGTTCACCCGCGACCCGGCTACTGGCGCTAAGGGCCTTTTCGGTGAGTTCCTCACCAACGCACAGGGCGAGGACGTTGTTGCAGGCGTTCGTACTCCTATGCACATTTCCGAAATGGAAGAAAAATTCCCCGAGGCTTTCAAGCAGTTTAAGGATGTTTGCCAGAGACTCGAAAATCACTACCGCGATATGCAGGATATGGAGTTCACCGTTGAACACGGCAAGCTCTTTATGCTCCAGACCCGTAACGGTAAGAGAACCGCTCAGGCTGCTCTTAAAATTGCCTGCGACTTGGTTGACGAGGGTATGATTACCGATGAAGAGGCGGTTCTTATGATAGACCCGCGTAACCTCGATACACTTCTTCACCCGCAGTTTGACGCTAAGGCTTTAAAGGCTGCAACTCCGGTTGGTAAGGCTCTTCCCGCGTCTCCCGGCGCTGCCTGCGGTAAAATTGTATTCACCGCAGAGGACGCTAAGGCTTGGGGCGCTCGCGGCGAGAAGGTTGTTCTTGTTCGTCTTGAAACCTCCCCCGAGGATATTGAGGGTATGAAGGCGGCTCAGGGTATACTCACCGTTCGCGGTGGTATGACCTCTCACGCTGCCGTTGTTGCGCGCGGTATGGGTACTTGCTGCGTTTCCGGCTGCACCGCTATCAATATGGATGAAGAGAACAAGCAGTTCACACTCGCAGGCAAGACCTATCACGAGGGCGATTATCTCTCGCTTGACGGCTCTACCGGTAACATTTACGACGGAATTATCCCGACTGTTGACGCGTCTATCGCAGGCGAGTTCGGCAGAATTATGGGCTGGGCTGATAAATACCGCAAGCTCGGCGTTCGCACCAATGCGGATACTCCCAGAGACGCTAAAAAGGCTGCCGAGCTCGGCGCTGAGGGTATCGGTCTTTGCCGTACAGAGCATATGTTCTTTGAGGGCGACAGAATCGACTATTTCCGTCAGATGATCTGCTCATCTACCGTTGAAGAGCGCGAAAAGGCTCTTGAAAACATTATCCCCTTCCAGCAGGGCGACTTTGAAAAGCTTTATGAAGCGCTTGAGGGCAAGCCGGTTACCATCCGTTTCTTAGACCCCCCGCTCCATGAGTTCGTTCCTACCGAAGAGGCTGATATTAAGAAATTAGCTGACGCACAGGGCAAGAGCGTTGAAGATATTAAGGCTATCATCGCGTCTCTCCACGAGGCTAACCCGATGATGGGTCACCGCGGCTGCCGTCTTGCAGTAACCTATCCGGAAATTGCAAAGATGCAGACCACCGCTGTTATCCGCGCCGCTATCAACGTTAAAAAGGCTCACGCCGATTGGAATATAGTTCCCGAAATTATGATTCCGCTTGTAGGCGACGTTAAAGAGCTTAAGTATGTTAAGAAGACCGTTGTTGAAACCGCTGACGCTGAAATCGCGGCTGCCGGAATCGACCTTAAGTATGAAGTAGGTACTATGATAGAAATTCCGCGCGCTGCTCTTACAGCCGACGAAATTGCTAAAGAAGCCGAGTTCTTCTGCTTCGGTACTAACGACCTTACCCAGATGACCTACGGTTTCAGCCGTGACGATGCAGGTAAGTTCCTTGACGCTTACTATGACGCTAAGATCTTCGAGAACGATCCGTTCGCTAAGCTCGATCAGGTAGGCGTAGGCAAGCTTATGGAAATGGCTGTTAAGCTCGGTAAGGGCGAAAGAAAAGACCTCCACTGCGGTATCTGCGGCGAGCACGGCGGCGACCCGTCCTCTGTTGAGTTCTGCCACAAGATCGGTCTTGACTATGTTTCCTGCTCACCGTTCCGTGTGCCGATTGCACGCCTTGCAGCAGCACAGGCAGCTATAAAGGAATCTAAGTAATTAGATTTACAAAGCACAATTATTCACCCTGCCGAATTTTTCGGCAGGGTGATACTATATGCAGAGCCAAACCGTAATGGGTTCAATTTTCGTCAGCCTAAAAAGGCAAAACGGTAAAAATGCAATATGATATATGTTAACGGAAGATGTGAAGAAAATGAAAATACTATCGATCGGAAACAGCTTTTCGCAGGATGCACACAATTACATTCACCGATTGGCCGAATATAACGGGTTTAATGTAGAAACGGTTAATCTTTATATCGGCGGGTGTACCTTGGAGCATCATATTGACTGCCTTAAGAGCGGCAACGCCGAATATGATTTGGAAATCAACGGGGGTCAGGGTATAAGAAAGGTTTCACTTGCCGAGGGAACAGAAACGGATAAGTTTGATATTATTACTCTTCAGCAGGCAAGCCCTTTCAGCGGAAAACCTCAGACCTATTTTCCGTATCTTAAAATGCTGATTGATTTTTGCAGAGAAAAACAGCCGAATGCCGAGATTTTATTTCATAAAACCTGGGCGTACGAAACCGATTTTACTAATGCCGCTTTTGATAATTATGCAAGAGATCAAAAGGAAATGTATCGCCGATTGACCGATTGCGGCGAGATGGTAGAGAAGATTTATAATTTGCCGTTAATACCTGTCGGAACGGTTATACAAAAATTAAGGGATACCGTTCCGGAGTTTGATTACGGAAACGGCGGCATTTCGCTTTGCCGTGACGGATTTCATCTTACGCTTGATTACGGTCGATTAGCCGCCGCCTGCACATGGTTAAGATTTATTTTGAAAAAGCCGATAAATTTAAACGGATTCGGTGATTTTGATTCAAAGCTTACTGATAAAATAATGCAGATAATTGAGGAAACGGTTTCGGAAAACAGAGCAGCATTGCCGTTATAATAAAAAAGCAATATTTACATAATCACGGGCAATATGAGTATTGTTATTCGCTTTTTCGCCCGCTATAATAAAAGCCGTAACGGCAGCGCCCGCACATAGAAATAAAAGGGGAATAAAAATGAAAAACGGATTTTCCGAATTATTTAAAAGATACCCGGGCTTTTTAACCAAAGCGGTTACACTAAGCTTTGACGACGGGTATAACGATGACAAAAAAATGGTAGCCCTTTTAAATGAATACGGCATTAAGTGCACCTTTAACATCAACTCGGGTAATATTGAGGGAAATTCCGCCAAGGTGCAGTTTGAGGAGCTTGAGGACCTTTATAAGGGTCACGAAATAGCGGCGCATTCATATACTCATCCGCATTTGCATTATCTTGATTTCGGCGGAATAGCTTACCAGATAATAAAGGATAGGGAAACGCTGGAGGAAAAAACCGGCAGAATTATTCGCGGCTTTGCATACCCTTACGGATTGCACGAAACAGCGGGTATGGTTGAATGCATAGCAAAATGCGGAATAAAATACGGCAGAACAACGGCTGTTACGCATAATTTCGATTTACCGGGCGATTATCTCCGCTGGGGTCCTACCTGTCACCATGCAGACCCTAAGCTGCCCGAATTGGCGAAAACATTTTTTATGCCGGACGATACCGAGCATCCATGGAGAATAAAGCCGCAGCTTTTTTATATATGGGGTCACTCCTATGAGTTTAAGGAAAAATGGGAGAATTTAGAGAATATTTGCAAGACAGTCGGAAGAAAAGAGAATGTATGGTATTGCACAAATATGGAAATTGTTGAATATATTTCGGCTTTTGAGCAGCTGCAATGCTCCGTAAACGGGAAAATAGTATATAATCCTACGTATACCGACCTATATGTTGTTGCAAACGGTAAGAATATTATACTTAAAAAGGGCGAGACAACGTATTTATAACAGCGGCCCTTTACCGTTCTGTTAATACTTTTATACAAAATTTAAGCGATTTTTTAATGCAAGCAGTTGCAAATTCGGGCAGTTGCTTGCTTTTTATTGCTCATTAAACCGGCGTTTCTTTTGGGCGGACTATATACGTAACGGCAGAATAAAATCGGTGCTTTTATCAACCGAAAGCGGCTTTGTAAGCGTTGCGGCCAAAACCTTTATAGATGCGTCGGGCGACGCGGATTTGGCGGCACTTTGCGGCGCGGAGCTTGTTAAGGGCAGCGAGCCCGGCTGCTTTGAGGCGCTTACCGAAAGCGGGCTTGACCATTCGCATTTCAGCAGCGGCTCATACGGCGCGTATGAAAGGGACGGGCTTATGCAGCCTACCTCAATATTCATACTTATGGGCGGCGTTAACTATGAGGAATACCGCAAGCATAAGCTTAACAACAGGGAACTGCACTTCGGCGACCTCGGAATAACCGAGGAAAGGTTCAGAAGCTGGAAATTCTGCGGCAGCCACGGCTTTGAAATAAACGGGGACAGAATACCCACCCCGCAGGGCAGGGTGCTTATTTCTCCCTCAAACCGTCCGGATACGGCGGTGATAAATATGTCCCGCATAACGGGAATAGACGGCTCTGACGCGGAAAGCCTTAACCGAGGGGAGATAGCGGCGCAAAAGCAGATAATAGCCATAGCGGATTTTCTTATAAATTTTATTCCTGGCTTTGAAAACGCGTATTACAGCCAGTCGGGCTTTACGCTCGGCGTAAGGGAGACAAGGCGCATAAGGGGCAGATATGTTCTTACGGGGCTTGACGCCATAAACTGCCGAAAATTTGAAAACAGCATAGCGCGTGGGTCGTATATGATAGATATACACGACCCCAACGGTAAGGCGCGCGCCATAGGCGGGGATATAAAGGGCGACAGTTACGATATACCGTACGGGTGCATTTTATCAAAAAATACGGAAAACCTGCTTGCCTGCGGCAGATGTATTTCCGCCGACCACATAGCGCATTCAAGCACAAGAATACAGGGAACGTGTATTCTTACGGGTCAGGCGGCGGGCAGCGCGGCGGCACTGGCGGCGGCAGAGGGAATAAGCGTTTCACAAATAGAGCCTGCCGTGCTGCACGGTAAGCTTATTTCGGACGGGGTGCGATTATAAATGAAAAAAAGTCTTTTTATCCAAAACGGCAGGTTCTACAAGGCAAATCTGCACTGCCACAGCACCTGGTCGGACGGACATTATACCCCCGCGGAGCTTAAAGCGCTTTACAAAGAAAAGGGGTATTCGGTGCTTGCAATAACCGACCACGAGGGGCTTTTTTCGCATTTTGAGCTTGACGATGAGGATTTTATCACCCTTGCGGGAATGGAACGACGTAATAACCTGCCATATGTGCTTTTACAAAAAAGACCCGACCGAGATATATCAGCCGGGATATGACGAGAAATACACTCACCCGAAGTTCAGGTGGCTGCGCGACCCCGAGCTGCGCTGGCTTATAGTGCCGCGCGGCGAAGCATTTCAAAAGGTATATTCGGTTGAGAATATAAACCACGTTATAAAAACAATGAAAGAAAACGGCTTTTTCGTTACGGTAAATCACCCGAAATGGTCGCAGGAAAGCTTTGATACCCTAAAGCACTACAAGGGCATGGACGCGCTTGAAATATATAACAACAGCACATATGTAAGCGGCTTTGACGAGTATAACGGCGATGTATACGACCTTATGCTGAGAAGCGGCAGCCGCATATTCTGCACCGCAAACGATGATAACCACAACGCGCTTGGGTCTGCAAGGAGCGATATGTTCGGCGGGTTTAATATGATATGCGCAAAAAGCCTTGATTACGGCAATATTATATCCGCAATGGAAAGCGGCAACTTTTATGCGAGCACAGGACCTGTAATACGCGAGCTTTACACCGAGGACGGATATTTATGCGTTGAGAGCGATACTCCGCTTGCGAGTATAAGAATGCTGTCCGGCAACAGATATGCGGACCTTGTGCGTAATTTAAACGGAGAGCCTGTGTATTCGGGTAAATTCAGAATAGATAAGGGCTGCGGGTATATGCGGCTTGAGCTAAACGGTACTGACGGTAAGCGGGCTTATACCAATGCGTATTTTATAGAAAACAGGAGAAAAGACAATGAGCGATATGAAATTAAAAAAGGATGCGACGCATATACTTAAAAGATACGAGGGAAACCCGATACTCCATGTGGACGATTTTCCGGGGGTGGGGCAGATATATAACCCGTCGGTAGTGAAATATAACGGCGAGTACATAATGCTTGTATCGGTAGTGGATTACGCCGCAGAGGGCGGCGGGACCGACGTGGGGCAGACGAGGATAGCCCGCAGCCGCGACTGCGGGCGGAACATATTACTATGTGGGGGCAATACTGCTTGATCTCAATGAGCCGTGGAAAATAATCGGCAAGACATCAAGCTATCTTATGATGCCCGAAAAGGAATACGAGCTGCACGGAAACAGCGATAACACGGTATTTCCCTGCTGCCCTATGGCGGATCACGAAACAGACACGCTGTACCTTTATTACGGTGCGGCGGACAGGGCAATAGGACTTGCCACGGGCAGTATATCCGAAATAGTAAATGCCTGCACAGAGGAGATATAAATGACGGTAAACACAAGCGAGAGCCGGGGAATTGAAATAGTAAACCCGGTGCATAACAGAGAAATAGTATGCGCCTTTCACGATATAGACGGCACGCATTCGCTTATAAGAAACTGGCCGCCCGTGATGAGCCGCGTGCTGTGCGATACGGAGGAATTAGAGGAGACCGACCGCTTTTGCGTTGAAAGCGCGGGGCTTTCGGCGCTTACGCAAATGGAATGGGCAATACGCCGCCATGAGGAGCTTACGCACGGCAGATATGACAGCAAAACCAACTCGGATATAATAAAGCGCATATGGTCTGGGGAGGAACGGTTTGAAGACGCGGCAGAGCCGCGGGAATATCTTGAATACCTGACGGATAAAACGCCGAAGCTTTTTAAGGTTTACGAGCAGGTGCTGAACCGCTTTTGCAGGGACGGAAATTTAGCCGAGGCACGGAAGAACCCCGAAAAGTACCTTGTAAAGGGCTCTATGAATTTTATGAAATATCTGCACGGGCACGGCGTTAAGAATTATTTTGTTACGGGCGCAGTGGTGGATAAATCCGTGCAGCCGCCCATGGGAATGTACGAGGAGGTTTTGGGGCTCGGGTTTGAAATAGGCAGCGGCAAAACGGTTGAGGACATTTTAGGCTCTACCTGGGAGGAAAAGATACCGAAAGACGAGGTTATGCGCAGGCTTACCGAAAAGCTCGGCGTTAAGGGCGAAAACGTGCTTGTTGTGGGCGACGGCAGAAGTGAGATATACGCCGGAGTAAAAATGGGCGCAGTGACCGTAAGCGTGCTGCCCGAAGGTGCAAAACGTCAGCGCGAGCTGCACAGAGAACTCGGTACGAATATGATAATAAGCGATTACACTGCTTTATGCTTAAGAAACTATCGACCTTTAACGTAAAGATTAGGGAGATAAAATTGCAAGATCAAGTTTTAAAAGATAATATACATACGGAGATGAAATTACGAGAACACCCTTTAAAAGATAATTTGCAAAAGAAAAATAAACACTTTAAAGAAAAGAGCGCAGTATTAAATATTTATAAAAATATTGCTGTATTTGATTCAGAAGACATCGGAAATTTTGATTTTTTGGATTCAACAAGAAAGTTTTATCACGGCATGACAAATAAAGGACCGACACACACTCCGGAGCTGAGAAGAATGGCTAAATGTGTGAAGTGCGGTAAAGTTAAAAATCGAATTTTATTTAAAAGCTATAATGCGGATAACCCCAATATTGGTATATGCAGTGAATGTTATTCAAAATCAAAATAGCAGTAATCAATAGTGCTGTTTTGTCTTAAAAAGGCATAAAAAACGAAGAAAAATCATACAATTAACCAGTGAAAGAGCGCATAAGACGCTTTAAGGGGAGTTGATTGTATGAAAGAGGCGACACAGGACAGGGCGGAGATACTGGGCGAATACATACTTGATACGGGCGCTACTGTCCGCGCTGCGGCAAAGGTTTTTAAAATAAGCAAATCTACCGTACATACGGCAGTAACAATATAGAACGGTTTGTGTGGTTGGTGACATAACCGACGCAAAGCAGCATAAATAAAGCATTTCAGCACGGTTTTGCCGTGCTGATTTTTTAGTATAACGGGCATATCAATTTGGAGGTTAAAATTATGCCAAGGTACAAAGACAGCCCGGAGGTACGGGCAGTAAAACAGGAACGGAGAGAAAAACTGCGGGAATTGCTCGCACTAATGGAAGTGGAGGATGTCCGAGACCTGAAATCCGTATTTAAGGAAATGGTCGGCGAGGTTCTCGAAAACGGACTTGAAGCATAGCTTGACGATAGGCAAGCGAAAATAATCCGAACTCGCCCAAAACGGCGTATTTTCGGCGTATTTCCATTTGTCGTCTTTATAAGGCGAGAGCCTTATCACATCCTCCGCATAAAAATCCACACGAAAATTGCACTCGTTTTGGGTTGTTGATTTTTTGAGTAGCGGATTTTTTTGCAGAGCAAGGCACAAAACGCAGTTAATTCTAACGGATTAAAGAGTATTTTAACGCGGCAATGCGAGAAATCCGCGCTCAAAAAACGGGTTCGGATTATTTTCGTTTGCCTAGTGTGACAGGACTCGAACCTGTCACGCCTACGAAACAAAATTTTGCATAATACATTGCCTCAAAACTTGAAATACGGCAGTATTCCTGCGTTTAGTCGGCTTCGTCTTATGACAAAATTTTTAGTTTCGGTAGGTTAAAAGTTTCTGCCGCCGAATTTTTTATTCGGCGAAGCGAGAAATTTGCAGCAAGGCTAACGCCTTGCAAAAATGAACGCAAAGCCGCAATCTAAAAGGCGGCGAGCGAAACCGCGGCAGGTTCGAGTCCTGTTACACTAAGCTCGGTTACACCAAGTACGATTACCGGAATAAAGACACCGACAACAGCCGAAACGGTCATAACGGCATTGTCCGGACGAGCACTTTACGGCTCATGTTCCGCCGGCTGCCTTTGTCCTTTGGCAGATTCCGTTATCATGCTGAGAGGCGGTTCGCCGTAAATCATATGACGCAGTATCTCCGCCGTGCAAATCCGAAATCGGACAGGACTGC
>CAKSQS010000067.1 GCA_934486705.1 uncultured Eubacteriales bacterium
TGAGATTTCTTTAAGGCAGCAGGGCTTACGGCGGAAAGGAGAGGGTGATCTATCACCGAAAACAGCAAAAGCCTTATACCCGTTATCCTGAAAGACGAAAATTACGGAGTGGGTATAACCAATTGCGCGGACACGGTTGTGTTCGACGGAAACAAAAGCCTCGTTGCCATAAGGTTCGGCGGCTACCCCGAAACGGTGCTCGCTATGTCCGACGCTTTGTTCAGCGGCAGTAAAATTGCATTGAGACTGCCCAAGGAAAAGAGCGAAACGGAGCTTACTACACACGGCGGCAATTACATCCGCCGTGTGAAAGCGGGAGATACCGCGTCGGAGTGTGTGCTGAGAGCGAATGACGACGAGAAAAAGGAAAAAGACGAAAATCCGCGCGACCTATACATTTTCTGTAAGGATGAAAGCGGACTTTTCACAGAGCTTGACAGTAAGCTGTCTGTGCCGTTAATTCCTGATTGGGAAAAATACTTTATACGCGAATTAAAGGACAGGAAAATCCTTAAAAGGCTTAATGTATTCAGCACCAATGCGGAATTTGCGGCTTATGCGGTGACGCTTAAAAAAGGTGAAACACAAATAGCAAAGGTTCTGACCGACGGGCTTGAATCGGGGGAAATATGTATTCCGAACGCAAAACGGGACGATACGGCGTTTAGGGATATAGAAACCTTTACGCAATATCTAAATGCTTTCGGCAAGGATATTGCGAAAAAAATACAGGCTACATTCAAGCCTGTTTTCAATCCCGCCGAGGAAAGCATCTGCCCGGAGCTTAACGAAGTGAACGAATACATAAAAAAGAATGTAGGATATTCGCTTTATGAGGCACAGTTGGCAGGAGCCGAGGCTATTAAAAGACAGCTTAAAAAGGAAAAAATGACAATGCTTGTATCGGGCTGCGGTACGGGCAAAACCAAAATAGGCTCAGCGGCGCTGTATGCCTATCAAAAATCCATAGGCGGCGGCAGGCGTATAAACGTTATAACCTGCCCGTCACATGTGGCAAAGAAATGGGTGCGCGAGCTTTACGAAACCGTACCGAACTGTATAGCAAGGGTAGTATCGAGCATTACGGATGTTGACCGTATGTACGAATTGTACCGCACAACGGATAAATCCGTTTTTATGGTGCTTTCAAAGGAGAGCGCAAGAAGCGGTTATCTGCGTAAGCCGACCGTTATGTGGAACAAGCGCAGAAAAGGATTTATCTGCCCTGTATGCGGCGCGGTTCAGGAAATGACGGTAACGACCGACAGCACATCATATACCGTTCCTGCGGACAGTATTTTCTTCCACGAGGAAAACAACAAAAACCATAAATGCCAAAGCTGTAAAACCGTTTTGTGGGAGGCGGATAATCCCGACTGTTTAGATCCTGCCAAAAATGAGTGGGTAAGAATAGGCGGTTACGGATATATCCACCGTAAATTCCCGTATTATTCTGGCAAGCTCAAAACTATCGGAATGAGAAAACAGGTAGGAGCCGTTATGGATAATCCAAACGGCATATTCCCCGCACAGGGCGCATACCGCAAATTCCCGCTATCACGGTATATTAAGCACCGTTTCAAAAAAATTGACGCATATATCTGTGACGAGCTGCACGAATATTCTGGCGAAAGCGCGCAGGGCGAGGCTATGGCGGAAATAGCCGGTATTGCAAAAAAGGTTATTGCTATGACCGCAACCCTAATAAACGGCTATGCCAAGGGTACATTTTATCTGCTGTTCAGACTGAAACCCCGCTTAATGTTAGCGGACGGCTTTAAGTACAACGACGCGAGGAAGTTCTGTCAGAGCTACGGTGTGGTAGAGAGCATATATGAAATTCCCGAAACAAAGTTTAACGTTGCCTCAAAGAACCGGACGCAAAAGGTACGCGAGAAATTCCTGCCGGGTATTTCGCCTATCGTTTATTCAAGATACCTTATGGAAAACACGGTGTTTTTATCTCTATACGATATGGCAAAGGATCTGCCGGATTATGAGGAAATTCCGGTAGCCTGCAAAATGTCCGAAAGCGTGGAAAAGGAATACAGGCATATGGAGGATGAATTCCGTACCGTAATGCGAAAGGACAGACGGCTTGCTAACAAGCTGCTGTCCCCCTATCTTAACCTGCTTACAGCATATCCCGATCAGCCTTACGGTCACGCACCTGTAACCGCAGGAGATTATTCTATTGTCCCCAAGGACTTTACAGACGAGCCGAACGATAAGCTGAATAATGTGTTGGAGCTTGTGCGGAAAAAGGTAGACGCGGGCGAAAGGGTTATTATCTACACCGCCTGGGTGCGCTTAGATACTCAGCCGCTTTTAACAGACAGACTTAAAGAAATGGGAATTAAAGCCTGCATTTTAAAGCAGAACGTGAAAGCCATAAAGCGTGAGGACTGGGTGCAGAAAAAGCTGAACGAGGGTATGCAGGTCCTTATAACCAACCCAAAGCTGGTTGAAACCGGGCGTGCGTCCGTAAGGGCGTAAATTGTAACAACAATTTATGTCCGCGGGTTAATAGAAATTCTGCCATTGGCAAGGCAGTAATGAAAAGTATCATAGATTTGAAATAAATCACATTATCATCAACTGATTTATCTGTGAGGGAAACCAAGCAGGGAGTGTAGCATATCAGTAAAGCGGTAAGTCAACAAAACTATCTATGTTGCGACTGAACTGCAAGATGAAATATCAGATATGAGGATAAAGACTTGATTGTTTGAATGGAAGTCCGAGGGGTTCTACTCGAATCCATAACGCAGGATAGTTGAAGCGTTTAGCAATATAGGAATTTCATAGAGACCGGGTGAAATTGTCCGTTGATACTTATATTGCCCCAACTGCAATAAGCAGAAAAGGACGAAATCCATATCCGACAATCTGATAAGCTATTTCTATTAATCTAAACGGAGATTACCTAACCCGAAATGCCTTTATAAAGGGCTATGAGTAATGCCATAAAAGGTGATAAATTTCAAGGGATAAAACTCAAGAAAGATGACTCTGAATATTCGGTATGGTAACGGAACTTTCATAGTAGTCTGAGAACGGGAAAACCGTTTACACGGCGAAGGAAAGTAGTTTACCCTTTAATACAAAAATATTAGAAAGGTGTGTGAGACACTATGAGAAATCCGATTGATGTATTAAACAGTTTAGGAAGCAAAGCCAAAGAGGAAAATTATCAATACAAAAGGCTATACCGAAATCTTTATAATAGCGAATTTTATCTGCGCGCATATCAAAATATTTATGCAAATGCAGGTAATATGACAGCTGGTACAGATGGCAAAACTATTGATGGTATGAGTATGGAAAGAATTGGGGAATTGATAATTTCTTTAAAAGACCATAGTTATAAACCAAATCCTGCACGAAGGATATATATCAAGAAGAAAAACGGAAAATTAAGACCTTTGGGAATACCGTCATTCAATGATAAATTGGTGCAGGAAGTAATCAGAATGATACTTGAAAGCATATATGAGCCTACATTTTCTAATCGTTCACACGGTTTTCGTCCTAACAGAAGTTGTCATACGGCGCTTCAACAATTAAAGGCGAATTTTACAGGAGTAAAATGGTTTATAGAGGGAGATATAACATCATTCTTTGATAACATAGACCATAGTGTTCTTGTAAACATACTGCGAAAAAGAATACACGATGAGTACTTTATTGCTCTTATATGGAAATTCTTAAAAGCAGGTTACGTCGAGGATTGGAAATACAATAAAACATATTCGGGCACACCACAGGGTTCAATTATCAGTCCGATTTTGTCCAATATTTACCTAAACGAATTTGATAAGTTTATGGAAAGATATATGGAGAATTTCAAAAGCGGTACAGTTCGTGAAAATTATAAGCCTTACGGGCAACTGCACGAGAAAATACGGTGGTTGAAAAATGGAAAAATTAAGTCCGAAATATGGAATAAAATGAGCGAAAAAGAAAAGAATGAATATCTGAAAAGTGTCAAAAGAATGGTGAATGAGAAATTCCAAATGCCGGCAAAAAATCCTATGGATAATAACTATAAAAGACTACAATATGTCAGGTATGCAGACGATTGGTTATGCGGTGTTATAGGTAGCAAGCAAGATGCAGAACAAATAAAATCTGATATAAAAGATTTTCTTAGGTCTGAATTGAAACTTGAATTATCTACTGAAAAAACACTGATAACAAATTCAAAGAAAAAAGCTCGTTTCTTAGGCTTTGACATTTGTACTTCCGATAGTCAGCAATCAATTCTTAACAAAAATGGGGTTCGCGGTCGTTATCAAAAAGGCAGGATAAAACTATATTTGCCCCGTGAAAAATGGCAAAAGAAACTCATTGATTATTCGGCTCTTGAAATAAAGTATAACAATGGTAAAGAAGAATTTATACCTCGTGAAAGAACATATCTAATCAATAGTGATGACCTTGAGATTATCAATCAGTACAATGCGGAAATTACGGGAATATACAACTATTATCGGATTGCTGATAATGTGAGCGTTTTAGGTGATTTTTATTATATTATGAAATATAGTATGTTCAAAACATACGCTGCCAAATATAAAACTCGCGTAAGCAATATACGAAAGAAATACGGCTACAAACGATTTGGAATTAAATATCCAAGTAAAAGTGGCAGAGCAGTTGCATATTTCTATGACAAAGGCTTTAAGCGTGATATTGACTTCACTCAAAAAGCAGATGTCGATTATATACCGCAAATACATAGAAATCTCAACAGTACAAGCCTGATAAGTCGCTTAAAAGCAGAAAAATGCGAATGGTGCGGTGCTGAAAATGTACCAATAGAAATACATCACATTAAGAAAATTAAGGATTTAAAAGGTAAAGCCTCTTGGGAAATAGTAATGATTGGACGAAAAAGGAAAACTTTGGCGATGTGCAAAACTTGTCACGACAAGTTGCATTCAGGAGAACTAAACTGAGCGGTAAATGGAAAGCCGTATACGCCGAGAGGTGTAAGTACGGTTTGGAGGGAGGTGCTTGCAAACCTACCGTAGTAATACGGCAAGGCGGCGGGTGCCTACCCTACTGGATTTGAATGCTTTTACAACCCTTATCTTTTATAACATTGCCTATAACCTTTATATCTTCCGTCAGGCATCCCGCCGAAGCTGGAGAATTAACCAAACTGCCCCAAAAGTCGAAGTATATATGTTTTATTACAAAGACACAATGCAGCAGCGGGCTTTGCGCCTTATGGCTTCAAAGCTTTCTGCGGCAACCGTTATTGAGGGCAACATCAGCGAGGAAGGTTTAGCAGCGATGTCAGACTGTGAGGATCTAACCACTCAGCTTGCAAAAGAGCTTATGTCGGGGCTGAAAGAAAATGTTGACGAATTGGCAGACAGCTTCAAAAAGATGGCGATACTCGGCAACCGTGAGCAAAAGACAGATGAGCAGCCTGAGCAAGCGGTATCCGATACAAACGAACAGCCAAAAACCGAAATTACAGTAATCCCAACTGTTATCTTGCCGATGCAGCCAACAGACAAAACAACGAAAGCCAATGGCAAAAATCATGATACGGGTCAACTCTCTTTATTTGACCTGGTTGCGTGATATTGCTGTCGGTTTTTATTTTTAAGGAGGACAAATCAATGAAAACAACCCCAAATCGAACACTCAAATCCGCCATTTTATGCAGAGGTCCTACGGTATTGATTTTACTGAAAAAATACAAGGAGGTAAAACAATTTGAATGCTGTTAATTTTGAACCGATAAAAGCAGAAGCAATGATACATTCACTTCACGAAAAGCATGAGGTATTCATTGTCTTTTATGATGGACCGAATAATGTGAAAGCTGTTTACGACAACAAACTCTGTTCAGCAATTCACAACATATACAACGGGCTTTATTATGTCGATGATATTTACGGTGTCATTGATACGCTGGAAACGGCAACCGATAGGAAGTAAATTGGGCTCACGCAGGAAGGAAAGATGAGAAATGACCGATGAGAAATTTACTGAAATAAAAACAATCCTTGTTAAAAACCTCTCGCACCTAAAACGATTATTGCAAAAAGGTGCTGAATTTCGTTCGGTGGCGCACGCCTATCATCCCGAATATATAGGGCTGATACGAGTCGTTGACAGCGTTCAGAGCAAAGCGGTATATTCCAAGATCAAAGGCCAGCCTGAACACAAGTTCTCAATGTATAATTTCGGCAAAGGTCTGCGCACTGATTTTGAAAAAGCCGACCGCTATATTTTCGGAAACACGGTAAAAGTCTTAGATGACGGCGGAAACATAATATATGAATTTGAGGTATTAGAAAATGAATGAAGTACAAACCAAACCCAAAATCTACATAAAGTTTAATTCCTCCGACGGTAATATCTTCACTATCCTTGCTCATGCGGAAAATGCTTTGAAATTGTATAACATTATAAATGCTAAAGAAAAGGCGTCCGAAATGCGCAAAAGAGCAATCAAATCAGAAAGCTATGAGGATGCTCTGGAGATTATCCGTGAATATGTAGATATTATTGAGGATTGAGGTGCTATTATGTCGGATTTAAAAATCATAAGACTTGATATCGTAGACGCCCAACCCGGAAAATCAGAAAATAAAATCCTTAAAAGCTATTATCTTATAAATCCCGATGAAAACAAATTATACGCCCTTAGAAACGGAGTGGAAAAACGATCGGAAACACCAAACGGTTGTTTTGAAGGATTATGGGAAATAGAGAGTTTTGTCAACAGACATTTTGAAACATTAAATATTGAAAGGACGGAAATCAAATGGTAGCAAATAAAATCGGAGAAAGCGTTGAATTTGAGGGCGTTACCTATACTGTCGGTGCGGCTGTTTTCGTGAATAAAACATCCGATTATGCCGGGCTTGTAGGTAAAATTACCGAAATTGCAACAGATGATGATATGGATACAGATAACGATTACATTGATATTTACTGCAATTTTGACGAACCTACAGACCCCGAAGTAATCGCCAAACTGGAAAAGCGATTCAGTCACATTTATGACAGACCACAAACAATGGAGGATATCTGCCTTGACGGTATAGTAATGGCTCCCGATGAGATTTCTCTTATTAACTAAATCAAACGAACAGGAGCAAATCAATGAAAATATCAGCAAATCGAACCAATTTATTAAATGCTGTAAAAACAGCACTTCGAGCGACATGCAATATGAAAGATCTGCCTGAGCTTAACAGTCTTCTTTTTGAGGCGGATGCAGACACCGGCATTATAACGGTTACAGGTACAGACGCTCAAACCCAAATACAATGCAGACTGCGCAATGAGCATGTGCTTGAGGGCGGCTCTATGCTTATAAAGCCCATTGTCGGAGAAATGTTGAGACTTTTACCGGAGGAAACCGTCGAGATAGGAAATGGTTTTAACAATGAGCTTGAAATCAAAAGCGGAGGCTGTCATTACAACATACCGTACCTTTCCTCTAAAAAGTTTCCGCGCATGAAAATTCCGTTTCCTGCCGACTTTATCTGTGTTAAAGGAATTAACTCTATTATTAAGCGTACAATTTTTGCCACGGACGCAAAGGTGCAGGATCTACACAGACAGTCTTTGCAGTTTGTAAAGTTGTCTTTTGCAAACGGGCAGACTACGGCAGAGGCGACCAACGGTCAGATTGCGGCGTTGGCACAAACGCCGCACGCTTCTGACGGAAAAATGGATATTATTCTGCACGAAAAAGCTCTTAGCATCCTCACATCAATAGTTTCTCCGAATGACGAGCTGTATGTGGGTATTGCGGGTAATTATGCTGTTTTTATGAAAGAGGATATGTTCTTTTCCTCTCGGCTTTATCAGGGACATTACATTGAAGGCAGTATGCTTGTTGAACGCATAAAACCAATGTATCGGGCGACAGTGGACGCTAAGGCATTGTATGACCTTACCGGAAATGTCTCCGCAATATTTAATTCGGGTGACGATTTATGCGTAAACCTCTGTATTGCTGACAACTGCGTAGTTATGCGTACTCGAACGGCAGCAGGTGCTTCACAGGCGCAAATTTCAGCAACCGAAACAGTACCGACAGATATAAACGGGTTTAATTATCAGGCTAAATGGCTTATTGATTGCTTTAAACAAACAGCAGGCCCGCTGACCCTTTCATTCGATTCACACGGCTTTATGCTCATTGAGGCAAATCAAAGCAAGTATTGTATCGGTCCGAGAGGTCCTGTAAGGATTACCGTGCCCGAAGAAAAGAAGGAAAAGAAAACCCGTGCTAAATCAACTAAATCCAAAGCTGCGGCAAAAGCTGCAGCGTAATAGGAAAGGAAAAAAGTTTATGTTAAGAACAAAAATGAATGCCGTAATTTCCGAGGTATCAGACAGCCTTGCTGAGCGTGATGAGCTTATACATACTATTGCGCTGGCTATGCTTACAAGGAAAAACCTATTTGTACTCGGTGATCCCGGACAAGCAAAATCCCAGGCGATTGACAGATTTCGCTCACACATTACTGGTGCAAAGCAGTTCGATGTGCTTATGAGCAAGGGTATCGACCAAGAGCGGCTATTCGGCAGGCTTGACCTTGCCAGCATTATCCCCGGTCACATCTCCAATTCGCGTCTTAATAACGATGAAAAGTACCGTGAAATGCGCAATAAGTTAAAAGCACTTATGGAAAGCGAGGAAACCGATTCGTACTACATAAAGCTCGGAGAGATGTGTGGAACAATAAACCGTTATAGAACAGCTCTTGCCTTATATAATCAAGGCAGCCCCGAAATACTGACCGAGGGTAAAATCCCCGATAGCCATATTTGTTTCTTGGACGAGCTGTTCAAGGCAAATGACGGTGTACTCAACAGCTTGCTTAAAGCACTTAACGAGCGCAAATACACCAATGAGGGCGTAACAACCGATATTCCGGTTATCAGCTTCTTTTCCGCATCTAACGAAATTCCGAATTTTAATAATCCGGAGGAAAAGTGTCTGCGTGCTTTATATGACAGATTTGATTTTAAGGTATGCACCCGCAATGTTGAGAACAGAAGCAATCGAATGAAAATCCTAAAAGCAAAGGAAAACGGCACCGACTGTTATATCGGTACTACCTTTACGCTTGATGAGCTATGGCACATGCAGGACGAAGTTAAGGCGGTTACAGTCCCCGATAGTATTTATGAGATTACCGATAACATTCTCTGCGAACTGCGGCGCAAGGAAATCTCTGTTTCTGACCGTACCTACTTCAATTTTGCGCCTGTTGCAAAGGCGGAGGCATGGTTAAACGGCAGAGATACGGTTGAACCCACAGATCTTATGGCACTTGTTAATTATCTTTGGAATAAGCCCGATGAATATGCGACTGTTCGTGAAACTATTGAAAAGCTGATTACTAATCCGCTTGGAGATAAGCTTGACGCGTTGTTGGCAAAAGCGCACGAACTCCGCAAGACCTTTGAGGCTGAAACGGACAAAAACAAGGCTCTGCTCAGTTTCCGCAATAACATTGTTGCTGTGTATGACGACGCCGAAGCACTAAAAGCGGATATATCTGAAAACGATCCGGCGCTTTCCTCAATTGAGGGTATGCTCGATTCAATAGAGACTATCAACCGCGAAGTTCATAATCAGACCCGCTTTACATATCTGCCTCTTGCAGAGCTTAAAGCGATGAAGACCGGTTCTTGAATCATTAAAATATGAAAGGGCTTGAATTATTATGTTAAACAGTTGTAATTTTACGGGAAGATTTACCGCAGACCCCGAACTTCGCACTACACAAAGCGACATATCCGTTACCGGGTTTTCTTTAGCGGTTCAGAGAAATTATAAGGTGAATGACGAATATCCTACGGATTTTCTGAATTTTGTTGCATGGAGAGGTACGGCGGAATTTATCTGCAAGCATTTTCGTAAAGGTAATCTAATTACTGTTGAGGGTAGTCTTGAAACCCGAAAATACACCGACAAGGACGGCAATAACCGCACCGCCTTTGAAGTAAAGGTTGACCGCGCTCATTTCTGCGAAAGTGCCGGAAGCCGCCAAAGCAATAAAAACGGTAATAATCCTCCCGCAGCAGAATCTGTAGGCGGATTTGCCCCTGTATTCCCTAACACCACAGAAGGCTTTGTTGTTGATGATGATGATCTTCCTTTCTAAACTTATTACTCGATAACAATTAAATAACCAAATTCCGCGGGCAGGTGAAAACTTGCCCGTAGGAACACCAAACAATACTTTTAAATCGGAGGACAATCTATGCGACGAATGGATAGATTCAACTATTACAGGGATTTATCACATGCGGATAAATCTCTGACAAAATTTCTGCTTGGTAGGCAGACCCCTGCATCCGAAAGATTGCTGACCTCAACAAAACTTGCAGACCTGATTTATCAGGGAATGTCTTTTGAAGATGTTTATTACGGAACCGCAAAACCGGAGTATCCCGTGAATGCCGAAAACTTGGCTTCCGACCTATTTACAGCGTTATTTTCACCCGTAATAAGGAAAAAAGATACGGATTATGTAAGTTTGCGGGAAAGGTATTTTAACAAGCCTGTTTTAGACAGTATTTTGACGGACGATCGCTTTGATACACTGAAAAAGCTATGTGAGGATAAAGAGCTTACTTCATATGAGGCAGCGTCAACCTTTGCAAAAACATTAAACGATTTGTTGGAAAGCAAACCTTTCAAAGCTAAGGTGCAATACATCTTCGTTATTGACCGACTTAACAGGCAGATATCTGAAACTGCCGAGAAAATACAGCAATACAAAAGAAACCCGCAAACAAACACGGCGGATAAATTGTTGCCGCTGTATGAGCGCATTCATCAGAAATTAACGCAAATTGCCAATCTTGAAGCAAAACTTATGGAAGACGCTCTCTGCTATATTCAGAATATCGGTTCGGATATTAACGACGCTCTTGAAAAAGCGGTAGAAAGAACGGCAGAAGTAAACTGCATTATGTCTGCTTGGGGCACCGATTCGGGTGAAATGAAAAATACACCTGCAAATAAGGAACTCCTGGAGTATGTCAAGAAAAGTGAGGAGCTTTTGAGAATAGCAAGGTCTTTAGGAAAATACAGAGAACTCATAACCGATAAACGGAAAAACGGCTTTGCTTACGGCAGAGGCGAAAAATACGATTTAACGCTCGGTAATGACTTAAACAACTGTCTTTCTTCGGAGCTTGCTCTCCTGGGTACTCCCGAAACCGAAATACTGTTTATGCGAAAGTACGAACAAAAGCGGTTGGCTCAGTACCGTAAACGAACAGAGATTATCAAGGGCAAGGGCGATATGATTGTTCTTGTTGATGAAAGCGGCAGTACTCGTAAAGTACAGGCGTGGGCAAAGGCTTTTGCGCTTAGCCTGCTGGATATTGCGGCAAGGGATAATCGCAAGTTCGCTATGGTACACTTCGCATCGGCAAATGAGGTTAAAACCGACCTTTTTGAGCCGGGGCGTTATACATCTGATGATGTGATCCGAGCCGCAGAACAATTCTTTGACGGCGGCACAGACTTTGAAGCGCCTCTGACCGAAGCTGTCAGGCTTATGGAAAAAGGATATGAAAATGCCGATATTACCATTATTACGGACGGTGAATGCCGGATTAGTGACGACTTTGCAGAAAAATTCAAAAACACAATGGCAAAGTACAAGGCAAGCGTTACAGGTATCCTTTTGGATAAGGACAGACCGTGCGGAAAAACTCTTGAGCCTTTCTGCGATAAAATTTATCACTCAAAGGAAATCACCGAGGATGAAATAGCACAGCAAATTTTAAAGCAAAAAGCTTCATAAGGTGGTAGAACAATGTTAAATATCATAATGTATATACTGCTGAGCATAGGACTTATTTACTTCAATTTTGTTCTCGGCAAATGGCATAGAATGGCTAAAAAGTATGATGTAGTTGCCGGGGATTTAATCAAGGAGGTAAATCGTGAGGCTGGCTTTATTGCAAGCAATGTCATATTAAGCCCGCAAAATTTTCTGGAACTTGTGACAGGGGAGTGCTTTATTATTCATACTTCAAAACCTGTTATACAACAGATTGAGGAAATATTGGATGATTACAAGCTTCCGTTTGTCAGTTATGATCTTAAAGATGTGCATTTAGCATTATCTGCAGGAGTACCTATCGTTCTTGTTGACTGTTGCGATACAGATGAAAACTTTCAG
>CAKSQS010000068.1 GCA_934486705.1 uncultured Eubacteriales bacterium
GGCATTTATATTGACGGAACTGCGGGCGGCGCGGGGCATTCGCTCGAAATTGCAAAAAAGCTTAAAAGCGGTATGCTTTATGCCCTTGACCGCGACCCCGACGCCGTTAAAACCGCGTCCGAAAGGTTAAAAGGCTATAACGCTAAGGTGATACAATCCTGTTTCAGCCGAATGGACGAGGTAATGCAAAGCGAAAATGTAGCGGGGGTTGACGGTATACTCTTAGATTTAGGGGTTTCGTCCTTTCAGCTTGATAACGCCGAGAGGGGCTTTTCCTACCATAAGGGCGCACCGCTCGATATGCGAATGAGCAAAAGCGGGCTTTCTGCGGCGGATATAGTGGCAAACTATTCGGCAGCGGAGCTTACAAGAATTTTCAGGGACTACGGCGAAGAAAAATTTGCCTATAAAATAGCGCTGCGAATTGCGGACGAGCGTGAAAAGCAGCCGATCATGAGCACCTTACAGTTGGCGGATATAATCGCGTCCGCCGTGCCTGCAAAGGCGCGGCGCGACGGTCACCCCGCAAGGAAATGCTTTCAGGCGATAAGAATTGCCGTAAACGGCGAGTTGGACGAGCTTTCCGCCGCACTCGATAAGGCTTTCGGGCTGCTTAATAAAAACGGCGCTTTAGCGATTATTACTTTCCATTCGCTTGAAGACAGAATGGTGAAACAGAAATTCCGCGAATATTGCACAGGCTGCACCTGTCCGCCGGATTTTCCGGTGTGCGTTTGCGGCAAGACCCCGGCAGGGCATTTGCTTACCAAAAAGCCCATAGAGCCGAGCGAAAATGAATTAAACGAAAACCCGCGCAGCAGAAGCGCAAAATTGAGGGTAATTATAAAGAATTAACAGGGGAGACGCGTTATGAACAATATGAAATACTATAACGACAGCTTAGCGTACGATTTTGAAATGTTTATGCCGAAGACCGCCGAGACCGAAAAAAGGCGCGATAACATAGTTGCAATGCCCAAAACGGCGGAGCGCGCAAAAACCCGCAGACGTGCGGCGGCTAAAAGCCTTTCATCGCCCGCAGCGTTTATAATGGCGGCAACCTTTATTTTGGCGGCTCTTTGCGGAAATATTATGATGCGCATTAAAATAAACGAGGTAAATTCCGAAATAAGCGAGGTTAAGGCTGCAATAACCGAGCTTGACAGCGAAAAGACAAGCCTTGAGGTTGAGGTGCAGCGCAGAATTTCCTTTGCAAACCTTGAGCTTGAGGCAACGCAGCTCGGAATGAGGAAGATGGAAAAAAGCAACGTTAAATATATAAGGGTAAATGATAAGGATAAGGCGGTTAAAGCCGACGGAAGTGAAGTAACCGCGAAGTAATAAAAGTACAGGTAACAGTAATATATTATCAGTGTGGCACATTACCGCGCAAATATGAGAGTACGAGAGTTGTTTTGCCGACTCTCGTATTCGGATATTATCGGAAACGGAGGAGAGCGTATGACTGTAAAGCCGAATAAAATGATGCTTACAAGAATTGTAGCCGTAATGTTAGTGCTTATAATCGCACTTTCGGTCGTATCTACGGGCAGCCTTGTAAACATTATGATAATAAACGGCGAGAAATATCAAAAAGACGCCTCCGAGCAGCAGCTGTACGACAGCCTTGTTACCGCGCCGCGCGGCGATATTTACGACCGCAATATGCAAACGCTTGCAACAAGCTCGCCCGCCTGGACGGTATATATTACCCCTAACGGGATAAAAAGCATTAAAAAAGCGGAGGATGCCGAAAAGGTAAAGAAAAAAATTGCCGAGGGGCTCTCTGAAATACTTGAAATGGATTACGATACGGTGTATGATTATACGGGTAAGAAATCTTACTATGTTATCGTTAAAAAGAAGGTTGAAAAAACCGTTGCCGATAAGGTGCGGCAGTTTATACTCGATAATAAGGACTTAGAGCTTTCGCAATATATCGGGCTTGACTCCACCACCAAAAGGTACTACCCGAACGGCAACTTGGCGTCGGTGGTTTTGGGCTTTGTGGGGTCGGACGATCAGGGGCTTTCGGGACTTGAAAGCTACTACGATAACGAGCTTACGGGCACTGCGGGGCGCGTTGTTGCGGCGAAAAACGCCATGGGAACAAATATGCCTTTCTCCTATGAAAAGGTTGAGAACGCGGTAAAGGGCGGCTCGCTTGTTTTAACGCTCGATAATTACATTCAGTACACGGCGGATAAATACCTCGAGGCGGCAATAGAGGAAAATCAGATTGCCGAGCGCGGCGCGGCGGTGGTTATGAACGTTAACACGGGCGCGGTTCTTGCAATGTCGGTAAAGGGCGATTTTGACCCGAACGCACCTTTCACACTGTCTGCCGCAGACCAAAAAAAGGTTGACGAAACAGAGGGTGACGAAGAAAAGAAAAAGGTTCAAAACGAGCTTTTAAACCGCCAGTGGCGAAACAAAGCGGTTTCCGATACCTACGAGCCCGGCTCTGTTTTCAAGGCGGTTACGGCGGCAATAGCGCTTGAAGAGAACCTTGTAAACAAAGGCTCAAGCTTTTTCTGCAACGGTCACGCAACGGTGGCGGGGCAATCGTACCACTGCCACAAAACAAGCGGTCACGGCTCGCAAAGCCTTATGCAGGCAATATCCAATTCCTGCAACCCCGCGTTTATAACAATAGGTCAGCTTGTGGGGGTAAACACGTTTTCAAAATACTTTAAGGCGTTCGGCTTTACCGAAAAAACGGGAATAGACTTACCGGGTGAAGCCGCCTCTACCTACCATAAGGAAGAAAAAATGGGACCCGTAGAGCTTGCGTCTTCATCATTCGGGCAGACCTTTAACGTAACGCCCATGCAGCTTATCTGTGCAATTTCCGCAACGGTGAACGGCGGTTATCTTGTTCAGCCGCATATAGTTGAAAAAATACTCGATGAAAACGGCAAGGTTAAAAAGACGGTTGCCGCCGCAACAAAGCGGCAGGTAATTTCCGAAAGCACATCCGCCACCATGCGGGAGCTTTTAAAATTCGTTTCCGAAAACGGCGCTAAAAATTCACTTGTGCCGGGCTACAATATCGGAGCCAAAACGGGAACTTCGCAAAAGGTATCCAAAATACTGCAAACGGGGGATAAACGGCTTTATATAGGCTCTTGCGCCACGGTCGCCCCGATAGAAAAGCCCGAAATTGCGGTTTTTGTAATGCTTGATGAGCCTAAGGGCGATAAGTATTACGGCGGCGCTATTTCAGCGCCTGTAAACTCAAAGATAATGGCGGATATTCTGCCTTATCTCGGCTTTGAACCGAGCTACACCGAAGAACAAATTAAAAAGCTTGCCATTACCGTGCCCGATACGGTGGGCAGTGCGGTTGCAGACGCGAAAACCAAAATAACCGCCCAAAAGTTAGAGTACAAGGTTGTAGGCAGCGGCGAAAAGGTTGTAAGGCAATTGCCCGCAGCGGGCAGCAAGGTAATATCGGGCGGTGTGGTAATACTCTACACAGAGGACGGCACGGCTACAAAAGCCACCGTACCGAACTTTACGGGCTTAAGCGCTACCGAGGCTAATTCGGTTGCGGCAAGAGCAGGCGTTAATGTGGAATTTTCGGGCAACACAAGCACCGGCGGCTTAAAGGCTTACAAGCAAAGCATTGAGGCGGGAAAAGAAGTTGACGCGGGTACGGTTATAACCGTATATTTCAGTGATGACAACGTAGTTGACGGATAGGAGAAAAAATGAAGCTTAAATATCTTACAGAAGTAACCGAGGATTTGGCAAACACGGAAATTACGGGTATTACCTGCGATTCAAGACAGGTAAAGCCCGGGTATTTGTTTGTTTGCATAAAGGGTGCTGCGTCCGACGGTCACGAATACGCCGCCCAAGCGGTAAAAAGCGGCGCGGCGGCGGTTGTTGCCGAGCGCGACACGGGCGAAAAAAATCAAATCTTAGTAGAAAACACCCACGCGGCATATGCCGATATATGTGCAAAATGGTTCGGCAACCCTGCCGACAGCCTGCACCTGCTCGGCGTAACCGGCACAAACGGCAAGACCTCGGTAACGTATATGCTTAAATGCATACTTGAAAAAGCGGGGTATAAGGTGGGGCTTATAGGCACAATACAGAATATGATAGGCGATGAAATAATCGCGGCGCACAACACAACGCCCAACGCCTACGAGCTCAACTCACTTTTTGCGCTTATGAAAGCCAAGGGCTGCACATATGTTATAATGGAGGTATCCTCCCACGCGCTTGACCAGTGCCGCGTTTACAAGCTGAATTTTGACGCGGCAATGTTCACCAATTTAACGCAGGATCACCTTGATTACCACAAAACAATGGAAAACTACCTTGCGGCTAAGAAAAAGCTTTTCAAAATGTGCAAAACGGCGGTTATAAATAAGGATGACAGCTATGCCGATGAAATAATAAAGGACCTTGACTGTAAGGTTGTAACATATTCCACGGGCGATAACTCAACCTACAGCGCAAAGGGCATAAACTTTAAGCCTACCTCGGTTGAGTACGAATTTTTAAGCGATAACGGTATCAGTCACATTAAGGTAAATACAGGCGGGCGCTTTACGGTTTACAATTCGCTTTGCGCCGCGGTTTGCGCGGTGGAAATAGGCGTACCTATTACTACCGTAGCGGCGGCTTTAGCCGAAATGAACGGCGTTAAGGGCAGGGCGGAAACCGTGCCCACGGGCAGAGATTTTCACATTATAATAGACTACGCCCACACGCCCGACGGACTTAAAAACATACTTTCCACCTTCCGCGAGTGCGAAAAAAACAGGCTTATTGCGGTGTTCGGCTGCGGGGGAGACAGGGATAAAACCAAGCGCCCCATTATGGGCAGCATAGCCGAGCATTTTGCCGATTACGTTATTGTTACAAGCGATAACCCGCGCAGCGAAGACCCGCGCGCGATAATTGACGATATACTTGTGGGTATGCGCGACAGCAGAACGCCCTACAAGGTTATAGAAAACCGAATTGAGGCTATTAAGTACGCGGTATCGGTAGCTCAACCGGGGGATATAATAGTGCTTGCGGGCAAGGGCCACGAAACCTACCAGATACTTAAAGAAGGCACTATTCACCTTGACGAGCGCGAGGTTGTGGCAGAGGCAC
Source organism: uncultured Eubacteriales bacterium (assembly GCA_934486705.1). GTDB lineage: Bacteria > Bacillota > Clostridia > Oscillospirales > Acutalibacteraceae > UBA737. The sequence goes on from CAKSQS010000068.1 coordinate 5,122, forward strand.
TTAAAAATTTAAAATAATAACAGGCGGAGACGGGGAAAAATGAAAGATTTAACATCTGTTATAGCTGCGGCGGTTGCATTTGCGGTAACGGCGGGATCGGGATATTTTGTAATTCCGTATTTAAAAAAGCTGAAATTCGGGCAAACTATATTGGATATAGGCCCTAAATGGCACAAGGGCAAGCAGGGCACGCCCACAATGGGCGGGGTTATGATAATCGCCGGTATGCTTTTATCGCTTTTGGCGGCATTCGGCTATTCTGCGGCAATTTCGGGGCGCTTTGCTTCTGAGTTGCACGACAGCTACCGCTTATCCGTGTTCCTTTCGGGTATATTTTTAGCGCTCGGAATGTCCGCCATAGGGTTTATGGATGACTATATCAAGGTAGTTAAAAAGCGCAATTTGGGGCTTACCGCGCGGCAGAAGACCTTTTTGCAGCTGCTTGTTGCCGCGGCGTATTTGGTTTCGCTTTGTCTTTCGGGAATGAAGACCACCACAATACCCTTTATAGGCGATATAAATATCGTAAAGGGTGCGGGTCTTCTTTTCTGGCCCATAGCGCTTATGTTTATTTACGGCTTTACAAACGCCGTGAATTTGACCGACGGCATTGACGGGCTTGCATCAGCCGTTACCCTTGTGGTAGCCTGCGCGTTTATGTTGGCCTCGGGCTTTCTTTATCAGTTCGGCGTTAACGCTTTGTCCGCCGCGCTTGCAGGCGCTTGCTGCGGCTTTATTGTGTGGAACGCAAAGCCCGCAAAGGTGTTTATGGGCGATACCGGATCAATGTTTTTGGGCGGAATGGTGGTTGCAATTTCTTTCGGTACGGAAAGACCTGTTTTGCTGCTGCTTGCGGGAATAACCTACTTTGCCGAGGCACTTTCGGATATTTTGCAGGTTGCGCATTACAAGCGCACCAAAAAGCGCATTTTCAAAATGGCGCCGCTGCACCATCATTTTGAAATGTGTGGCTGGTCCGAGCAAAAAATCGTTTTGGTGTTTTCAGGCGTTGCGGCGCTCGGCTGTCTGCTTGCGCTGCTCCCCATAATTTTTAATAAGTAATTCAGGAGGAATAAAGAATGGCGGCAGCTAAGAAAAAGCCCGAGGCGGGTAAAAGGCTTGATTTAACCTTTTTATCCTTTGTTTTAATATTGCTTACAACCGGGCTTGTAATGCTGTTTTCGGCAAGCTACGCCTATTCCTACGAATATTACGGCAACAGCTATAAGTTCATAACCCGCCAGGCAGCGTTTGCTGCGGCGGGCGTTGCGCTTATGCTCATAATTTCAAAAATCGACTACCATTTCTGGCGCAGATTTGCCTGGATAGTTTACATTTTGGCAATAGGTATGCTGGCGGTGCTGCTTGTACTTCCGCCTATGGTAAAGGGTATGGACGTTAAGCGCTGGATAGTTTTAGGCCCTATAAACTTTCAGCCTTCGGAGATTGCGAAATTTGCAATTATACTGCTCTTTTCTTCACTTATTGCGGGCAACTCAAAGCAAATGAAAAGCTTTAAATTCATATTTTTCCTTGTGGTGCTTTTGGGGCTTACCTGCGGGCTTGTAGTGCTTGAACCTCACCTTTCGGCAACCGTGCTTATTTTTACAATAGGTATAGTGCTGCTTATCGTAGGCGGGCTGCCGAAACGCTACATTATAGGCGGCGCGGCGCTCGGTGTGGGCGGCGGTATTTTAGCCGTTGTAACGGGAGTTATAGGCTACGGCTCCGACCGTATAAAATACTGGCGCGACCCCTGGTCCGACCCGGTAGGCAAGGGCTTTCAAACAATACAGTCGCTGTTGGCTATAGGCTCGGGCGGAATTTTAGGGCGCGGCATAGGTCAGTCAAGGCAAAAATATTTATGGCTGCCCGAGCCGCACAACGATTTTATTTTCGCTATAGTCTGCGAGGAATTGGGGCTTATAGGCGCGGTTATTATAATAATTCTTTTCTGCCTGCTTGTGTGGCGCGGGTTTACAATAGCCATGCGCGCACAGGATAAATTCGGCTCGCTTTTGGCACTCGGGCTTACATTCCAGGTGGGCTTGCAGGCAATGCTCAATATATGGGTTGTCACCAACACCATACCGAATACGGGCATAAGTCTTCCGTTTTTCAGCTACGGCGGAACATCGCTTTTAATATTGCTTGCCGAAATGGGCATTGTGCTTTCGGTTTCGCGCAGCGCAAATATAGAGAAATCTTAATATCATAGGGGGATACAACTGTGAAAATACTGTTTGCGGGCGGCGGCACCGCGGGGCATATAAATCCCGCGCTTGCGGTTGCGGGCTATATCAAGGAGCGCCACCCCGACGCGGAAATATCGTATATTGGCACTGCCGAAAAGCTTGAATCAAAGCTTGTGCCGGCTGCGGGGTATGATTTTCATACCATAGAGGTTGCGGGCTTTCAGCGCAAAATTTCCTTTAAAAGCGCGGTTAAAAATATTAAGGCGGCAAGGCTTGCGGTAACGGCGTCTATCGATTCCAAAAAGCTTTTAAGGCAGCTGCAGCCCGATTTGGTTGTGGGCACGGGCGGTTATGTAAGCGGACCTGTGCTTAAAGAGGCGCAGCGCTTAGGCTTTAAAACCGCCATTCACGAGCAAAACGCGTACCCCGGCGTAACAACCAAAATGTTAGCACCGAAAGCCGACCGCGTAATGCTTGCCATGCCCGAGGCGGAAAAATACTTAAAATGCGGCAAAAAGCCTGTTATAACAGGTAACCCCGTGCGCGGCGAACTGCTTAAAATGAGCAGGGAAGAGGCTCGCGCAAGGCTCGGCATAGGGGATAAGCCCCTGCTTTTATCGTTCGGCGGGTCACTGGGTGCGCGCCGCATAAACGAGGCGGTAACAGAGCTTATAAAGCAAATGGGCTCTGCGGGTGTTTTTTACCATATACACGCCGCGGGCAGCGCGGGCTACAAAACAATGCTTGAAGCGCTCAGCGATACAAAGCTTTCCGAATATACCGACGTTCGCGAGTATATAAACAATATGGATGTATGTATGGCGGCGGCTGACCTTGTTATCTGCCGTGCGGGAGCTATAACCTTAAGTGAGCTTTGCTGCTGCGGTAAGCCTTCGGTGCTGATACCCTCGCCCTATGTTGCCGAAAACCACCAGTACCACAACGCAATGACCCTTAAAAAGGCGGGCGCTGCGCAGTTGCTTGAAGAAAAGGATCTAAACGGCGAAAGCCTTATAAAAGCGGTTGAGGGGCTTATATGCAACAAGCCGCTGCTTGAAAAAATGGGAGACGCCGCGCGCAAACACGCAATTCCCGACGCAAACAAGCGAATTTACGAGGTTTTAATGAGTTTATATACCGAAGCGTGATACTTTGAGGCGTGACACTTTTCGCACTTTCGCATAGTATGAACTGTGAGAACAGTTTTTATTGCGAGAGGGTGACGGGATGTCAGAAATAATAATAAATGGCGGAAAAAGGCTTTCCGGCAGGGTGAGCGTTCAGGGTGCGAAAAACAGCGTTTTGCCGCTGCTTGCGGGCGCGGTGCTTTGCGACGGAGAAAGCGTAGTACATAACTGCCCGCTGCTTTCGGATGTTGAAACCTCGCTTAAAATTCTTGAGCATTTGGGGTGTAAATGCAAGCGGGAGGAAAACACCGTTATTATTGACGGCTCGGGTGTTTCCGAGCACGATATTCCCGATAGCCTTATGCGCGAAATGCGCTCGTCGGTAGTTTTTCTCGGCGCGGTTATCGGCAGAATGGGAAAGGCGGTAATAAGCAGCCCCGGCGGGTGTGAGTTAGGTCCGCGACCTATCGATTTGCACCTGTCGGCGCTTGAAAGAATGGGCGTTACAATAACCGAGGAGCACGGCTACTTAAACTGCACTGCCGAAAACGGACTGCACGGCGCAGAAATACACTTGGGCTTTCCGAGCGTGGGGGCTACCGAAAACATTATTTTAGCCGCCGCCACTGCAAGGGGCACTACCGTTATTCACAACGCCGCAAAAGAGCCCGAGATAAGCGACCTTGCCGATTTTTTGAACAGCGCGGGCGCCAGAATTTGCGGCTGCGGGTCGGACACAGTGCGAATAGAGGGCGTAAAGCGGCTCGGCGGCACAGAGCATACGGTAATACCCGACCGCATAGTTGCCGCCACATATATGGCGTGCGCCGCGGTAACCGGCGGAGAAATAGAGCTTGAAAACGTTATGCCGCCGCATATGGTATCGCTGCTTTGGAGCTTTCGCGAGTGCGGGTGCGATATTTCGGTAAACGGCAAAAGCCTGCGCTTTATGTCCCCCGAGCGCCTTAAAAGAATACCTACGCTCAGAAGTCTTGTTTACCCCGGTTTTCCCACCGACGCAGGACCTATAGCCGTTGCAATGTTAGCGGTGGCGGACGGCACATCGGTTTTCGTGGAAAACATATTTGAAAACCGTTACAGATATATCGATGAATTAAACCGTTTCGGCACAAAAATCAAGACCGAGGGCAAAGCGGCGGTTATAGAGGGCGTAAACGAGCTTTCGGGCGCGCGCGCCCGAGCTACCGATTTGCGCGGGGGCGCGGCGCTTGTAATAGCGGCGCTTAAAGCGAACGGAACGTCAGAAATAGGAGATACGCACCACATTGAGCGCGGCTATGAAAAAATTACCGAGCGGTTATCTTCGCTCGGGGCGGATATAAGCTATACGAGGTGAAATTTTTTTGAATACCAATAACAGGGACGATGAATTTCTGAGAAAAAGAAAAGCGCGGCAACGGAAAATACGTCGGCGCAGAATTAAAATTTTTCTTGCTTTACTGTTTGTTTTGGCTGTCGGGGTCGGGGTCATACTGTCGCTTACCGTCTTCTTCAAAATAGAAAGTATTTCCGCCTCCGGCAGCAGTAAATATTCGGCAGAGCAGGTAATCGCCGCCACGGGTATAAAAAAAGGCGATAACCTGTTTATTTCCTCGGTAAATGAGGAAAAGCTCAAACGTAAGCTGCCGTACATAGAAAAAATAACGGTAAAGCGAAAGCTGCCCGCCGAATATATAATAAAGGTGACCGATGCCGCGGAATATGTCTGCTACTTATCGGGGGATAAATATTATCCCGTGAGTAAATCGGGGCGGGTGCTTTCAGAGGCAGCGGAAAAGCCCGAGGGAATACCCGAAATCAGTGCAGGCGGGCTGACATTAAAGGTCGGGCAAAAGCTTACCTTTGCGAAAGAAAAAAACGAGAGTACCCTGAACGAAATATTTGCAAGCGCCGAAAAAACAGGGCTTAAAATAACAAAAATCGATATTACGGACGAGCTTGCCGTTACCGTGGGAATTGACGGCAGATTTACCGTTAATTTCGGCACCTCGAATTATATAGATAAAAAGTTCGCACACCTTGCGGGAATGATAAAGAATATGGACGAAACGGCAAAGGGCAAAATAAATCTCAGTATGTGGTCGCCATCAAACACCGAAGGCAGCTTTGTTTCGACAGATTCGGGGGGATAATGCCCTCAAATTTGAACAAATTAAAAAAAATTACAGGAATGTAATAAAAAGTGTTGAAATTTGAAAAAAGATATGGTATTATCTTTAAGTGAGTAAGTATAATATCCAATTTACATAAATACGGAGGAATTTAAAATGCCATTTGAAGTAGCAGAAGATCAAGAGAACGTAGTTCAAATTAAAGTTGTAGGCGTAGGCGGCGGCGGCGGAAACGCAGTAAACCGCATGGTAGACGCAGGCGTTCGCGGCGTTGAGTTTATCGCTATCAATACCGATAAAGCCGCTCTTATTAAATCAAAAGCCAATCAGAAAATTCAGATAGGCGAAAAAACCACATCAGGTATGGGCGCGGGCGGCAACCCCGATAACGGCAAAGCCGCTGCGGAGGAGTCCCGTGATGAAATTACCGCGGCTATTCGCACTGCCGATATGATTTTCATAACCGCAGGTATGGGCGGCGGAACAGGCACAGGCGCGGCTCCGGTTGTGGCTTCCATTGCCAAAGAGCTCGGAATACTGACCGTTGGTATTGTTACAAAGCCTTTCGGCTTTGAGGGCAAAAAGCGTATGACCCAGGCTGAATCGGGCATTGCCGCTTTAAGGGAATGTGTTGACAGCTTGGTAGTTATCCCGAATGAGCGCCTTAAATTCGTTTCCGAGCAGAAGATTACGTTTAAGAATGCATTTGATATTGCCGATGACGTTCTTCGTCAGGGCGTTCAGAGCATTTCCGAGCTTATTAACGTTACCGCGCTTGTTAACCTTGACTTTGCTGACGTTAAGTCCATTATGTCCGACGCCGGCTATGCTCACATGGGCGTGGGCGTTGCTACCGGCCGCGACAAGGCTGAGCAGGCAGCGCGCGCAGCTATCAGCAGCCCGCTTATTGAAACCTCTATGGAAAATGCGCGCGGCGTAATCATCAGCATTACCGGTTCTGATGATATCGGTCTTGAAGAGGTTGAGCTTGCTTCTTCCATCATTTCCGATATGGCTCACCCGGACGCTACCATTATCTGGGGCGCTCAGCTTGATGATACTCTTGAAGACACTATCCGCGTTACCGTTGTTGCAACAGGTCTCGGCGACGATAAGAAAGAGGAAAAGAACAACGATTTGGCTTCTCTCCTCGGAAATACCTCTGCCGATGATGACGAGAGCTACAGCGACGTAATCAATTTCTTTAAGAAAGACTGATATTTAATATCATAGCTCAACAACCGCCGAAAGGCGGTTGTTGAGCGTTTTTGGTGTCTTTAGACGTGTAAATAATAATGCAACCGAAAAGATATGTTTCCTCTCGGTTGCATTTTTTTAATATATATTTTTCTGTAAACTCAAAGCTTCGGTTGATAGACTCCGAAGTGCCGTCATAAGCCTTGACCGCCTCACTTAATACAAATTCCTTTGAAAACAGTCTTGTCG
>CAKSQS010000069.1 GCA_934486705.1 uncultured Eubacteriales bacterium
CTTTTTATATTGCCGATACCATTTATATATGCTCATGCGGCTGTAACCTATTTCTCTTGATACATATTCTACATTTTGGCCAAGAGAAAAGCAACGTAATAGGTCGATTAAAAATGTGTCGCCTATCTACCATATATCACCCTGTCCGCTGCCGAAACAGTGATAGCTCTTTAGTTCCGTATTTCCACTTCTTCGGTCATACGGATAATCAGCCTTAGAGCATCGACTGATGAAGTTAAAACCTAACCTCAAGGTTTTCTGTTAGTGATTCTCAGTCCGTCGCAGAATTCAGACTGCTGTACTCGGCACCAAACCATTGGTGCAACTAACTTCCCATATGTCAATCACAAAAATTTAAAACTCTCCTTCATAACTCCGTCACACCCCAATTTTCGAACGTATCGACGGGAATATATTTGAACCTCATTTAGAGGAAACAAAAACACCATAAAACAAAGAAAGACACCTATCACGAAAGATAAGTGTCTTTGTTTGATTTATCGTAAGCTTTACGAAAGAGCACACCAATACACTTAACCTTCTGGGTTTAATGTATTATTTGAATAACTCCTTCATTATTTTAAAGCTCACACTTATTATACAGTTTTAAAACTGATTTGTCAAATCGCGAGAAATGCGATTATTCGCGATTATTTAACGTTAAAGCGCGTTAGATGACGAAAAGTGGTCATTTTTGGTCATTGTAAACATTTTGTGAACTTTAGTTTTTGACATCTTTCAAAAAAGTTTTACATGAGCCTCAATAAAATATTATATCAATTTTTCTATCAAACAACAAAATTGAAGTTATCATTATACCTATCTATCTTTAACCCAAATAATTCATTTTCCTATTTTGGATAAACTTGAGGGTATCAAATAAAAACAGCCGCACACGAAAGTGCGGCTGAAACAAACTAGTTTTTTATTATTGAGTCGGCAATTTGCTTTAGTATAGGATGTTTCAGTTGGTCGATTACCCCAATTATTTTTGATTTTGCAGTGTCATTATCACCTTGTTTGTAAGCTTCGAAAGAGCTTAAAAACGTTTTGTATACTTGTGTGCTATCATCGGATGCAATCTGGACATAATGCGCAGATGCAGTTTCGAAGTCGTTTTTTCTTAAATAGAATAATGATAACCAAAACTCTTTAATATCGAAACTTGAATTCATTTCATTGATATGCGATAGAAACTGATCGTCATCAGACCTGGCAAAATATGAAATTGCAAGAGAAAAATTCAGATACTCTATCTTTGATATAATCTGTCTGGTAGAGAGTCTCACATTATATTTTTGATACATCTGCAACAATTTCTCACCGCTTTTTATGATGCCATCGTAGTCACCTGTAACGAGTTTCTTTGTGATATCCCGAAACCCTAACTCCGTAACGATAGAGCGGATTAAATGTGCAAATAAAATAAGCAATATCAATCCACCGAAAATTAACAGGGGTTCAAAATGAAAAGTAACAGTGCCAACTGTTTTTGAAAACATAATATACCTCACAAAATTATTAATAGTTTATGCTGGTAGCGGAGCTCCGCTGTTAGCCCACGCGGAAGCCAGTGCGGCCAAAGCAGAAAGTGTCACGAGTCCACCATAATATATAGCGGCGGCAACACCAACAACTGCAACGGCGGTTTCCGGCCCGTTTAAGGAATATTTCGTATATGCGTACCCGTCTCCCACTTCGTATGCAACTTTATGGGAGATTCTTCCAAGAGCGTTTGTGCTTACTTCATGAGAAATATTTCCTGCATGGGCACTTATGGAGTTTTCTCCACCAATGGAAAAACCTGCGCCATAACCGTCGAAATTTACATCAACACCTACGGACCATTCCCAAAATTCCCACCAGTTTTCTCCAGCGGAGGCAAAGAAGGTAATTGGTTTTTCGTTCCCAAAATCTTTACTATATCCGACGCCTTCCTCTACAGTTGCAAAATAGTAATAATTGGTATCTGTCGTTTTTTCTTTGCCTGCACTCACTTTGGCACCAACATTTTCGGAAATTACATTGGCAACCGTAGTAAGCCCATCTTTAATCTGTTTGCCAGCACTAGCAATGGCTTCGCCTGCGGGTTTAACTATGTTGTTATCAACCCATGCCGCAGCATTTTGAACGTCTTCTTTCACATCTTGATAGGTATCAACGACTTTTTCTTTTACGTCGTTATACGTATTGACGACTCGCTCTTTCACATCTTGGTAGGTGTCGGTCACCCATTCTTTGGTCTCACGATATGCATTGCTAACTGCTTTTTTCGCGTCATTGTAGGTGTCAACAACATAATCTTTCACATCGTTATAAGTGTCTACAACCTTCTTTTTAACCTTGTTATACTTGTCTTTTAACCAGCTCCATGCTGAGAGGCCAAACGGGTCAATGAAGGAAACTGGGTTACCGTTTGCATACGCGTAACGATTAAGAGTAATTGCATTGGAAATGGCACCTGCAATAATATCCGCATTGATGAATCGCTTCATCTCAGGTGAGTAATAACGCGCTCTCATATAGATAAGCCCGTTATCATCCGTTACGACACCATCACGACCGTTGTAGCCAAAGATCACTTTACTTGTGCCTGTTCGCGAAAGCATCTTACCATAGGTATCATATGCAAAAGTATCTGTAACATTTCCAGCTGCGTCGGTAATGGCGATGGTACTGCCGCGGCAATCAAAATGGTAGGTCTTGAAGGCACCGCTTACTTCTTCACCAATAAGCCCCTTGCCGCATACGTACTTGGTAACCACACCGTCAGTTGTCTTCATCAAAAGCATACTGAGTTTGGCGTTGGTATTGTAGGTATAGGTAGTATCCTCTTCTGTGCAAAGATTACGAATACGCACGTCTTCCGCATTGTATGTGTAGGTATGACCACCTGCGGTGATAAGTCGGTTTGCGGAATCGTAGGTGAAGCCCTGAACACCGTTATTGAGCATATTGCCATCCATATCATAAGACACCGAGTTTCCGTTAAATACAATCAAACGGTTGTTGGTATCATACTGGAAGCAACTGTCGGGCGCATCGGTGATATTGCCTGCCGCATCGTAGGTGAAAGTTTCAGTAGAGATTACCGCGTTGTCGCTGAGCTTCTTGATAGTTCTAGCAGTGACTCTGCTTAAGCTATCATAAGTATAGCACATTTTGGTATTATTCGCAAGATGTTTCTCCTCGACAATTCTCGACAGATCATCGTAGGTGTACTCAAAGCCAATAATCACCACACCGCCCAACGTTCTTTCAACGGTAGAGGTCACTCTCTGCTTATTGTCATAAACGGTGGTAGTCACACTTCCGTCGGGCTTTGTTACGCCTACAACACGGTTATTGACATCATAGGTATAACTTGTCACTCTGTTTGCCCAGTCGGTGACGCGGATAAGGTTGCGGTTGGCATCATACGCATAGGTTACTGCTGTATTGTCGGGGTAAATCAGTTTGGACAGATTGCCCACGGCATCATACTCGTAACGGATAACCTTGCCGTAGGTATCGGTGTAACTGGATACACGGTTCAGCGCATCATAGGTTCTTGTAATCGTACCGTGGTTGTCTGTGACAGTTAGTACGTTACTGTTTGCATCGTAGGTATAGCTTACAGATCCCTCGGGAGAAGTGTAGCCTGTAATCCTTCCCATGGCATCGTGGAAAATCTGACGAATCTGACCGCGTGCATTAGTAATCTTCTTGCGAATATTCAGTTCATTATACTCATAACTCTTGGTTCCGCCCGAAACGGTGCTTTCGCTTGTCAGTCTTCCCATATCGTCATAGGTGTAATTGGTAGCCCCGCCGAGAGGGCCTGCAAGACGTGTGACATTGCCCAAAAGATCATATGTAGATGTACTGGTATTGCTTGCTGCATGCCATAATTTTTAATCTCCTTTTTAAATAATGTATATTTGTTTTTCGCAGCTGCAAGCACATTTTATCCTTTAACCCTGACAACTATTGTCATATTTAAAAAAATTTTTATTTTTAATTTAGTTTTTATTGACTATAACATTCTTTTGAGCATATTTTACATTATCGGATATTTTTGCCTATCATATGGCAAAACACTATTGTTTACGACTAGATTGTTTTGCCATATACGAAAATACACCCACTGTCAATGGTGTGTACGAACCTTCATTTCTTACTGATTCTTCTTTGACGCGGGGTATTATGCCCTGCTCATCTCGGCTCTCCGACTGCGTCTCCGAGCCGTTTCTATCTGACTGTCGTCCAATAGAAACGGCTCGACTCCCAAAAAGAGAGTCATAATCATTTCAAAGAGACAGTCATTTGTCATACATAGGTATGATAGACTGTTGACGGTGATATTGATTATGATGGCAATTCAAATTTGTTTTCATCTAATCTAATAGCTAGGTATAAAACAAATGTTTATCGTATTGAAACAACTGGAATACGAGATTATGAAATATTTAAATTCGATTTTCACTGTTACTATTCGAGGATAATGCCACATTTAAAGAGGATTTTCATTTTGAAAACGCCTTTCTAACGAGAACGGTCGGCTTGAAACCGACCGTTCTTTTTTGTGAGACCTTAAAAGATTTGAAAATGCAATATGATTTTTTAATCGTTTTCAAAAATATGTCTATAAAAATTCTTCAAGAATAGTCGAGGAAAAGCATCTTGCTAACAGCACCAAAATATGCTATACTTATGATAATTTAAGCAGAGTGACAAGCCGTACGGTAAAAAATGCGTGTGACGAGATTGTTACAAGTGAGAATTATATGTATGATGCGGCAGGCAACATTACCGATGCACCGAACGACTGCTTCCGATATGATACTAATAATCGGTTTGTTGTTCGCAATAGCTTTTACTTGTGTTTTCTGTTTGGTTTCTGCAATTAGGAAAAAGAGCCGCGAAAGTTACCTATTTATCGGGTTGCATTTGCTTGGAATAATTGCCTATTTAATAAATTGGTGGTTAATTGATAAATAAACACTGTGTATTTTTAAATGATGACTGCAACGGATTATATTTATATAGTATATTGGTCAAAAATGTCGGTGGATGATCAACGAAATTTAAATCGATTAAACATCCCTATACAGAAACAGCGGTCGGCGAAAGCTGACCGCTGCGGCAGTTCCACCGGCACAATAAAGCTATTAACCGAAAGACCGATGTGCGAACGGGATTGCACAATTCGACAACATCCATTGTATTTTCTGCTAACATTTTGGTTGAAATTGGGAAAAGAATAGTGTATAATAATATTAAAGCAAAATTCAGGTATATAAAGTGCAGCATATTATTCGGTTCCCTTAAATAATATTAAAAGGTGTTGTATGTATGCGAATATCAAAAGGCTTAATATCGGTTGTGAGTATGGCGTCAGCCATGCTGCTTCTTTGCTCATGCACGGTTTATGATTTGGGATTAAGCGAGGGTCAAATAGAAAAAGTCATTTCCCAAATTGAGAATGAAGCACAGCTTTCTTCCGCGGCTGCAAGCAGTAGTGAAAATGCTGAAGCCCCTTCATCTGTTGCGGCTGCAAGCTTTTCTGAAGCTCCAAAGGAAACCGGAGGCAACAGTAATTCAGAAAACACTACGGAGGAAAGTGAAATTTCCGATAATGACAATGCGCTGATAAATCCCGATATTTTTGAGCGCGAGCCGGTGCCCGAGGAGTCTGCGCTGCCGGAAACGGGATTTACAAATATACACAAAATTACAAATGCAGATGATCTGAATCAGTTTGCCAACGCTGTTATGTGCGGACATTCATATGCAGGAGAGCAGGTCACACTTGAGGCAGATATAGACTTGGCCGGAATTGAATGGACTCCCATAGGGGTTCGCGGGAGAGCCTTTAAGGGTGAATTTATAGGTAACGGTCATACCATAAGTAATTTGACCATAACGTCCTTAACGGATAAAATGACAGACGTCCGCGGTTATGAAGCTTGCGTAGGATTCTTCGGTTATGCGGAGGACGCCGTAATAAGAGGAATAACGCTTGAAAACATTAACATATCAATTCCAAAACGCAATAATGCGGAGTCTTTGTATGTAGGCGCTGTTGCGGGCAGTATGTTTGCCGTAAACAGGGGAATAGAAATAAGCGAATGTAAGGCAACGGGGAATATAAGCGTATCGTCCGACGACTTGGTATTTGCAATGACAGGCGGAATTGTCGGTGGATTTGACGCAAATTACAAGGGTACTTATTATCGTATGAGTCTGTTATATTCTGCCGTTAATATAGCCGTTAAGGGGGAAACCGTCACCTGCGGGGGAATTACGGGCATACTTAATTCCAGAAACAGTAAACCTACAGATTCTTATGTAACCGATATAGTTTATATCGGCAGCATAGACGAGGCGAATGTAGGGTGCAGCTATACCGGCGGATTATGTGGAATTTATAATTCTGCTTACAGATGTGATATAAAAAATGCTTTTGTTAACCTTGAGATAAAAAGAACACAGCTTGGTCCTTACACATTTATCGGTATTGTTTCAGGTGACCAATGCGTTGCTACCGGAGATTTAGGGCTTGAAAATGTTTACGGTATGATTACCTGCAACGGTAAAAATATGAAAATGTCAATGCTGGGCAGGAAAAACGGGAACGTTTATTTTAAAAACTGCACCGAAGCTGACCGATTACCGGATGATGCTTCATTTAATGTTGAGAAGTGGGATTTAAGCGATAGAGCTTTTCCAAAGCCTTATTTTTGATTTTCGTACTTTAATATTCAACATCGGTCGGCAAAAAAACGACCGATGTATTATCTTTTTTAAAATTATATTTAAGGCGATTTTTTGGAAAAATTATCATTTTAATATTGACAAGCTGTGTTGTAAGCGTTATAATGTTTACAAATCAGCGAACAAGTAAACGGATCGACTGTGACGGAATAAACCGATTTTGTTTTCTTGAATAGTTGAAGGGAATGCTGAAAAATGAAAAATAATAGCTTGCCGTTCGGCGAGTATGTTAAGCAAAGGCGCGAACAGCTCGGCAAAACAATGCGAGCCTTTGCCGCGGAGGTGGAAATATCGCCGGCTTATTTATGCGATATTGAAAACGGCAACCGTAAAGCGCCCGAAAGATTTTTGGAAAAATTCGTTAAAGCGTTGGAAATCAAGGATTCAGAGGATATTAACGCTTTTTATGACCTTGCGGGCGTCAGCAAGAACGGTCAGCACAGTGACATTAATACATACATCGATTCGCTGCCGTCGGCGAGAATGGCTTTGCGAACAGCTAAAGACCGCAATTTTACGGATGAGGACTGGTCGGAGCTTATTAAAATTATAAAACAAAAGAAATCATGAAAGGGGCAAAGGGGTGAAGCTGAATTATCCTCAAAAGGAAAGCGGGCTGTATATACTTTCAAGGGAAGATATAGAAAATATCGCGGAAGATGTTTTAAAAGAGTTCTTTCCGCAAAATTTAATACTTCCGAAACCGCTTGATACCGCGGAGTTTTTGGAAGACCGCCTGGGGTTAACAGTCAAGCAAAAATATATAGGAACACTTAGTTCCGCCGTTTTGGGACTGATAGTAATGAGCGACGAGGTTGAAATACCGTCATATGACGAAATGTATAAGCCTACGGTATTGCGGGAAACCTACGGAACGGTTTTAATAAACAAGCATCTGTGTGTAAGAGAAAATACCGCACGGCGAAGATATACCGAGACCCACGAGGGCGCGCATTTTATTTTGCACGGCGAGTATTTTAAGAAAGCCGCAAATTCTGCGGCGAACCGCAAAAATAACTCCCGTGAATTTATAGCATGCCGCAAGGTTGAACTTTACGGGCAAAAAACAAATAATGATTCGGACTGGATGGAATGGCAGGCTGACAGCCTTGCGGTTGCACTGTTAATGCCGGGAAATGTTTTTTGTTCCTTTGCAAGATGTGTCATGCGCAAATACGGAATAACAGGAAGACATATTGTTAACAATTTTTATGTTAACAAAGGAAAGGTCAGAGATATAATTTCCGATATTGCAGAGGCGTTTAATGTTTCATACAGAGCGGCGCAGATAAGAATGCTTCATTTGGGGCTTATTACGGAAGATTAACGGTGGGGAAACCCGCCGTATATTTCGGGCAATTTGTTCGCAAGATTGCGAACAAACCGTTAAAAGGGAGGTGGAAGTATGGAACAAATTAAATGTCCCATATGTGATAAAAGGGTTTGTGATTCCGATAAATCGCTCAAGATAGAAAAAATATCCTCTGAAAATTCGGGGAGCGCGGATATTGTTATAAAGTGTAAAAACTGCAAGGCGCATCTGGCAGTTAAAGTAATTAAATAAAGGAAACGGCTTCGTACATAGCACGATGTTAAACATACGGGCATGACAGGTAATCTTTAGGGATTCTTGTCATGCTTAGGGGACTTATGGGAACTGCCGAACGGATTATTGAGATGATGAAATATCTTTGCAGAGTAAGATACTCGACCATGCCTGAATTGGCGGAAAGGTTCGGAGTTTCCGTAAGAACCGTAAAGCGAGATATAGATGAGCTGGGCTATCTGATTCCCTTGGAAACAAAAACGGGTCGGTATGACGGAGGGGTATATGTTATGGATAATTACAGATGGGATAAGCAATATATGAGTGCCGAAGAAACGGAATTTTTAAAAAATATTAAGAGGAAAGCCGCCGAAGGAACGGTGATAATTCTGAATGAAAAAGAATTCGGAATACTGGATATGATAATTGAGGCTTATTCCGTGCCGCAAAGAAAATAAATGTTTAACCGTGACATTTTCCGTCAGGGTAATACGGTAAAATATTCCCGCAGCTGTAAAAAAACGAAAGGAGGGAGATAATGGAAGAAACGCAAATTGTGCTTGAAAGGCATGAGCAGAAAATCAATGCGATAGAAAAAGAAATATCGGAGCTAAAGGCGGTGCAGTCGGAAATACGCTCAATGAACGAAACGCTTGTGACCCTTGCAACCGAGCTTAAGCATACAAACGAGCATCTTGCAAGGCACGAACGGAAGATCGAAGAAATGGAGGGTCAGCCGAGAGTGCGTATGCAGCAGATCGTTACGGCGATTATCGCGGCAATGGCGGGCGGACTGATTTCCGCGATTATAGGCTTGATTATTTAACGGAAAGGAGAAGATTAAAATGAATTTACAGCTGTATATCGAACCTAAATTGCTTGTTTTGGTTCCGGTTATGTATATCATAGGAATCGGGCTTAAAAAAAGCAGGGTAGCCGATAAATACATACCCCTGCTTCTCGGCGTAATTTCGGTTGTTTTGGCGGCGTTATGGGTGTTTGCGGCAAACGGCCTTAAAAGCGGCAGGGAAATATTTTGGCATTTTTTACCGCGGTGACGCAGGGGATACTGGCGGCTGGGGCGAGCGTGTATGTCAGCCAGCTGTATATACAGTCGGGAAAGGATGAGTAAAGGAGAAGAAAATGGAAAAAGGAAAACAAAACGGGCTTGAGGAAATAACTGATT
Source organism: uncultured Eubacteriales bacterium (assembly GCA_934486705.1). Lineage (GTDB taxonomy): Bacteria > Bacillota > Clostridia > Oscillospirales > Acutalibacteraceae > UBA737. The sequence continues at coordinate 9,489 of CAKSQS010000069.1, forward strand.
TTCCCAAGCAAAGCACTTTTAATTATGATGATATGACGGTTAAAAAGGAGGAGGGCAAAAATGACATTTACCGCAAGGACAAGCAAGCCGGGCGCGGGCAATAAATACTACATACGAAAAGCAAGCGGCGGTTACTCCAATGCTATTGCGGGCTACCCGAGGGATAAGGATTGCGATGTGCTTTCAAACTGTGTGGGTTACGCCTACGGCAGATTCAATGAAATAGGCGGGTACGGATATTGCAAATATTTAGCGCCCGTAAACGCGGAAAATTTTATTCAGTATAAAGGCTCGTGCAAAATGGGTCAGAGCCCGCGCCCCGGAGCCTGTATGGTATGGCAAAAGGGTAAGACCCTCGTGGGCTCTGACGGCGCAGGTCATGTGGCGATAGTTGAAAGGGTGATAAGTGAAAACGAAGTTTACACCTCGGAAAGCGGCTACGGCACAAGGGCTTTTTGGAACCAAACGCGCAAAAAGGGAAATGATGAAAATTGGGGAGCGGGCGCCGACTATAAATTCTTGGGGTTTATATATAATCCGGCAGTAGCCGAGGTTAGCACCCCGACCGCAGATAATGCCGCAAATTCCGCCGCGATAAAGGCGGGCGACAGTGTCAGAATCATTCCCGGCGCGGTTTATTACAACATGACCGTAAGCGTTCCTGATTGGATGCTTTCAAAGGAGTGGATAGTAAAAAGCGTAAACGGCGAACGCGCCGTAATTGATAAATCCGCCGACGGTAAAAACTCCGTTTGCAGCCCCATAAGCGTTAAATATCTCAGAATCCTGAAAAAAGAAACAGGCGCTTACAGGGTTAAGGTTACGGCGTCGGCTCTTAATATCCGAAAAGGCGCCGGAACAGGCTACCCGATAGTCGGGTGTATCCGCGATAGGGGCGTTTATACAATAACGGAAGAAAAAAACGGTGCGGGCGCCTCGAAATGGGGAAAGCTTAAATCGGGAATAGGCTGGATAGCGCTTGATTATGTTGAAAAAATTTAAAATAATAAGGAGAACTTATAATGAGAGAAATAATTATAGTTACAGATTCGGTTTTAGCGGCAATCGGTTTTGTGTGTATTTGTCTTAGCACTGATACGTATGAAAAAAGCATATCAAAAGCGTTAAGAAAAATTGTTTTCCCCGGGGCGCTGGCGGGCGGTGCGGTGTCGCTTTTAACATTTACACCTATAGGATTATTAAACGCGGCACTTGGCGTGCTTTCGGGAATATTAACCGCGGAGGTGACGGCACTGCTGTATATAGCGGCGCAAATGCGGCAAAAGGAAGATTCGGCCGCTTATTACGATGACGGATTCCCTGCAAAATATTTTATTACGGGGGATAAGCACCGTAATTTTACAGATGTGAAAAGGTTTTGCAGCGCTATGAACACAAGGCGCAAGGATGTCTTGATTATTTTAGGCGACGCGGGGTTTAATTATTACGGTGACAAGCGGGACGATAAGCTTAAAGAAGAAATATCAAGCCTTAATATTACCTTGTTTTGTATTCATGGCAATAAGGAGGACCGCCCGCAGAATGTTGGAACATACGGTATACGAAGCTTTTGCGGCGGCAAGGTCTATTACGAGCCGAAATATCCCAATATCTATTTTGCGATTGACAGTGAAATATACACATTTGAGGAAAAAAGATATATGGTTGTCGGCGGTGCGCACAGTGTGGATAAAATGCGCTGCATTGAAGAAAATAAACCCTTTTTTGCGGATGAAATGCCGAGCGGTGAGATAAAGGCAGGTGTGGAGGAAAGGCTTGCGGCGGAAAACAACAGTATATACGGTATGATGACGCATACCTGCCCGATAGATTATCTTCCCACCGAAATGTTTATGTCTACAAAGCAAAATGCTGCAATAAAGCGAAAGCCTAAAAAAGCAAAATCCAAAAAATTATTCAAGCCCGATATTGACCGTTCAACTGAGGAATGGCTCGGCAGGCTTGAAAGGAGCTTGGATTACGAAATATGGTACTGCGGACACTACCATATTGATAAACAGCTTGATAAGGTTTATATGATGTATAATGAAATCAGACCGCTCCATTTGCAGTCGGCTGATAGAAAATAGTCGTGAAAATGTTTTCTTGAAAACAGATAAAAACCTCTCGT
>CAKSQS010000070.1 GCA_934486705.1 uncultured Eubacteriales bacterium
TGAACGAATATGACCGCCTGTACAGACAGGCACAGCGATACAAAGAACTCTACCCCAAAGGAACGCGCATCCTGCTTCTGCACATGGGCAACGATCCCCGACCTGTTGAGGACAATATGCGCGGCACTGTAATAACAGTGGATGATATGTCTGCCATTCACTGCAAATTCGATAACGGCAGGCAGCTTGGCATCATCCCCGGCGAGGACTCCTTCCGCAAGCTTACCGATGAGGAACTTGCCGAGGAACAGGCCGGCAGCGAGGATATGGATGAGGAAACCGAGGATGAAAACGAATCCGAGGAATTCGGTATGACAATGTAAGGAAAGCGGGGGAAAACATAAAAATAACGGAATCGGTCGGATGACCTATGCCAATGATCAAATACTTAGATATGTTCGCAGGTATCGGCGGCTTTCGTTCCGGGCTTGAACGGCTCGGCGGTTTTGAATGCGTCGGTTACTGCGAAATAGATAAATACGCAAAACAGGCGTATGACGCCATGTACCCCACGAAAGGAGAATTATATTTTGCAGACGCAAGAACAATCGACCCATACACCCTGCCGGATATCGACCTTATTTGCGGCGGTTTTCCCTGCCAATCTTTCAGCATTGCGGGACTCAGACGAGGATTCCAAGATGACACCCGAGGCACTCTCTTTTTTGAGATCGCCCGCATTGCCACCGTTAAAAGACCTGCTTTTCTGCTGCTTGAAAATGTTCCCGGATTGCTTTCGCATGACAAAGGCAGGACTTTTGCGACAATCCTCGGTGCGTTGGATGAATTGGGGTACGATGTCGCGTGGCAGATTCTTAACAGCAAGAATTTCGGAGTTCCCCAATCCCGAAAGCGCGTGTATATTATCGGATATCTTAGAGAAAGATGTGCCGGAGAGATACTTTCTTTCAGCGAGGCAAATGCAGCGTCTCTTATACAACTCCGCGGTGGCAGGGAAGGAACCCGAATTTACTCTGATGAGGGAGTCGGCATTACTCTCACAAGCGATGCCGGAGGCTTCGGAGGAAAAACCGGACTCTACGATGTAGCTCTGCCGATAAAGGTAAATACGAAATCCGGCTATCAGCTTGCACACCCCGGCGATAGTATTGAGCTTTCCTATCTGACTCTTAATACAAGGCGGGGACGGGTAGGAAAAAAGATTGCTCATACCGTAATGCCCGGCAATACGCAGGGCTATTTTTTTATAGATATGAACGCTGACCCTAAGCTCACCGAAACGGCTCGGTGCATTACCGCCCGACAGGACAGCGGCATCAGCAACCGCAAAGGCGAACATTCCGCCGTCTTTATTGAGGACGAGCCGAGAGCCGTTGTGACGCCCGGTAAAAAAACGATTCGTCAGCAAGGGCGTTGGATTAAAGAACCCAACGAGTCGATGTTCACCATTACGGTGCAGGACAGACACGGCATTCTCCGCTACGGCAGAGTACGGAAACTCACACCGAGAGAGTGTTGGCGCTTGCAGGGCTTTACGGATGAGCAATTCGATAAAGCTGCCGCAACGGGTCTTAAAGACGGACGGCTCTATAAAATGGCAGGCAACGCCGTGAGCGTACCAGTCGTTTCTGCTGTCGGTGCTGTAATAAAGAGAATCTACCAAGAGCAAATTGCAGAAAGGAAAACAGAGAATGATATATAACAGAAAAAACATGAATCTTGAACTATCCGCCGAGGATCCCATTTACGGCGGTTTTAATTATGCCGATTTGTCGCTGCCTGCGGCGGACTATGAAATAAAGGACGCCATGCAGAAGCTGCGCGCGGTCGGCAGAGAAAACACGGTTAAATTCGGTATCCTCGACTGCGTTATTCTGCCTGAATTACTTGCTGTCCGCTTGGACACTTTCAGCTTGGATGAGCTGAACTTCCTTGCCAAGCGGCTGGAATCTCTTCACAATGAGGAACTGCTCGTGGTTTATGCCGTGACAGAAAAGATATTTGACGATGCATACGAAAACGAAAAACCCGTCAATAATAAAGACCTCATCAACAGCACCTACGGCTTGGATACCGTTCCCGTTATTCACAATGTGGACGATCTTTTCGAACTCGGTCAGTTTGCCTTTGAAAACGGACTGCTTCAGGACCTCGAAGGTATCCCCGAAAGTGCGCTCCCGTTTCTGAACATCGAGCAAATCGGCAGAGTACAGCAGAAAAACGACAATGGCGTATTCAAAGAAGGGCGGTATATCCCCACCGTGCAGTATGAGCGACCGGAGGTATATGACGGCGTGACATTGCCGGATGAGGAACCCGAAATACATGACTTTATTATCCATTTGCTTGTATCGGGTGCGCCGGAGCATATTAAAGGCGATCCTGTTGATAGAGCTATATGGCTTAACCTTCCAATGGCGAGTGACATACTTTCGGGTTATGCTAAGGCATTCGATGAAGCAGACATCGGCGATTGCGTGTACTACGATTTTGAGTCCGTGATTCCGCAAATCACTTCGGAAATGTTTGACAGCATGCGCGATGTCCAAACACTCAATAAACTTGCTGCAGAAATCAGCATCATGAGCGAAGTTGAACAGGTTAAGTTTAAAGCCATTTTGGATGCTGAAAACACGACAAACATTCATGACGCACTGAATGCGGCACAAAATCTGCACCGATATGAATTTTCCGCCGAATCCCACAGTGCCGACACCTTCTTCAAGGAATATCTGTCTGAGAATACGGATACGCGCTTTGACCGCAAATGGCTCGACAAGTTGTATGCGCAGTGTGAGGGTGAAGAATTGTTGAAGCGCCTCGGTGCAACACTGACTGATTACGGCGTTATTTCCGCCCGAAACGGGCATTTGTTCAAGCCCGTGCCGTATGACGAGCCGGGTTTCTTGGGTGAAACAATGACGGCATCGGAGTTTGCCGAGGAAGAAACCCAAGATGAATTCATGCAGATGGGAGGCATGTAATATGATTATAAAAAGAATGAATCTTATTCTATCCTTTACAAGCCCATCCGGAATGATTTACCAAACGGGACTATGGCTGCCTGCGGAGGACTATGAAATAAAAGACGCTATGCAAAGACTCCGCGCAGTCGGCAGAGAAAATATGGTTAAAATCAAAATTTTTGAATTCAATATAATGCCGTGGCTTGAAAGAGTCAGATTGGACAACGCCCGCATTGATGAGATGAACTTTTTTATAAAGCGGCTTGCTTCTTTTCCCGATGAGAAATTACCTGTATTTTACGCTGCTACAAGGCAAATCGTTAATGAGGCGAACAACAGCCAAAAACCTGTCAGCGTTAAAGACCTCGTTAACAGTACCTATATATTGGACGCCGTTCCCACAGCTCAAAATACGCATTACGAGTTGCCGGAGGTGTATGACGGAGTAACATTGCCATATGAAGAAACTCAAACTAACGACTTTATTATCCGCGTGCTTGTGTCTGGCACGCGGGAACATAACGGGGATGATTTTGAAGAAAAAGCAATATGGCTGAACCTGCCGATGGAAACCGATCTTCTTAACCGTTATGCCGGTACATTTAACGAAAAAAATATTGCCGATTGCTTATATCAGGGGCTTGACTCGGTAATTCCGCAGATCAACATAGCAACGCTTGGCGGCATGAAAGAAATTAACAACCTTAATGTCCTTGCACTCTGTATTTCAACCATGAGCGAAACCAACCGGATTAAATTCAAAGCCGTGCTGGAAGCCGAAAAAGCAAAAACCGTTAAAGACGCGCTGGATGTGGCTCATAACTTGGATTGTTATGAATTTGATTACGAACCCGACGATCCGGATATTTTCATTAAGAAATATCTGTTGCGCCATATGGACGCTCGTCTTGACAGTAAATGGATCGACAAGATGTTTATACTGAGCGAGGGTAACTATCTGCTGAAGCGCCTCGGGGCTGCGCAGACTCACTACGGCGTTGTTTCCGCCCGAAACGGACATTTGTATGAACCCGTGCAGTATTACGAGCCGAAAGCAGAGGAAAAGTTAGATGTCATTGAGATACTTGGTCGCAGAGCGCTGTTCAGTAACGGACGGCTTATGCCCGAAGAAATCCCCGAAGGGCTGTACGCATATGACCTCCGCCACAATAATGACGGCGGCCACTTCTGTTCCATTGAGCCGAATGTCAGAGTTAATCACGGCGGCACTGTTTTAATGCGGGATATCCTCGATTTCGGCAGAAGCGGATATATCCCGCTCGACGAGGACACCGAGCCGAACTTTCTGGGCGAAACAATGACAGCATCGGAGTTTGCCGAGGAAGAAGCGCAGGACGAAACTATGCAGACGGAAGGAATGGGTATGAGCTTATGACCTATGACGAATTCAAAAAGAAAACCGCAAAGTTTTACGAATCAGGCGAGGTATATACTTCTCCGGATTTTCAGTGCGACCAGACAGGCGGTTTCCCGACCTCGCTTTGCGTATTTTGGAAAAAGCAAAAGGCGTGGCTCGAACTGAATGAAAATCTCCTTACGGACAGAGATGATATGGAACTCGGATATTACAGAGATCTATGCGCAGATTACGGTATTCGCTCCTGCTGTGACATTGAGGACTTCAACAGCCTGCTACGCGGACTTGGCGAGGACGCGATCCGAACCGCCGAGTTGTTTCCCGATGAGGACGAAAGCATGCAGATGGGAGGAATGTAATATGAAAATTGCAATGCTTATAGTCGGTCTGCTTGCAGGCGGTTGCACGACATTAACGGTAATGTCATGCTTTATAATCAACAGATACAACGACTATGAAAGCGAGATACGAAGACTGAAAGCAAAGCTCGAAAACAAAGATAAATAAAAACATAAAAAAGGCGGTATCAATCGTTCCGGAAACGAAAGATACCGCTTTTTGTTTTAGGAACGGTTGACCGCCTCAAAGTGAGGTGATCAAAATAAAATCCCCCGTAACCTGGATAGGAAATAAAACCAATATTCTGCATATCCTTTACGCCCTGTTCCCAATAGGCTGCGATCGTTATGTCGAGCCGTTCGGAGGGTCGGGTGCTGTGTTACTCGGAAAGCCTGCGCCGGATAAATTCGAGGTTTTCAACGATTACAACCATAACCTTGTCAATCTGTTCCGCTGTATGCGCGACAGACCGATGGAATTTATCCGTGAACTCGGGTTTTTAAGTCTTAATTCCCGCGACGATTTTGCCGTGCTTAAAAAGTTTTTTGAGAAAGAGGAATTTACAGAGGATTACCTGAATGCGCAGCTTGACCTGACCGAAATAATGCTGCCCGAAGTGACTGCAAGAGAAGTGCGGACGCTTTATTCGGCGGCAAGGAACGACCACGACCTACGCCGTGCGGTTATGTTTTTAAAACTCATTCGTTACAGCTATTCGAGCAGTTGCAAATCCTTTGCCTGTCAGCCGTTTTCGTTGCGTACGCTTTTTACGCTTGTGCAGGACTTTGCAAAGCGGTGCGAAAATGTGGTTATAGAAAATCAGGACTTTGAAACCCTTATAAAACACTACGACAGACCCACAACATTTATTTACTGCGACCCACCGTATTATACAAGCGAATATGTGTACGACTGCGGCTTCACTTGGGAGGATCATATAAGGCTTTATCACGCGCTTGCGGGTATGAAAGGCAAATTTTTGTTGTCATATAACGATTGCCCCGAAATCCGAGAGTTATATAAGGAATATAGCTTTTTCGATTTCAAGCGCGTTCACAGTATGGCGCAGAAATATGAGGCGGGCAAGGAATTCCCCGAACTGCTTATAGCCAACTATGACCTGTTTGAACGGGAACGGCAGAAGCCCTATCAACTGACGCTGTTTGACTCTATAAACAAGCCTGTTGACTACGAAAAAATACTAAAGGAGAACATTATATGCAGAATGAAAAGATAAAAGACAAAGAAACCGTTATGATTCCCGTGCCTGCAGAGCTGCTGCTCGAAGCCGGGATATATGAGGGCGACCCGATGCAGATGTACGCGGACGGGCATAAGATAGTTATTCAGAATTTTGACGACATAAAGAATTTTGTCTGCGATAACGATTGCGAAAACTGCCCCATTGCGGATACCGACTGTGACGGCGACTGCGAGGGCTGCCCCTGCAATAATAACTGTGATGAAAGCGAGGTAAACTGATATGACAAAGCTATACCGTATTCTCGGAAAGCGGGGAAGAATTACTATTCCGTTTGAAATAAGGCAGCGGGTCGGGTTTTCATATAACGATGTGCTGTCCTTTACCGAATCGCCGGACGGCAGAACCGTAACAGTTAAGCGTGAGAAGATATGCGATAACTGCTCCGGCACAAAGGAAACGGAAAAGGACAACGAAATGACGCTTGAAGATTTCCTCGACAGCCTATCTGCCGAGCAGCAGCGCGTGGCGCTTGTGCATTTGTCCGTAAAATGGGCGGAAAAGAAAGACAAAAACACAAATCTATAATCAGGAGGAATTTTATTATGGCAACCAAGAAATCAAAAACTCAATCAAAACCCAAGTTTTCGGTCACGGCAAAGATTGACCGCATGATTGACCGTGAGGACGCCAAGGTCAAAGCATATGCGAGCATAAATATCGGCGGTGAATTCGTTGTTAAGGGCATCGCCGTCGCGAGCGGTCAAAACGGAATGTTCTTAATAATGCCTTTTCGAACATACAAAAATTCGGGCGGCGAAACCAAGTATTCGGATATTGCCTTTGCCATAACCGATTCGGCAAGGCACAGCATCGAGGACGCCGTTATAGGCGCTTACCGTGAGGCTTTAGGGGAATCGGAGGACGAATTGCCCGACAAGGACGAAAGCCCGACGCAAAGTATGTAGCTTTTTCGGGGGAAAATAAAAATTTCTCTGGACTTTCCGTGAAAAATCTGTATTGTATAGGTAGAGGTGATAATATGTTAAAGAATAAAATAATCCTTGCCGTTATCGCGGTAATAATTGCATTAGGTCTTGCGGGGTGCAGGGCAGAAAAAGATAACATCAGCAGCGTGCCGGTAAATACCGAAAGCAGTATAACCGAAACGGTATCCGACATAGCAGAACCTCCTGCCGACGCATCAAGCAATAAAACCGCGGAAATAACGGAAAAACCGGAAAGCAGCGCGCCGACAGGGAGCAGCAATAGAAATAATTCCACAGAAAGCATAACGCAAAGCAATAATAAGCCTGCTAATTCGGAAAATTCAAAAACACCGACAGAGCCGGAAACCCGTAAGACCGAAAGCGAAAAACCGCCCGCCCCGACAGAGCCGGAAAGTAAGCCGGAAGAAATACAGAAGCCGAGCGAATCATCCGAACCCGAAAAGCAAGAGCCGGAGTTTAATATAGATTACTATATTAAATCGGCGCAGGAATACGCGGTAAAGTCGGGCTTAAAGCTTGACCCGCAGGCGAAATACTGTTGGGATAACCCTATAGCTGCAGGCAAAAACTGCAAATATACCGAACGGGATATTAAGTGGTATATAGACAGATATGCAAGGTTACCCGAAATAACCGCGGTGTGGATATGGGCAGAGGAAAACGGTAAAGATTACGAAATATATATAGGCTACGCATAATAAGGTTTAAATTACAATTTTAAGCATCCGATTAGAAAAGATCGGATGCTTTTTTATTTGGAGGTAGATTTCATGAAAAAAGATATTTTTAAAAGAATTTTGTCCGTCATTATGGCGGTCATTTTATGCACGGGTATGCTCGGCGGATTTTCCGCTTTTGCGGCAGGCGAGCAGGTCGAGAATTACCAGTTGGCTTTTCCGCGCAGGGGAGATGTGAATTACAGCGATAAATGGGGTCACGGGAAGCTCAAACATATGAACGGATGGTTTTCGGATGAGGCTAAATACAACACGGTATTCACTATAGGCTCATACAGCGGACCTGCCTGCTATTGCATTGAACCGGGAACGCCTATAGAGAATAAATATAAGCTCACAAGCCGCGATGAAAGCTATTGGGATAATTTCCCGCCCGAATATAACCACACTATCACCGTGCCGGATATTAAGATATTTATAGGCAGGATAATGCAGTACGGTTATACGGGAAATGTATCAATAAACTGGCGCACTCAAAACGAGGTGGACGCGGACAGCTTTTCTTTGTACTACGCAACCCAACTCCTTATATGGGAAACCGTGGCAGGGGAAAGGGACAGCGATTTTAATCATATAACGCCTGTCGGCTGCAATGCAATTCTGGATAAAATAGGGGCGGAGCATCCTATGAAAAGCAGAATAATGTCGCACTACAATAATATTGTGGCGGGAGTAAAAACCCATACGACAACGCCGAGCTTTTGCAGTAAAACTCCGTCAGGCGGGGAAACAAGGGAGCTTAAATGGGACGGCTCACAGTATACCGCAACATTTACGGATACAAACAATATCCTGCAAAGATTCAGCTTTTCGGCGGATAACGGTTACACCTGCCGCGTTGCAGGCAATACCCTTACGGTAAGCGGCACGGCAGCGCCCAAAGGTACGGTTACGGTAACGGGCGTAAAAAACACAGGTGGCAGAAAAGGTATTATAGTATGGGGCGACGGTATAGTAAAGCCGGGCGTGGGACAGCAGGATCTTGCAACCTACGCCGCAACGGTAAGAGATCCGGTAACCGCGTTTTTAAGACTGCGGGTAAGCACGGGAAACATAAAAATAGTGAAAACAAGCGAGGACGGCAGGGTAGACGGCATTACATTCCGCATTAAAGGGAACGGCGTAGACAAAACGGTTAAAACTGCAAACGGCGGCAGTATTACGGCGGATAACTTAGCGCCGGGCGAATATACCGTAACGGAAGAAACACCGGAGGAATATGCAGAGCGCGAGGCGCAGCACATTACCGTTGCAAGCGGACAGACGGCAACCGTCAGTTTTAATAACACGCTTAAAAAGTTTAAGTTAACCGTAATAAAAGCAGACGCCGAGCAGGGCGCGGCACAGGGAAACGCATCGCTTGCGGGGGCTGAGTACGGTATATATAAAGGTAATCAGCTTATAGATACCTATACGACCGACGCGGACGGCAGTTTTACCACCAAATACTATGTCTGCGGAAACGATTGGTCGCTTAAAGAGCTTTCGGCGGGCGAGGGTTATCTCGTAACCAATGGCAGCGAACACATAGGCGCAGAGCCGAAAAATTATACCGCCGAGTATAACAGCATTTACTTAAATATTAAGGAAACGGTTAAAAAGGGCAGAATTGCAATAATAAAGCATTCGGACGACGGCAGCACCAAAATAGAAACACCGGAAAAGGGCGCGGAATTTGAGGTGTTTTTAAGGTCTGCGCGCAGTTATGCGAGCGCTAAAGAAACCGAACGGGATATACTTGTTTGCGATAAAAACGGCTTTGCCGAAACCAAAGCCCTGCCTTACGGCGAATATACCGTAAAGCAGACTAAAGGGCAAAGCGGCAGAGAGCATATAGCTCCCTTTAATGTGTTTATCCGTGAGGACGGCGAAACCTACCGCTTTTTAATAAATAACGCGGTATTTAAGTCAGCGGTAGAGATAGTAAAAAAGGACGCGGAAACAGGAAAGATAATCCCTGCGGCGGGTATCGGCTTTAAAGTAAGGAATACCGATACGGGCAAATTTGTTGTGCAGCATATAACCTATCCGACGCCTGCGGATATAGATACCTATTATACGGACATTACAGGCAAGCTTATGCTGCCCGAAAAGCTTCCCTACGGTAATTACGAAATTACAGAGCAATGCACGGCATACGGGTATGTGCTGAACACCGAGCCTGTGGCATTTAAAATTGACGGCAGTAAAACGGTAGTAACCGTTGAAAAGCGCAATATGCCGCAGAAAGGTATTATTAAACTCTCTAAAAGCGGTGAAATTTTTTCTTCTGTTTCGGAAACAGACGGCATATACAGCGTTGTATTTACAAACAAAAAACTTGCGGGTGCGGTTTATGAAATTACCGCCGCCGAGGATATTATTACGCCGGATGGCACTCTCCGTTATGCAAAGGGAACGGCGGTAGATACTGTTACAACAGATAAAAAAGGCAATGCTGAAAGCAAACCGCTCTATCTCGGAAAATACACCGTCAGAGAAATAAAGGCGCCTTACGGTATGGTGTTTGACAGCACTCCCAAAACCGTAGAGTTGACCTATGCGGGAGAAACCGTCGTGGTGACCGAAACAGCGATAGAATTATATAACGAGCGCCAAAAGGCAATGCTTTCACTTGAAAAGCTGCTTGAAAAAGACAGCGCTTTCGGCATAGGAGAAAACGGCGAAATTCTCTCGGTGCAGTTCGGACTGTATGCGGCAGAGGAAATGACCGCGGCGGACGGCTCGGTTATCCCGAAAAACGGTCTGCTTGAAACCGCAGGCTGTGATGAGAACGGCAAGCTGACCTTTAAAACAGATATTCCCGTAGGCGCAAGACTCTATGTAAAGGAAATTGCGACAGACGAGAAATATATTCTGTCGGATGAAAAATATCCTGTTTCGTTTGAATATGCAGGGCAGAAAACCACGCTTGTAAAAATTAAGGTGAACGGCGGCGAAGTCATTAAAAACAATATCCTCTACGGTTCGGTCAAGGGACTGAAAATTGACTGTGAAACCAAAAGTATAATTGCGGGCGCATTATTCGGGCTTTTCCAAAGTAATGCAACCGAGTTTACAACAGAAAATGCAATTTTAACTGCCGAATCCGACAAGGACGGTATTTTTACATTCGGCAGCGTTCCTTACGGCAGTTGGATAATTAAGGAGCTTAAACCCGCAAACGGATATTTGCAGAACGATGAAATTTATTCCGTTTTAATAAATAAGAACGGACAGGAAATAGAAATTAAGGTTGTAAATAACCGCGTCCCGAAAATACGGACAAAGGCCGCCGTAAACGGTGAGAAAACCGCAGTAACGGACGGCGTAATTACGATTGAAGATACTGTATATTATAACCACCTTATACCGGGCAGGGAATATACCGTGAAGGGCATACTTATGGATAAATCCATCGGCGCGGCGCTGCTTGTGAACGGGAAAGAAATTACTGCCGAAATAACCTTTACACCCGAAAAAGCGGAGGGAGAAGTAATCGTCCGCTATACATTTGACGGCAGGTGCATAAACCGTCAAACGGATATAGTGGTTTTTGAAGCCTTGTACTGTGACGGAGAGGAGCTTGCGGTTCATGCGGATATTGATGATACAGATCAAACCGTAACGCTTACCGTGCCGCCTGCGCCGTATATTCCCGCGCCGAAAACGGGGGATAGCTCAAAGCTCGGCTTTTGGATAGGTCTTGCCGCCGTTGCGCTCGGCGGGGTTATATCCGCAGGCATTATCCGTATTAAATCCCGAAAGGATGACGACGAATGATGAAGTGCGTGTATATCTGCGCTCC
>CAKSQS010000071.1 GCA_934486705.1 uncultured Eubacteriales bacterium
TTTCAATTTCAAGATAAATAATTAAATTATTTTCTTCTTTTTCAACATTTGTTATTTTTACCCCTTGCAATCCGAGCAATTCTTCTGTAAAATGATTATAGAGCATATTGGAGCCTCCGTTTATGGTATCTACTCATTTCCATTTTAACGGATTCTCTCCAAATATGCTCTACTTTTTTCTTGTTTCTTTGCAGGCTCTACTTGGTTACCCCAACTTTTATTATAGAGCCTGAAAAAATTCGTTTAAGCTTTACAATATCAGACTCTGAAAACGCCGAGCCGAGCGATTGGTATCTTTTTTGGCGCAAGGCGGGAAACCTTTTACTTTGCGTTTTCGGCTTTTTGCTGCTTTTAATAGCCGTAATTGCGGAATAATCGGCATAATTATCCTCATAATATGTTATGGGTGATAATTATATGAAAAAATTAAACGCCGTGCTTGAATTTATTATAGTGGGCGCTGTGGGCACACTGTGGCACTTTGTGTACGATTGGACGGGCGACAATCATTTTATCGGCTTTTTCTTTCCCGTAAATGAAAGCACATGGGAGCATTTAAAGCTAATCTTCTTCCCTGCTCTTATTTATTCGGTTATAGAATACCTTATAATGAAGAACAAACCCCGGAATTATATTCCCGCGGCTGTTACGGGCATTTTCGGCGGTATGCTTTCGATAGTTATGTTCTTTTACACCTATACAGGCATTATCGGCTATGATATACCGTTTTTAAATGTGATTTCATTCTTTATTGGCGTGCTTGTAATGCTGCTTATAAAATACGCAATTATTAAGTGCGGCTGCCTGCAAAGCAATGCTGCAATTTATACTTCGGCAATTATAGCGGGCATATTTACAGTGCTGTTTGTGCGTTGGAGCTATTACCCGCCGCATATCGGGCTTTTCAGCGAGCCTACGCCGTAACATCGGCGTTTGCGGGAATAAATAGGCTCCCTTCTTTTGCGTAAGCAAACAGAGGGGAGCTGTCGAGTAAAACGAGACTGAAGGGTATTTGTCTAATATCTACCATCTACTATCTAATATCTAGTTTGTAACAATCCCTCAGTCAGCCATACGGCTGACAGCTCCCTTTACACAAGGAAGCCTATATACAAACCGAAAACTCATCTCTTTGTGTTAACAGCCAAAGAAAGAAAAGAGCAGCTACAAAAAATTCAATTTGTAAATAACCGGTATCAATTTTAAAATATCCTCATATTATAATGTTTACATTTTAATATCAAGTCATCTCCCTGTATTATATAGGCAGGGGGATGATTTTTTATGACCGAATACGGATATGTGCGAGTATCAAGCACAGACCAAAACGAAGAAAGACAGCTTATTGTTATGAATGAAAGGCGCGTGTCAGCGGGCAATATTTACATAGATAAGCAGTCAGGCAAGGATTTTGAAAGACCGCAGTATAAAAAAATGCTTAAAAGGCTGAAAGCGGGCGATCTGCTTTATATTTTAAGCATTGACCGCTTAGGGCGCAATTACGAGGAAATTCAAAACCAGTGGCGAATACTCACTAAAGGAATAGGCGTTGATATTTGCGTTATTGATATGCCGCTTTTAGACACGCGCAGCGGCAAGGATTTAATGGGAACGTTTATTGCCGACCTTGTATTGCAAATACTTTCATTTGTTGCGCAGAGTGAGCGCGAAAACATTAAAAAGCGGCAGTCGGAGGGCATTGCCGCCGCAAAGACGCGCGGAGTGCGCTTCGGCAGACCCGAAGTGCCGATACCCGAAAGCTTTGTAAGAGTGGCAAAGCAGTGGAATAAGGGGCTTATTTCCACCCATACCGCACTTGAAAAATGCGGTATGAGCAGGAGCACATTTTACCGCCGCCGACGGGAATTAAAGATTATAAGAAAGTAAAACCGGGAGTTCAAAAGGTGTACCTTTTGAACTCCCGGTTTATATGCTGATTTTATCATAAAAATGCCCTAATTTCAAGACTTAGTTTTCCATAATTATCCTTTTTGTATAAAAATAAAAAATACTTTTTTCAATTTGGGCTTATATCAAAAAGTACACTTTTTGACATAAGCCTAATTTATTAAAGCTGCATAATGCAGTTAGTGCCGCAAAGGAATGTAGAAATTGAAAGGGGATTAAAAATGACTGTTTGGTGTGTTAATTTAAAGGATAATCGCGACAGATTAGCCCATCCTGTCGACAAAACAAGTGAAAAGGTCAAATATTGCATTGATAATGATTGTATTGTCATAGGTTGGGCTGAGGAAGGCGGCAGCGCCGACTGGTCTGCTTTTTGCAAATCGGGAGAGCTTCGGTATCCCAAAGGCAGCAAAGAGCACCGCGGCTTTGCCTGCGCCGTCAACGCATTAGGCGGCATGGAAAAAGGCGATTTGGTATGGGTGGTTATACCCTATTCGGATGAGCGGCGTTTATACCGTATAAAGGGCGAGCCTGAAACCGACGCCGGACAGGATAAAATAGATATAGGCGCATACCGTAAATGCGAGCTGCTCGGCACTTATAATAAGGCAGATTTAGAAGAATGTTTGCAAAAACTATCCGCCAGACATACCGCCGAGCGTGTTTTAAATAAAAAGCGGCTTAACGCAATAACCGCACTGTGTAAGGAGACAGAAAAATGAAAAAAATATTTACGTTCATATTATCCGTTGCTTTGCTCTTATCCGTTATTCCATTCAACACTTTAACTGCGAATGCGGAAACGGAAACCGGAAAATTTGAAAATTTCACTTATCAGATTAGCTACGGTACAATCACAATAACAGGATACGAATATGACGGCAGTGAACCGGCAGAGGTTATTATCCCATCTGAAATAGCGGGTTATCCGGTTACAACTATTCGTTATTTGGATATTGTATCGGATAAAAATATTAAAAGTATTTATATACCCAAAAGCGTGACTATGATTTATGGACCGCAATATTCTGGCGACATAAATTATGTTTCTTTAGAAAGTATTGAAATAGAGCCGGGAAACCCGATTTATCACAGCTCGGGTAACTGTATTATTCAAACTGCCGAAAAACAGCTTATATTCGGAAGTAATAAAAGCATTATTCCGTCTGACGGCAGCGTAGTACATATAGGCTCATACGCATTTTTTGGTTGCAGTTCGCTTAAAATTATAACCGTACCAAACAACATTACAATTATTGATAGGTATGCCTTCACTAATTGTAGCTCGCTTGAAAGTATGATTATACCAGACAGTGTAGTGAATATAGGTGATTCCGCTTTTTCCGGTTGCATTTCACTTAAAAATATAACAATACCAAACGGTATAACGAGTATAGCCCAAGACACTTTTTCCTTTTGTGGTTCGCTTGAAAACATAATTATACCAAGCAGTGTTACGAGCATATACAGTAATGCCTTTTGCGATTGTGTTTCGCTTAAAAGCATTATTATACCCAATGGTGTCACGGATATATCCGATAATACCTTTGGCGAGTGCAGTTCACTTGAAAGCATAACCCTACCTGAGAGTGTAATGAGTATAGGTTATTGTGCATTTATTTATTGCAGTTCACTTAAAAAAATAACAATACCAAACGGTGTAGTGAATATAAGTAGCGGAGCCTTTTACGGCTGCAGTTCACTTGAAAATATAACAATACCAAACGGTGTAGTGAATATAGGTCATTCCGCATTTTCCGGTTGCAGCTCGCTCAAAAGCATATCTTTACCAGACAATGTAACAAGTATAGATGATTATGCTTTTTACAATTGCAATTTGCTTGAAAGTATAACCATACCAGATGGTGTAATGTGTATAGGCGATCGCGCCTTTGGGGATTGTTATTCACTTAAAAATTTATTTTTTTCAAAAAGTTTAAAAGCAATATGTAACGGAGCGTTCTTGTATACCGACAATATTGAAAACATTTATTATGAAGGCAGCGAGGAAGAATGGAACGCAGTTACAATTCTTCCGAATAATGACGCTCTGAAAAAAGCCAATATACATTTTAATTCGGCGGGAATACCGGGTGAAGCGCCGACGGCGCCGGAGCTTTTAAAAAAGACCGCTTGCACGGTTACACTAAAGCATATTGACGGTTACGAATACAGGTTGAATGACGGCGAATGGCAGAGCAGTAATATATTTACGGGGCTTAACCCAAACACCGAGTATAAATTTTACCGCAGAACGGCGGCTTCGGACGAATCGCCCGCAGGGGCGGTAAGCTATGCCTTAACCGTTGTTACTTCGGAAATAATAAGGGGTGATATTAACGACGACAGAGATGTAAATATATTGGACTTAATTTGCCTAAAAAAATTCTTTGCCGACCCGCTTAATAATGTTGTGCCGTCGGCGTGCCTTGACGTTTCGGGGGACGGAAGAATAAATTCCGCCGACCTTGCCGCTTTAAGGAAAAATTTATTATTTCAATAATTTTTCCGCCGCAAACCCCGATTTGTCGGTTATAAGCTTCACTTACCCTCGCGCAGCTTATTTATTTTATCTCTTAAATATGCCGCGTGCTCAAATTCAAGTATTTTCGCCGCCTGTTTCATTTCGGCGGTCAGGCGCTTAATTTCCGTCTCTTTTTCAAGCCTTGACATTTTAGAAATCGGCTTTTCGTTTTTAACCTTTTGCCCTATTTCTATTATATCGCGCACGTCCTTAATAACGGTCTTCGGCGTTATGCCGTGCTCGGCGTTGTAGCGGCTTTGAATATCGCGGCGGCGCTCGGTCTCGCTTATTGCGCGCTCCATAGAGTCGGTCACGCTGTCGGCGTACATAATAACCTCTCCCTCGGCGTTTCTGGCGGCTCTGCCTATTGTCTGCACAAGCGAGGTTTCGCTGCGCAAAAAGCCCTCCTTATCCGCGTCGAGTATAGCCACCAAGGAAACCTCGGGAATATCAAGCCCCTCGCGCAAAAGGTTAATGCCCACAAGCACGTCAAACTCGCCGAGGCGCAGATCGCGTATTATCTCCATACGCTCCATTGTGTCAATATCATAGTGCATATACCGCACCTTTATACCGAGGTCGTTCAGGTACTCGGTCAGATCCTCCGCCATCTTCTTTGTAAGGGTGGTTATAAGTACGCGCTGCTTTTTGGCGGTGCGTATATTTATTTCCGAAACAAGGTCGTCAATTTGCCCCTCTGTCGGGCGGACGGAGATTTTCGGATCAAGCAGCCCCGTGGGTCTTATTACCTGCTCGGCTATTTGCGCCGCGTGGTCCTTTTCAAACTGACCGGGCGTTGCCGATACGAATATTGCCTGGTTTACATGACTGTAAAATTCCTCAAAATTAAGCGGACGGTTATCAAATGCCGAGGGCAGGCGGAAACCGTACTGCACAAGGTTTTCCTTTCGCGCCCTGTCGCCGCCGTACATTCCGCGCACCTGCGGCAGCGTTACGTGCGATTCATCCACAAAAAGCAAATAATCATCGGGGAAATAATCAAGCAATGTGGAGGGCACGCTGCCGGGCGCTCTGCGCGAAAGCACGCGGGAATAGTTTTCAACCCCCTTGCATGTGCCTATTTCCCTTAACATTTCAATATCGTATTCGGTTCGCTGGCGTATTCGCTGCGCTTCTATCAGCTGCCCGTTCTCGGTGAAGAATTTTACGCGCTCTTCCATTTCCTCGTTTATCTCTTTAAGCGCCTCTTCAAGCTTATCGTGCGGCACAATATAGTGCGAGGCAGGGTATATTGCCACGTGCGAAAGTATTGCCTTAACCTCGCCCGTAACCGTGTTTATCTCGCTTATTCGGTCAATTTCATCCCCGAAAAATTCAACCCTTACGGCGTTTTCCTGTGAGTTTGCGGGGAATATTTCCACCGTGTCTCCCCGCACCCTGAACTTATTGCGTATAAAATTTACGTCGTTCCGCTCGTACTGCAAATCCACCAACTTGCGCAAAAGCTCGTCGCGGCTCTTTTCCATACCTGTTCTGAGGGAAATTACCATATTTTTATAGTCAATAGGGCTGCCCAAGGAGTAAATACAGGAAACGCTCGCCACTATTATAACGTCTCTGCGCTCCGACAGCGCGCAGGTTGCGGAATGGCGCAGCTTGTCTATTTCGTCGTTTATAGCCGAGTCCTTTTCAATGTAGGTGTCGCTGCCCGGTATATACGCCTCGGGCTGGTAGTAATCGTAATAGGAAACAAAATATTCAACAGCGTTTTCGGGAAAAAATTCCCGAAACTCCGAGCACAGCTGTGCGGCAAGGGTTTTATTGTGCGCCAAAACCAGCGTGGGGCGGTTGACATTTGCTATTATATTCGCCATTGTAAAGGTCTTGCCCGAACCGGTGACGCCCAGCAAAACCTGCTCTTTTAAGCCGTTTTCAACGCCTTTTGTAAGTTTTTCTATCGCTTCCGGTTGATCTCCGGTAGGTTGAAATTTGGAATGTAAAATAAATTTGTCCGGCACATTCTCACCCTCTCAATACAATCAATATAGGCCAGATTTCAAATGAAAATTCGTGTAAGAAATTCTCTGAAATAACCCCTAAAATCTGCCTTATACTCAATTACACGAATTTTGGTCACAATTTCGCGGATTCGGGGGTGAACTCAAAGTCCATAACACATCGCAAAGCTATATAATGCTTATCAATTCATTATAGCATAAAAAAAACGAATTGTAAATACAGCAGAGGCAGCATTTGCCGTGCTGCCCCTCAAGGAAGGCTATAATGTTAAGCTGTCAAAAGCAGCGGTTACATCAAAATCGCTGTAATCAAACACCCTTTCATTATCGTCAAAATCAACCGGCTTTTTCGGCACAACATCGTCCATATATTCCTTGAGTTCGCCTACCCCGTCAGCGATGATTTCCTGATTATCTACATAAATATCTGCTGTCACTATTTCCTTTGCGTGACCGAGTATCTTGGAAATTGCTTTTAAGTTAAAGTCATTCTTCATAAGTAGTGTCGCATAACTATGCCGCAAATCGTGCCACCGTATATCCGGCAAACCGTTTTTTTGCAAAATCTCCTTAAAAGGTTTGAAATGATACTGCATACTGCGTGGGCGTCCGTAGCTCGAACAGCAAATATAATCAAGGTCTTGAAAGGTTTTACTTTGCCTGCTTCTGTTCCTTTCGTATTGCTCCCGTGATTTTAATATTTCTTCAAAAACAAAGTCGGGAATATCCAGAATTCTATCGCTTGATAGCGTTTTCAGTTTTATTTCCTGCTTTGTTCTTGTCTTAGGGGCAAAAACAATATCGTCAGAATTGGCGGCTCTGCCTAATTGTCTCGATACATGGAGCTTTTGTCTTATAAAATCAATATCCCCATATTTAAGACCGTTTATTTCGCCTCTGCGTAAACCCATAAGCACAGCAAAAAGCACCTGCATATAAATCCCTGTTCCTCTGCTTGCGTTTATCAGTATGACTATTTGCTCTAAGTTTAATGTATTGCTTTCCTTAATGGTTCGTGTGTGATAAGCTTTTTGTGCAACGCACTTAGGCAGCGGTACATCCGTGGCGGGATTATCTGTTATCAAACCCTTATTCACTGCATATCGCATAGAGGTGTTCATTATATTTTTGACGATTTGAGCCATTCTATGCGATTTTTCAGCAACAGTTATATACATATTTTTGATATGTACGCGCATCAGTTCGGTTAGATACATCTTTCCCAAGATGGGCAGAATATGATTCTTAATGGCATTTTTGTAGGAGAAATAAGTGTTGGCTGTTGTCCGAACCTTTATATCCGTTTCAAGCCATTCCGTCAAGAAATCCGATACCGATTGTTTCTTCGGGACGATAAATGTCTTTGTAACAAGTTGAGCAATAACCTTTTCGCGTTCTACGATAATACTGTCCGCCGCAACAAAAGCGTTAATCGGCAGAAGCCCGAGCGACGGGGTGCAATCAATAAGAATGTAATCATAATTCTTTTTAACCTGATTGACATAGGTTCTCATAATGCACTCGCGGCTCATTACCGTAAAGAGATAACTTTCAATGCCTGACAGTTCCACATTACAGGGCATGAGGTCGATACCCTCGTTACAATGAATGATACCGTAGTCATCATCAAACGGTTTGTTATCGATTACCTTACTCATTAAAGTTGCAAGGGAAACATCTAACTCGTCCGGTCTTTTGATTCCGAGACTGATGGAAAGCGAACCCTGCGGATCGGCGTCAATAAGCAAAACCTTTTTGCCTTTCATTTTAAGACCGACACCGAGGTTCAATGCCGTAGTAGATTTGCCCGTACCTCCTTTCTGATTTTCGATTGCAATTACTCTACAGTTCACTTTTTCAAGCTCCTTTCTTTTATATTTGTCTTTTGAACCACCTAAGCGCATAAACATCATTTATACGCTTAGGTCGTACATCCTATTTGTCCTCGACACCCCGGATGTAAAGGGAACAACACAGGCGGCTGTTGCAAGCAGCTCCATGGGAATCCACCCTCGCCCCTTCATTATGGACCGACCGCGAATTACGGAAGTATCATTATCCCCTGTAAGCGTCATCGCCTTCTTGTCTGCCGACAAATAACAAAGTGTAGGTGTTTCTCGCTCCTTTCCTTTCGGAAGATCTTGGCGCGCCCACTTTACGGCTCGGATTACAGGTAATGTGCCTGTGTGCTGTATATTCAATTTTCAAGGTTCTCGGAAATTGCTTTCCTCACCTAACGTCAAAAATCGCGAAAAATATGCATAGTTTTCAAAAAATAATTTCAAAAAATTTTTTTGAACCAAAAACGCAAAAAAGGCGGAGCCTGATTTTCTCAAATCAAACTCTGCCCGAAAGCGCCTTTTCAATAGGCCTATAATCGCACATAAAAAATCAGCACCCATATAAGGCACTGATTTTTCTCACTTATTTTCTTTTCTAACAATCACTTTATCATCATCGACTTCTACCAAAAGATTATCGCCGTCATTGATGCTCAACTTCTCGCGAACCCATTTGGGTAAATGTATCATACCATCCGAAAATACTGTTACATTTCGCGTATATAGACTTTCTCTTGTCACGTTCGGGATTAAGCCTCGGTCTATTGCGGTATATATGGTAGTTTTCGTAGGCACTTCTGTATAGCCATCTTCTTTAAGCCGCAAAATTGCCTGTTCAGGAGATAATCCTTCTTTTAGAATAAGCTCGGAAATGACCGAAGCCATTTCTTTGTTTTCTTCCAAACGAGGAGATTTGCCTTTATCGGCAAGATTGCTTTGGTATTTGTTTTCCGAGAACTCCGGTTCGTATTTATTCGTATCAGGGTTCTTTCCTCTTTCTATTTCTCGATAAACGGTTGAAATGTGAAGGCTGAGAGTGACAGCAATGTCTTTCGCCGACTTGCCTATTGCAAGGGAATCTGCAATGACCTGCCGCTGTTCCCGGCTCAAATGCGAATAACTTCTGCCCATTTTATCCTCCGTTAATTATGATTGCTTCGAAAAGGATTTTAGATATTCCTCGACATTCAAATAGTTTATAGCATCCGATACAGTCTTTTCTCCTCTGTATATTACAGCCTTATTCGTAATTGTACCGAAACGGTGCTCGGTTTCGGCACACTTTTCACTGTTTACAAGATGTCTGTACTGTTCGGGTACAACCTTTTCGCTGTACTTGATTTCAAAGATTTCACAGGTTAATGCTTTCGGATCGTGAATGACCATATCAAATTCGCCTACGGCAAATTGAAGCTGAAAAACCTGCTTATCAGGATTTGCGAGCTTTGTTTCAAGCAATACAATATCCTCCATCATTCGCCCTTTGATCGTGCTCATAACACGCTCAAGAACGCGATTGCGTTCTACAATAGAAAGCAAATTAAACTTTTCATCAAGCAGTAAAGAATTTACAAGGGCTTCTGTTTGCGCATATCGCAGTCCGGGCTGAGTAATAACGGTCTTTTTGCCGGCATCACTTACATTCGGGAAATGGAGCTGGTCAATTTCCATAAGCAAGTCGAGCAAAGACAAATACTCCTTGATCTCATATGCGTGGTCATCATCAACTTCAACCGTTTGTTCCTCTTTTTCAAGAATATCAAGCATAGTTTTGATTGACGAAATAACAAAACCACGGTCAATATTGTCCATCAGATCAATCGGGTTTGTTCTCTCTCTTAAAAGATTGCTCGCAGCACTTGACAAGGTGCTTGACTTAAAAGTTCTTGTCAAAACTTCCTTTGTAAATCTATGATTGAGATCCTCAACCGTGCGATTGATTGCACT
>CAKSQS010000072.1 GCA_934486705.1 uncultured Eubacteriales bacterium
TTTGTGGTTATTATCATTATATCTCTTTTGGAGTCTATTTTCTTTTTTATTTGTCACCTATCAATTGTATCATAACACAATTTATTAAATTATGTATTTAATTCTCAGCGGCTTTTTCATTTGTTTGGTAAAATCTATGGTTGACCTTGTTCCCCTGCTTTTTCCGTCCCAAAAGCAAATCACATAATCGGCTTTTTTCACAATTTCCGAATTGCGCCGAGGTCCTGCGCTTTTTCCGTACTTCTCCCAATCGGGATAATAATATATACACTTCATTTTATTTTCGTGTGCATAACGCTCACCTAACTTATCGGCACCCTTTGCACCGCCTGAAATAATTATGATTTTATATTCCTTACGAATATTTTTAAGACACATATCAATATATTTCTTTGCAACGCTGTAATCCTCAAAGCTTCTGCACCCCGCTATTAAAACATACTTGGTCGGACGTTTATCAAAAAACATATTTTCAATCTCCTTATTACGTTTTCAAAACAGTATATTTTCAATTATAGCGAATATAAATAGATATATCAATATAAATATTGGATAATAGATAGAATTATCAATCAAAGTGTCGCTTATAATATAACAAAAAACGAATAGGTGATATTCTTGAACGAAATTAGTTTCAGAAAAAGATTAACGGAATTGAGAGAAAACTGCGGTGTTTCCGCAAGAGAAATGTCTTTGTCGTTGGGGCAAAACGCTTGTTATATTAACAATATTGAAAACGGCAGAGGAAAACCGTCACTTTCAAGCTTTTTTAATATTTGCGATTACCTTAAAATAACGCCTGCGGAGTTTTTTGAAACCGAGTCGGCTAATCCTGCGCAGTTAAACGAGCTTATTAAAAAGCTTAAAAAGTTAGATGCAAAGCAAACCGAAACTCTTACGGCATTTGTCGAGCAAATGATTAGATGAACTCGGGTGATATTATGCGACCGTTAAAGGAAAAAATAAGTATTACAATAGACAGCGATATTTTAGAAATAATACGGGAAGAGGCAGAGCAGGACGACCGTTCGTTATCGCAGTATATTAACATTATTTTAAAAGAGCATATTAAAGCAAAAGCAAAGTAAAATTATCAAGTTAAGCTAAAAAAAGCCTCCCTCGTCAGAGGGAGTCTATTTTTTTTTACATCTAAATTATGTTTTAGAAACCAAATATCAATCTCTCGAAATCAGGTCGGAGAGGGATACGCTGTCAAGATAATCGTATATAAGCTTATCAAGCTTTTGCCAAACGGGTAATGACGGGCAAAGCCCCGAGCGCTTGCATTCCTCGCCCTTTGTAAGGCAGGCGCAATTTACGGGCACAAGCCCGCCCTCGGTCACTTCCAATATCTCGCGGACGGTGTATTCCTCGGGCTTTCGGTTCAGCCTGTAGCCGCCGCTTTTGCCGCGCTGACTTTCAATAAGCCCCGCGCGCGCCAAAGCCGACACAATAGCCTCTAAATATTTAAGCGAAATTTCCTGCCGCTTTGCTATATCGGAAAGCGGCACGGTCTCGCCGATATGCTCGGCAAGGTCCGCCATAACCCGCATAGCGTAGCGCCCTTTTGTTGAAATCATCATATTACATTTTCCTTACGGAGTGTATATTTCCCCGTTTTCAAGCCTTTTCCAAAGAAATTCGCCGTTTTCAAGCGTCATATACCCGTGCGGGCTTTGCTCTTTGGGTATGGAAACAGAACCGGGGTTTAAATATCTGAAATTACCCATATCCTTATCCGCCGGAATATGCGTATGCCCGTTTAAAAGTATATCGCCCTTAGATAAAGGCGGCGGATTATCGCAATTAAACTTATGCCCGTGCGTTGCGTAAATTACGCGGTCGCCGAGCGGAAGAACTGCATAATCGGCAAGAATAGGAAAATTCAAAACCATTTGGTCTACCTCTGTATCGCAGTTACCGCGAACGCAGAAAAGCTTTTCCTTTAAATGGTTAAGCATTGCAATAACCTCTTTCGGCGCGTAATCGCGCGGCAGGTCGTTGCGCGGACCGTGGTAAAGAATATCCCCGAGCAGGAAAAGCCTATCGGCTTTTTCCCGCTCTAAGGCGTCAAGCAGCATTCGGCAGTAATATGCCGAGCCGTGAATATCGGACGCTATAAGCAATTTCATAAAATCAACCCGTTATAAGAAAGTATGCTATAACTATTACGCCGAGCGCTATGCGGTAGTAACCGAACAGCGAGAAATCGTGGCGGCGAACATAGCTTATAAGGAATTTTATTGCGATAACCGACACAATAAACGAGGTGAGCGTTCCCACAGCCAAAACGGCAAGCTCCATGCCCGTAAACGTAAAGCCGAATTTTAAAAGCTTTATAAGACTTGCACCGAACATAACGGGAACTGCCAAAAAGAAGCTGAACTCCGCCCCCGCAACGCGCGAAACGCCGAGAATCATAGCGCCCAAAATGGTGGAGCCGCTGCGCGAAGTTCCGGGAATTAAGGAAAGCGCCTGAAAGCAGCCTATTAAAAGCGCGGTTTTATAGGAAAGCTCGGGTATGCCGGTTACTTTCGGTTTGCGGCTTTTGTTTATTTTTTCTATTACGATAAACAAAACACCGTAAACTATAAGTGCGGCGGAAACCACCTGCCAATTGTGGAAGTGAGCCTCAAAATAATTATCGAGCGGAATACCGACGATTGCCGCCGGCAGCATTGCCACAATTACCTTGAACCACATATCCATAACGTCCTTTTTAATTAAGCCGTTACCCTTTGTTATGTAGTTATAGCCCTTGGTTTTATCGGCGGTAAAGGGCCACATTTTGTTCCAGAAAATAACCACCACGGCAAGTATTGCGCCCAGCTGAATAACAACGTTGAACATCTCCATAAATTCATCCGTCATTCCGAGTTTTATAAACTCGTCGGCAATAATAAGATGTCCCGTGCTGCTTATGGGCAGCCACTCGGTAATACCCTCAATAATTCCTAAAATAATTGACTTAATAATATCCATAATTCCCCCAAAGCACCGGTTATAAGGTTACTTCATTTACCTGCAAGCTCCTTATATAACCTGATATACGCGTTTGCGGAAATGCCCCAGCTGTTATCGCACCGCATACCTCTTTTGCGCAGAATATCCCATCCCGCCTTATCATCGTAGCCTGC
Source organism: uncultured Eubacteriales bacterium (assembly GCA_934486705.1). Taxonomy (GTDB): domain Bacteria; phylum Bacillota; class Clostridia; order Oscillospirales; family Acutalibacteraceae; genus UBA737. The sequence goes on from CAKSQS010000072.1 coordinate 3,138, forward strand.
AAGTGCGCGCCAGACCGCGTTTTCCATATCGTGCGCGTTATAGTTTTTAAAGGTAAAGCCGTTGCCATCACCGTCGCCGCTGTCGGACACGGTATCGTTAAGCCCGCCCGTTTCACGCACTATCGGCACTGTGCCGTAGCGCAGCGCCACCATTTGCGCAAGCCCGCACGGCTCTGTTTGGCTGGGCATCAGGAACATATCCGCTCCCGCATATATTTTATGCGCAAGCTGCGGGTTAAAGCCCAATTTAAGCGCGACCTTATCGGGGTGATTTTGCGCGGCGTTATGGAAAAATGTTTCAAATTCCCACTCGCCCGAGCCTAAAATGACGAATTTTAAATCCGCCTTTAAAAGCTCCTCGAAAACGCATTTCACAAGGTCAAGCCCCTTGTGCTTTACAAGGCGCGTTACAATGCCTATAACGGGCGCGTCGCTTTCGGGCAAGCCCATTTCCTTTAAAAGCATTTTTTTATTATAAGCCTTATTTTTCAGTTCGTCAACAGAATAATTTTTATAAATCAAATTATCTCTTTCGGGGTTGTAAACATCATAGTCAATTCCGTTTACAATGCCCGTAAGCTTATAGGTAAACTGCTTTAAAATATTATCAAGCCCGTTTGAATAGTAAGGCTCTAATATTTCGCGCGCATAGGTGGGAGATACGGTTGTAACCTTATCGGCACACTGTATAGCGCCCTTCATAAGATTAACGCAGCCGTCATACTCAACAAGGCTTTCCGATTCATAAGGCAGCCCCAAAACGTCGCCCGTGAGCTCGTGACCGTACTTGCCCTGGTACTGTATGTTGTGAATTGTGAAAACAGTCTTAATATTGCGGTATAAATCGTTATTGCGGTATATCGTATCAAGATATACGGGCACCATAGCGGTCTGCCAGTCGTTGCAGTGTATAATATCGGGCGTAAAGCCTATGTGGGGTATAATATCAAGCACCGCGCGGGAGAAGAAGGCAAAGCGCTCGGCGTCGTCATAATGTCCGTAAAGCCCGTCGCGCTTGAAATAATACTGGTTATCTATAAAGTAGTAAATAACGCCGTCCATATGGGCTTCGAATATTCCGCAATACTGCCGCCGCCATGCAACCGAAACGGTTATACTGCAAACAAAATTCATTTTTTCGCGCAGCTCATCGGGAATGCAGCTGTAAAGCGGCATAACTATGCGGCAGCCCACAAGCCTTTTTCTAAGCGCCTTGGGCAGCGCGCCGGCAACGTCGGCAAGTCCCCCCGACATTGCGAATGGATAAGCCTCGCTTGAAGCAAATAATACTTTCATTTCTTTCTCCTATCTGTTTTAAAGCGCTTGATTTTTCTTTATAAAGAAGCTTTTTGCGGCAGTGCCCTTAAGCACCATTCCCGCCCCTACCGAAGCGTTTTTATCGGCAATAACATTTACAAGCTGCGCGCCCTCGCCCACAGCGGTTTCCTGCATTAAAATGCAGTTTTCAACAACCGCGTCCTTCTCAACGGTAACACCCCTGAAAATAATACTGTTGCGCACCGTGCCGTTTATAACGCAGCCGTCGGCTATAAAGCAGTTTTTAACAACCGCCTTTGTGCCGTAGCGTGTGGGCATATCGTCGCGGGTCTTTGTAAATATGGGGCGTTCCTTATTGAAAAGCATAGAGCGGACGTCCTTATTAAGCAGGTCCATACTCGCTTTGTAATAAGCCTCGGTGCTGTCGAGCACGGCGGCGTATGCCTTGTGCTCATAGCCGTAAATTCTCAGCTTATCAACCTTTTTCGCCAAAACGTCCCTTGCAAAGCTTACCTCGCCCTCGTCGTGCGCGTCGTTTATAAGGGTGAGCAGCAGCTCGCGCGAAATAATAATTAAGCCTATGCAAAAATCGGTTTCATCGGTGCTTTCAATATCAAAGCTCAGCTTTTTTATTCTGCCGCCGCGCCCTATTTCGGGGAACATTGTGTCGGCGCAGTTTACAGGCGGCTTTGCAGAGTGGTAGGCTAAAGTAACGTCCGCGCCGTTATCGATATGGCTTTCCACCGCGGCGGAAATATCAATATTTGAAATAACGTCCGCATTGCATATCACAATATAATCCGCCTTGCAGCGGTCTATATAGTCCCGCGCGCCGTAAAGCGCGTCCACCGTGCCGTGGTAGCGTTTAACGCCGCTTGTAAGGTAGGGCGGTAAAAGGTACAGCCCGCCGCTTTTGCGGTCTAAATCCCAGTAAACGCCGCTGCCCACATGGTCCATAAGCGAGCGGTAGTTTTCCTTTGTGATAATTCCCACGCTCGAAATGCCTGCGTTCACAAGATTTGAAAGCGGGAAATCTATAAGGCGGTAGCGCGCACCGAAGGGTACTGATGCCATTGAGCGCTTTGCCGTCAGCTTTTTAAGCAGATCGTCGTTAATATTTGCGAAAACAAGTCCCGCAACTGCCGATGCTCTCATATTCTCTCCCCCTCCTTAACATTTTCGGTAATCATTTTATCGGGGCTTACCGCGGCGTTTTTCCCTACCGTCAGGTTATCGCCTATAACGGTAATTCCCCAGTTTTCCGTACCTGCAACGGCGGGGTCTGCGCCCACCTCCGCGTTTTCTTCAATCACCGCGTTTTCCGCTATTATGGAGTAGCGCACCCTTGCGCCTTTTTTAATAACCGCGCCCGGCATTACAAGCGAATATTCAACCGTTGCGCCTTTTTCTACCGTAACGTTTTCAAAAAGAATTGAATAATCAAGCGTTCCGTAAACCTCGCAGCCGTCGGTTATAAGCGAATTTTCAACCTCGGCGGAATCGGATATATACTGCGGCGGCATACCCGTTGTTCTTGAATAAATGCGCCAGTTCTGGTCGGCTAAATTAAGGTCGATTTTCGGGTTTAACAAATCAAGGTTTGCTTCCCACAGCGAATTAACCGTGCCCACGTCCTTCCAGTAATCGTCAAACCTGTATACACGCATATTTTCGCCCGCCAAAAGCATTGCGGGAATAACGTCCTTGCCGAAATCGTTTGATGAATTGGGGTTCTGCTCGTCCTCGGTAAGGTATTTTTTAAGCTTATCCCAGCTGAAAACGTAAATACCCATAGACGCTAAGTTGCTTTTCGGGTTTTTCGGCTTTTCTTCAAATTCGTAAATAGTGCCGTCCTCGCGGGTGTTCATAATTCCGAAGCGCGAAGCCTCTTCGGTAGGCACTTCAAGCACGGCTATGGTGCAGGCGGCTTTGTTTTCGATATGCTCGTTTATCATTTTCGAGTAATCCATTTTGTAAATATGGTCGCCCGAAAGCACAAGCACAACCTCGGGGTCGTACCGCTCTATAAATTCAAGGTTCTGATAAATGGCATTTGCCGTGCCCTTGTACCAGTCGCCCCCCTGCTGACCCCGGTACGGCGGCAGAATATGCACCCCGCCGTTTGTGCGGTCAAGATCCCACGGCTTGCCCGAGCCCACGTAATCGTTAAGCTCAAGCGGCTTATATTGAGTAAGTATTCCCACCGTGTCAATTCCGGAATTTGCGCAGTTTGAAAGCGGAAAATCAATTATGCGGTACTTTCCGCCATAGGGAACGGCAGGCTTGGCTATTTTAGCGGTAAGCACGCCCAATCGGCTGCCCTGACCGCCCGCCAAAAGCATTGCAACACATTTTTTGCTGTTCAAAGATAACACTCCCGTCAACTAATATAGTACAAGTTATAAATACTTGCTTTCTTAAAAAAATATTACTTTTTATCCCTGCTCGCCGGAACGCGGTAATAGCTTACCGACATAGCGGGAATTTCAAGCGCAACCGAATTTTCATAGCCGTGCATAGGCACTTTTTCGGATTTAAAGCTCTTTGCCGTGTGCGTTTTTCCGCCGAATTTTTCATCATCCGAGCAGAAAACACGCCTGTAACTGCCCGCGCGGGGCACGCCTATGCGGTAGTTTTCTCGCGCCACGGGTACAAAATTACAAACCGTTATAATCTCATTACCCGATTTATCAATTCTTCTGAAAGATATAATGCTCTGGCGGTTATCGTCGTTTGAAATCCAGCTGAAACCATCCCACGAATAATCAATTTCCCAAAGCTCGGGCGATTTAAGGTAGAATTTATTAAGCTGCGCCACATAGCTCTGCATATTTTTATGCGCGTCATAATCGAGCAGCAGCCAGTCAAGCCCGTTTTTGTAGTTCCACTCAATAAACTGCGCAAACTCCTGCCCCATAAACAGCAGCTTTTTGCCGGGGTGGGCCATCATATAAGTATAAAACGCCTTGAGCGAGGCAAACTTCATATCGTATTCGCCCGGCATTTTTTCTATCATAGAGCATTTTCCGTGCACCACCTCGTCGTGCGAAATGGGAAGAATAAAGTTTTCGGAAAACGCGTAGAAAAACGAGAATGTAAGGCAATCGTGATTATCCTTGCGGAAAAGCGGGTCAAGCGACATATAGCGGAGCATATCGTTCATCCAGCCCATATTCCACTTGAAGTTAAAGCCCAGCCCGCCCGTGTGCGGCGGCTTTGTTACAAGCGGCCACGCCGTTGATTCCTCGGCAATCATCATAACAGAGGGGTCTGCGCCGAACGCCGCGGTGTTAACATCCTTTAAAAACTGCACCGCCTCAAGGTTTTCTCTGCCGCCGTAGGAATTGGGCACCCACTCGCCGCCCTGTCTGCCGTAATCAAGATACAGCATTGAGGCAACCGCGTCTACCCGCAGCCCGTCAATATGGTATTCCTTAAGCCAAAAAACGGCGCTTGAGATTAAAAAGCTGCGAACCTCGGGCTTTCCGTAATCGAAAACCACCGTTCCCCATTCCTTATGCTCGCCCTTGCGGGGGTCGGCGTATTCATAACAGGGCGTGCCGTCAAAACGGTAAAGCCCGAATTCATCCCTCGGGAAATGCGCGGGCACCCAGTCAAGAATAACGCCTATGCCGCTTTCGTGCATAATATCGACAAACTTTTTAAAATCATCGGGCGTGCCGTAGCGTGAGGTCGGGGCAAAATACCCCGAAACCTGATACCCCCAAGAGCCCTCATACGGGTACTCCGTAATCGGCATAAGCTCGACGTGTGTATAGTTCATTTTCTTCATATACTTTGAAAGCTCGCGCGCCAAGGTTACGTAATCATAAGTATTGCCGTCCGCAAAGCGTTTCCACGAGCCCGCGTGAACCTCATATATATTCACGGGGGATTCGTAAATATTACATTTGCGGCGCTTTTCCTGCCACTCGCCGTCGTTCCACTCGTAATTAGAAAAATACAGCTTTGAGGCGTTTGCGGGGGCGGTCTCAAAATGCCGCGCGTACGGGTCGGATTTTAAAACCGCAGTGCCGTCAGGTACTGTTACGGCATATTTATACACGGCGTAATTTTTAAGCCCCGGTATTTTAATTTCCCAAATTCCGCCGTCCTTTTTATTCATCGGGTGGGCAGATACGTCCCATTCGTTAAAGTCACCTACAACCGAAACAGCCGCGGCATTCGGCGCCCAAACCCTGAAAAGCGTTTTGCCCTTTTCGGAAAACGCGCCCAAATATTTATAAGCGTCCGAAGCGCCCGCTGATGAAAATGCTTTTAAAAATTCCTTCATAATGCACCTCTTAACGTAATTAACACATATATTATAGCAGTATTAAAGGCAATTATCAAGTCATTTTTGTTAAATCTCCGAAACAAATATAAAAAATATATGTCGGTATTTGTGAATACACAACAAATATCGACATATATTTACACATAAAGCAAATATTTACTTTTTAAGCGCCAATGCTTTTTTGGCTTTTTCCGCAATATTTGCGGCGCGCAAGCCGAACTCATCAAGCAGCTTGGGTGCAGGTCCCGAATGACCGAATACATCATAAACGCCGAGTTTCAGCACCGGAACGGGGTAATTTTCGGAAAGCAGCTCCGAAACAGCGCTGCCGAGCCCGCCTATAACCGAATGCTC
>CAKSQS010000073.1 GCA_934486705.1 uncultured Eubacteriales bacterium
TGCGAACGGTGCATGGTTTCAACATACCACGAAATGCCGAACGGCAGAAACACGGTTATAATTATTAAAAGCGCTATGAAAATATCCGTTAATATACGGCAGAGCTTTAATATATTGCGTGAGTTTTGCATGGCTATTCCTCCTTACCGTTATCGTCATTATTTCCGAAAAGGTCGGTATCAATGGTAAATCCGCCGCTGAAACCCGTTTCAATATGCGGAATATCAATATCGGGAGACATATCGTCGTCAAGTATGCTGGGCTTTATATCATCAGGGAAGGTGGAGGCGAGTATTCTTTCCGCCTCTTCCCTATCCTGAACGCGCCATTTTTCAATAAGTCGGTCGCCCTCGGGGTAAATATTATCCGCAATATGCTTTTTGGAATAAAGCTTGAAGAAAAGCAGATATATAAGCAGCAGTATTGCCGCAGCGCCGGTTATTTCAAGCCCCAAAACAAGCCCGGGGGTCTTATACTCAAAGCGTATGCGGCTGCTGCCCGCGCCCACCTTTACCGCCATAAACCCGGCGTTTACCTTTTCAATTTCGGCGGGCACGCCGTTTACGGTGGCGCTCCAGCCCTTATCATACGGCACAGAGAAGAAAACTAAGTTTTCTTTGTCTCTTGTTACGTCCGCCGTAAAGCCCGTGTTATCGCGCTTAAAGCTGTAAGCCGCAGTCTCGCGCAGCTTTTCGCAGTCGTACTCCATGGCGCTGTCGGTCTGGGAGAGAGTTGTGCCTGTTTCGTCGCTGCCGAAAGGCGGCATTTCAAGCTGTTCTATATTTTCAAGAATATCCTTATACTTTTCTATCTGCTTATCGGTTAAAAGTATAGCTTTGAGCATCAGTTCCGCGCGGCTCGATTTTGAATATTCGTCGCAGAAATCATAACTCATATAGTAATCATACGAAACGCCGAAAGGTATATAGTTCTTGTTTTCGTAAACATAGTAGCCGCCGTCGGTTTTTAAATATTCGTAATTCGGCATTTTCGGCTCGTCGTATTCATCAAGAAAGCTCTTCGCGTCGCTGTCCTTGCGGTTTAAAAGGTATTTTACCGAAAGCAGCGGGCGTATAGCCGCTTGGTCGGTATCGGGGCGGCTGCCCACGCTGCGCTCAACGCCTATATAATCGTAAAATTCAAAAATTGAGGCGGGCACTACCGAATGGAAAGCGTTAATACCGGGGTAGCCCAAATACATTGAGGTATTATCCACCCCGTCGTATACGTCTATACGGTAATCATCGCTTTTTTCAAGGTCGACCTTGCCCTCTATAAGCTTATCGATCATAACCTCTTTGATTTCATAGGAATGCGAGCGCCCGCAGGCGATAAATATATTGCCGTAAACTACGGATATAATGCAAACGCAGGCGACAGCGCTTTTATAAAACGCCCGGCGGTCGGTTTTAAGCACCTTAAGCAGCATACCGAGTATTATAAGGCTCAAAATCGCAATGACGCAGGTTATCCAAAAACGGAAGACGTACATACCGTCCTCACTTTGCGAGTACAGCCCGAAAATATACTTGCCCTTGTTTTTTGTATCCTCCTGCGGGAAAAAGCCTATAACAAGCGAAATTGCTATTGTAATACCCAAAGCCCACTTATAGCCCGAGCGCCAGTTTACGGTGCTGTCTTCTGTTAAGGATACGGTAGCAAGGCACATCATAAGTATGGGCATATAGAACCACCGCGCGTAATACGAGGTGTTAAAGGCATAAAATGCGCTGTTGAGAAACGGCACCATAGCCATAAAAATGCAAATGCCTATAACCCTTTTAAGCCAGTGATTTTTTCTTTGCGAAAACCAAACGAAAACGCCCACCATACTGAAAAGCGGCAGCCACCCGCCGAGGGACGACCACTTGACGTTAGCCCCCGGGAAGAACACGGGGCGCGCGGGAATATCTGGCGGGAAGAAGAAACACTCTATTATGTTGCCGTATATCTGCTCCTTGCCGTACATTATAGCGTTCCACCCGAGCAAAATGCTTGAAACGCGGGTGTTATCAATTATTGCGAGAATACTCGGCAGTAACAGGAAGGCCGATAAACAAACGCCGAGAACCGCCTCAAAGATAAGCACAATAAAGCGGGAGAATTTCACCTTTATATCGCCCGAGAAAAGCCGCACGAAGAAATAAATTACCGTGAAAACGACCATTCCGAAGAAGAAAAAGTAATTTATAACGGCGCAAAGCGCAACGCTTAAGGCGAAAACCATACGGCGGTTTTCGGTTATTAACTGCTCAAGCGCCAAAAGCAAAATTGGGAAAGCGATAATCGCCTCATGAAAGTGGTTAAAAAAGATATTGTAAATTGAAAAGCCCGAGAAAGCATAAAGCAACGCACCCAGCCGTGCAGCCTGAGGGGTTCTTGTAAAGCGGCGAATGTAGAAATACGAAGTAAACGCGGCGCAGCCGAATTTAAGTATGAGAAGGGGTCCGATAAGGTAGGGCACCATCCAGTTGGGGAATGGTATGGTAAGCCAGAAAAACGGGCTGCCGAGCAGGTAAAAGCTGTATGAGCCTATGAAATTTGCGCCGAGGTCGGTAGTCCAGCTCCAGAAAATATTGCCCGATTTCACCGCCTTGTGGCACTGCATATAAAACGGGATCTGCTGCACGTTGAAATCGCCGTAAAAGGTGAAATACCCCTCACCCATAATCATATAGGGTACAAAAAGCGCCGCCGCCACGGTAAGCGCAATAAAAAACGTAGAAAGATATTTTTCCTTTTGCGGGCGCAAAAGGGTCTGCTTGGAATAAGAAAAATTCATTTGATACATCCTTTTTTAAAATATCTTATTGATATTATAACAGTTAATGATATAATATTCAATAAAGGAAGTGAAAATTTTGCAAAATCATTTTTACGCTATGATGTCCCGAATGAAAAATATATACCGTTGGGGGCTTATGCGCAACACGCGGCGCGAAAATTTAAGCGAGCACTCGCTCGAAACCGCGCAGATAGCTCACGCATTAGCGCTTATAGGCAATAAGAGACTCGGCAAAAACTACAATGCGAATTTTGCGGCGGTGGCGGCAATGTACCACGATACGCCCGAAATTATAACCGGCGATATGCCTACCCCCGTTAAATATTACAACAGCGAAATTAAAGAAGTGTATAAGGAAATTGAAAAGGCAGCCGAAAAAAGGCTTACGGATATGCTGCCCGAGGATTTTAAGGAGGATTTTGCCGCGCTTTATTCGCCCGATAAGGAAACCGCCCGTCTTGTAAAGGCGGCGGACAAGCTATCGGCGCTTATAAAGTGCATAGAAGAGCTTAATATGGGCAACCGCGAATTTGCAGTCGCCGAAAAAACGCTCAGAGCGGCAATAGTTGACCTTAAATGCCCCGAGGCTGATATATTTTTAAAAGAGTTTATACCGAGCTTTAGTTTATCGCTCGATGAACAGAATTAGGAGGAATAAAAAATGCTTGAACAAAAGGCGTTGGCATATGCCAATATGTACGGCGTTTTGGGCGCGCTTGAAAATCTTTGCGTGCTTGACAGCAAGGCAAAGGAAATAGTAAAAGGCATAAACAAGCCCGTATCGCTTTGCTTTGATGTGAAGGAAGGACCGTGCCGCACCTTTCATTTTGATAAAAACGGCTGCAAAATAACCGAGGGAAGCGCAGGGTGTAACTGCAAAATGAATTTTTCTTCCCCCGAAAAATTTAACGCGCTTATAAACGACTCAAAGCCCGGCGTGCCCGTAAAGGGCGTAGTAACCCTGCTTAAATTTTTAACAGGGCCCTTTACCGCCCTTACAAACAGGCTTACCGAAATTCTGCGCCCCAGCGCGGACGCTATGGCAGACCGCGCATTTTTTGAAGAAAACACCATGCTTACAATGTATGTAATAGCGGGGGCAATATCCGCCCTTGCAAATAATGAGAGCATAGCGAAAATATCCGCCGCCAACACGCCCGACGGTGATGTGCAGTTAGGCATAAAGGATAAAGCCGCCGTTACCATAAGCATAAAGGACCACCGCTTTACAACGGTTAAAAAACCGTGCACCGACCCGCGCGCAGTAATGGAATTTGCAAGCATAGAGCTTGCAAACGGGCTTTTCTCGGGCACTGTTTCCACAATAAACGAAATGTGCAAGGGCAACATACGCTTAGCAGGCGTGCTTTCTATGGTGGATAACATAAACCGCATACTTGACCGCGTTTCACTCTATTTAGAATAGGAGAGTTATACATATGAGCAAATATCCTGAATATTCACACACCAAAAGCCGCGAATGGTTTGAACGCGCGCTGAACGTCATCCCATCGGGAATATACGGGCATTTAGGGCCTTCCGAGGGGCTCTTTTTGCCGCTTGAAAAATGGCCGCTTATAAGTTCAAAAGCAGAGGGTACTTACTTTTGGGATATGGACGGCAACCGTTACATTGACTTTATGTGCGCCTACGGACCGAATGTGCTGGGCTACAACGACCCCGAGGTTGACGCGGCGGCTTTGGAGCAGCTGAAAAACGGCAACTGCACCACAGCCCCCTCTTATAAAATGGTGGAGTGTGCGGAACTGCTGGTTGATACGGTGGAAAGCGCCGACTGGGCTTATTTTATGAAAAACGGAACTGACGCCACCACATTCTCCGTAATGTGTGCGCGCGCCCACACCCGCAGAAAAAAGGTAGTGTTCTTCAAGGGCTACTACCACGGCAACGACCCGTGGGCTATGAAAGCCGATTACCCCGGCATACTGCCCGAGGATGTGGCAAACAACATTATTGTGCCCTGGTTTGATATGGACGCGCTCGAAAAGGCATGGGAGGAAACAAAGGGCGATATAGCCGCGCTTATAGCCCAGCCTTACGACCACGGCAATTTTTACGATAACGTTTGCTCCTCAAACGAAAAGTGGCAGGCGGTAAGAAAATTCTGTGATGAGCACGGAATAGTGCTTATTTTCGACGATGTGCGCACGGGCTTCAGGCTCGATATTAAGGGCAGCGACCACTATTACGGAATAAAGGCGGATATAATCTGCTTTTGCAAGGCGCTTGCAAACGGCTACAATATGTCAGCCGCCTGCGGCAGAGAGTTTTTAAAGACCGCCGCTTCGTCGCTTTCGTTTACGGGTTCTTACTGGATGAGCGCCGTGCCGTTCGCCGCGTCAATAGCCTGCATAAATAAAATGAAACGGCTTGATACGCCTACGCTTTTCAGAGAAAAGGGCTTAAAGCTTACAAACGCCTTTAAAAAGGCGGCGGAGGAAAACGGCTTTGACCTTGTGGTATCGGGCGAGCCGGCGCTCTTCTACCTTAGAATTGCCAATGATAACAGCCTTATGCTCCACCAGGAGTGGATAGCCGAGTGCGTATCGCGCGGGCTTTTCTTAGCCTCGCACCACAACCACTTTATGAACGCCGCCGTTACCGATGAGGATATAACACTTGCGGCGGATATAGCGAACGACGCTTTTGCGGTTGTAGCTGCCCGCCACCCCGATAAGCTTAATAAATAACCGAAACCAATGACAAAAACAGTGGAGCAGATGTCTTATTTGCCCCACTGTTTTTTTACATACACGGCTTTTTGCACAAAAACACTGCTTAAAGTGCATTTTTTCACACAAAACAGCAAAATATAGAACTTTATATTGACTTGTGACACAATATATTGTATTATTGTACTTGTTCAAAATAAAAAAGGCGGTACAATATAAATGATGCATAAAAATTGGGACGGATTTACAGGCGGTAAATGGCAGGAAGAAATAAACGTGCGCGATTTTATTCAGAAAAACTACTGTGAATACAAGGGCGACGACAGCTTTTTAAGCAGCGCCACAAAGCGCACAAAGGAGCTTATGAAAAGGGTAAATACGCTTTTTGAGGTTGAAAAGCAGTTCGGCGGCGTACTGGATATTGATACCGAGACAATATCCACAGTTACCGCATATGCTCCCGGGTATATTGAAAAGGATAAAGAAATAATTGTAGGTATGCAGACCAACCGCCCGCTTAAAAGAGGGGTGAACCCTTTCGGCGGTATTCGTATGGCGCGGCAGGCGTGCGAGGCTTACGGCTATAAATTGTCCGACAGCATTGAAAAGCAGTTTAAATACAGAACCACCCATAACGACGGCGTTTTTAAAGCCTACACCGATGAAATGCGCAAGGCGCGCCACAGCCACCTTATAACCGGTTTGCCCGACGCTTACGGCAGGGGCAGAATTATAGGTGATTACCGCCGCGCGGCGCTTTACGGAATTGACAGGCTTATAGAAGAAAAGAAAAAGGACAAAGCTGCTCTTTCGGGCGTTAATTTTGACGAGGAGCATATCCGCCTATCCGAGGAGCTTTCAAACCAGATAGCGGCGCTTACCGATATTAAAAAAATGGCGGAATCCTACGGTTATGACATAAGCGCCCCCGCAGCCAACGCGTGCGAGGCGGTGCAGTGGACTTATTTTGCCTACCTTGCCGCCATTAAGGAGCAAAACGGCGCGGCAATGTCGCTGGGAAGAGTGAGCACGTTCCTTGATATTTATATTGAACGCGACCTTAAAAACGGTACGCTTACCGAGCGTCGGGCGCAGGAGCTTATGGACGATTTTGTTATGAAGCTGCGCATTGCGCGCCATTTGCGCACGCCCGAGTATAACGAGCTTTTCGGCGGCGACCCTATGTGGATAACCGAAAGCGTGGGCGGTATGGGCGAGGACGGCAGAACGCTTGTTACCAAAAACAGCTACCGTATGCTTAACACGCTGTATACCTTAGGTTCTTCGCCCGAGCCGAACCTCACCGTGCTTTGGGCTAAAGAGCTGCCCGAAGGCTTTAAGCGCTTTTGCGCCAAGGTCTCGTGCGATACCGATTCGATACAATACGAAAACGACGACGTAATGCGCCCGATATACGGCGACGATTACGCCATTGCCTGCTGTGTTTCGGCTATGAAAACAGGCAAGCAAATGCAGTTTTTCGGCGCGCGCTGCAACCTTGCAAAGCTGCTGCTTTTATCGCTCAACGGCGGGTTTGATACCTCAAGCGGTATAAACGTAGGTCCGCAAATGAAGCCGTTTGAGGATGAAATGCTTTCCTACGATAAGGTTTATAAGCGTTTCACCGAATATGCGGCGTGGCTTTTAAGGCTGTATGTTAACACAATGAACGTTATTCACTATATGCACGATAAATACGCCTACGAAAAGGCGCAAATGGCTTTGCACGATACCGATGTGCACCGTTTTATGGCGTTCGGAATTGCGGGGCTTTCGGTTATAACCGACTCCCTTTCGGCAATAAAATACGCCCGCGTAACGCCCGTAAGGGATGAAAACGGCTATATAACCGATTTTAAGACCGAGGGTGATTTCCCGAAATTCGGCAATGACGACGACCGCGTTGATATGATAGCAAAGGACCTTACCCACCTTGTTATAACCGAGCTGCGCAAAACACCCACCTACCGCAATGCGGAGCACACGCTCTCGGTGCTTACCATTACCTCAAACGTAATGTACGGCAAGCACACGGGCGCTACGCCCGACGGCAGAAAAGCGGGCGCGCCGTTTGCCCCGGGCGCTAACCCAATGCACAACCGCGAAGAAAACGGCGCTTTGGCGTCGCTCAACTCGGTTGCCAAGCTTTCGTATGACGATTGCCGCGACGGCATTTCCAACACATTTTCAATAACCCCCGAAACCTTGGGCAGAACGGGTGACGAGCGCGTTAAAAACCTTGTTTCAGTGTTGGACGGATACTTTGCCAAAAAGGCTCACCATATTAACGTAAACGTTTTGAACAGGCAGACCCTAATTGAAGCGTACAACGACCCCACCGCCTACCCCAACCTTACAATACGCGTTTCGGGCTATGCGGTGAACTTCCACAAGCTCTCCCGCGAGCAGCAGCGCGAGGTTATAAGCCGTACCTTCCACGAGGCTATGTAATAATGGCTGTAATTAAAGGTAATATAAGCTCCTTTCAAAGCATGGGCACGCTTGACGGTCCGGGCGTTCGCTTTGTGGCGTTTATGCAGGGGTGTCCGCTCAGGTGCGCCTGCTGCCACAACCCCGAAACATGGGATGTATTGGGCGGCGCGGTTTACACGGCAGAACTGGTCGTAAGCCGCGCACTGAAATACAAGGAGTATTTCGGCAAAACGGGCGGAATAACCCTTTCGGGCGGCGAGCCGCTTTTGCAGCCCGAATTTACGGCTGAAAT
>CAKSQS010000074.1 GCA_934486705.1 uncultured Eubacteriales bacterium
ACCGCAGGCTCGGTAAAGGGCAAGGCTACCGCAAAGCACGCGGTTTCCGACTGGATGGACCTTGAAAAACAGCGCGGTATTTCCATAACCTCATCCGTAATGCAGTTTGAATACGAGGGCTTTTGCATAAACATTCTCGATACCCCGGGACACCAGGACTTCTCGGAGGACACCTACCGCACCCTTATGGCGGCGGACAGCGCCGTAATGGTAATTGACGCGGCAAAGGGCATTGAGGCGCAAACGCGAAAGCTTTTTAAGGTCTGCGCCATGCGCCATATTCCTATATTTACGTTTATAAACAAGTTAGACCGCGAGGCACGCGACCCGTTTGAGCTGCTCGACGAACTTGAAAAGGAATTCGGCATAGGCACATACCCCGTTAACTGGCCCATAGGCTGCGGCGTTGACTTTAAGGGAGTTTTTGACCGCGACAAGCGCGAAATTCTCACATTTAAAGAGTTTCACCGCGGGCAGGATAAATTAAGCGCCGTAAAGTGCGATATTACCGATACCGAAAAATTGGATGAGCTTATAGGCGAATATCAGCGCGCGGAATTGGTAGACCAAATTGAGCTGCTTGACGGCGCAAGCTATGAATTTGACCTTGAAAAGGTGCGCCGCGGCGAGTTGACGCCCGTTTTCTTCGGCTCGGCGCTAACCAATTTCGGTGTTGAGCCTTTTTTGGAAAACTTCCTTAAAATGACCACCTCTCCCCTGCCGCGTATGTCGGACGGCGAGCCTGTTGACCCGTTTGACGATAATTTTTCGGCGTTTGCCTTTAAAATTCAGGCGAATATGAATAAGAACCACCGCGACAGAATAACCTTTTTCCGCATATGCTCGGGTAAATTTGAGCGCGGGGCAGATTACTACCACGTTCAGGCAGATAAAACCGTGCGACTGTCTCAGCCGCAGCAAATGATGGCGGAAGAACGGCAGGTAATAAACGAAGCGTATGCGGGCGATATAATCGGCGTTTTCGACCCCGGCATTTATTCGATAGGCGATACGGTATGCTCGCTTAAAAAGCACGTTAAGTTTGAGGGTATTCCCACCTTTGCGCCCGAGCATTTCGCCCTTATTGAACAAAAGGACAGCCTTAAACGAAAGCAGTTTGTAAAGGGCGTTGAGCAGATAGCTCAGGAGGGCGCAATTCAGATATTCCGCGAGCCGAACTCCGGTATGGAGCGGGTTATAGTCGGCGTAGTAGGCGTTTTGCAGCTTGAGGTGCTTGAATACCGCCTTAAAAACGAGTATAACGTTGACGTTATAAGAAACGATATGCCCTACCAATACATCCGCTGGGTAAGAAATAAGGATATTGATATGAAGAGCTTGAACCTCACTTCCGATACAAAGTGGGTGCAGGATTTTAAAGACAACAATATTCTTATATTCACAAGCGAATGGAACATTAACTGGGCGCTTGATAAAAACGAAGGGCTTATTTTAGAGGACTTTAATAAAGATTAAATAGCACACCCTTTCATACAAACCGAATGCACCCCTCTGTTTGCATAAACAGAGGGGTGCATTTATTATTCGGTACTTGCATTCAAGCCGTATTTCTTAAGGGTTTCAATTGCTTTTTCCATATCCTGCGGTGTGGTTTCCGTGTTCGGCAGTGTATTTTCCATACCCAAAGCGACATACCGCGAGGCGGCAAAGCGGTGGTATCTCAACACCTTTACCTTTGTTATTCCCGAGAGCGGCTTTAAAAAGCTGCCTATTTTGCTGCATTCCGAATCGTTATACCCCGCAACCAACGGATAGCGTATTTCAACAGCGCACCCTTTTTCGGTAATGTATTTCAGGTTTTTAAGAATCAGCGCGTTATCTCTTCCGGTGCATTTTTTATGCACTTCCCCGTCAATTGCCTTTATATCATACAGAAATTTATCGGTATACGGAATTATCCTGTCAAAAACCTCGGTTTCAACAAAGCCGCAGGTATCGATATAAACGCTTATTCCCGCCAAGCGGAGTTTTTTTGCCACATCTTCGGCAAAATCGGGCTGAGAAAGGCATTCGCCGCCCGAAAGCGTAACCCCGCCGCCGCTGTTTTCAAAAAATACCCTGTCCTTTAAAAGCTCTTCCGTAAGCTCCTGCGCCTCATATTCCCTGCCGTAGCTAATAAGCGCTTCGGCAGGGCATGCCGCCGCCGTGGCTTCGGTGCGTTTGCCGCTGCAAATGCCGCACCCTATGCACTTCGCCTTAAAAAAAGCAACCTGCTTTTCGTAGGATATGCTTTCGGGGTTATGGCACCAAATGCATTTCATAGGGCAGCCCTTGAAAAAAACGGTTGTTCTTAAGCCGTCCCCATCGTGAATTTCCATTCGCTTTATACCGGAAATCAGACCTTTCATTGCGCCGACCTCTCAATAAATTCCTGCTTTTCTTTTTCGCTCAAGCTTGAAAACAGCACATTCCAACCGCAAAGCCGCACCTGCAAATCGGGGTATTCTTCGGGGTGCAGCTTTGCTCTCTTTAATACCTCGGTATTTAAAACATTATACTGTACTCCGAAACCGCCAAGCTCGAAAAACGTCTTGAGCGATGAAACAAGCGCCTTAAGCCCGTTATTCCCCGAAACCGCCGAAAAATGCAGGTCAATATCCGCAATAGTGCCGTTAGGCGTATATGACGCGTCTATTGCCGCAACGGATTTAAGGTGAGCTGTAGCGCCGTTTTTAACCGCGCCGAAGGTTGCGCTTGCGTTTTGCGAAAGGGTTTCGCCTGACAGTCTGCCGTCAAACGACGCAGCGGTGTACCTGCCCATTTCCCAGCGCCAGTCTATTGAAAACAACCCTAAGCGATATACCCCGCCCTTATTGTTCGATTTTCCGTCCACCGTATCTGCCAAGCGCTTAACAAGATCACGTGCAAGGGCGTCCGTACGGGTATCGTCCTGCCCGAATTTCGGGTATTTATTTTTAATAAGAAGTCGCAGCGGTTCTTTGTTTTTCCAATTTGTTCTTAAAATTTCGGGCAATTCGTCGGCGGTTATCAGCTTATCTTCAAAAACCGCCTTTCTTATTGCCGCAAGCGAGTCCACCGCCGTTGCCAGACCTATTGCGTTAAGCGAGGAATTATTGTATTTTGCAGCATGGTCGCCGTATATATCGCCGCCCTTTATAAGCGCGGTTTCGTACGTCGCCGAAAATATGGGTGCGGAATGAATCTCGCTGTAATGCGCTTCCCATAAATCAGTCAATTTCATTGCGCTGCGGCAAAAGTAAACCATTTGGCGAATAAACTCATTATACAAATCATCAAAGCTTTCCCATTTGCCGCTGTTTTCAAGCCCTATAAGCTCGCCCGTAAGCATATCCCGCCCGTTATTGAGCGCGCATTCCAGCGCTTTGGGAATATTTATTCTCGTACCGCAGGAGCAGGTAATCTCTTGCCTTGCCCCGCACTCATAGCAGCCCACTACATGATAATCAGCCGCGTCCGCTTTATCCGCCCCGATTTTAACAAGCGACTCAATGATTTTTTTATCGTTCATAAACACAATGCTGTTGTTACCCTTGCGCACTCCGTCAAGCGCTCTTACCACTATATCCTTCGGCATATTTTCCGAGCAGAGAATATGGAATTTGGTATTTGTTGTTCCGGCTTTATTATATGCCTCCACCAGTGCAAAAGAAAGCTCGTTTACAAGGCTGTTGCCGTTTACATCAGTACCGCCGATTGCAAACGGTATGTTAGACGGCGCTTTTAACCTGTCTATCTCCCTTAAAAAATCCATTATCAATTCATTTGCGCGGGCTTTATCCTCCTTAATGTAATAAGGATAATACAGGCTGTCAAGCCGACCAAGCGTTCTTAAAAGATCGCCCTCAAACATATGCTGCAGCACATAATATATAATGGTGGTCTGCATTACTTCAAACAGTGTTTCGGGTTTTCTTACAGCGAGCGCTTCAAGACCCGCCGCCATTTCGGGCTTTCCGGCGCTTTGGGCTGCCTTGGCGGCACGGGCAATAAAACGCAGCGCCGCGTCATACACACGCAAGGTATTTGAGTAAAAGCTCTGTTTTTTTGCATTGTCCCCGTATTTAGGCGCATATTCCTTCACCCTTTCTCTCAGCCCGAATATACCGAGCTCAGTCACGCTCTGCCAATCAGCCGAAGTATGGCTCAAATCGTAGTATCCGGTGTATATAAGCTTATCAAACCCCGCCTGTAAGCCGTTATCCGAAACTATATGAGAAAATTTATTCCCTCTGTCGCAGGACTTATTAAACATAATATCCCCTGCGTTTACCGAAACAAAAAATCTGTTTTCCTCGGGCACGGTTATCTCGCAATTATCAAGCAGATACTCCAAAACATCGCAGTCCTCTTCAAATACGCTTACATTCCCGCTCTTTTTGTAATTCATCGCATAGGTACGCAATTCATTTTCAGTCAACGGCATATGTATCACTCTCCTTAGCTTTATTTAACCACGGACGCGGCAAAAAGTAAATTCATTAAACAGTCAAAATAGACTTTCCGAACATTTATTTGCTTGTTTGTATTGCAACCCTTTCCGAAATGTGTATAATAAAAATGGGAGGGAAGCGGAATGAAGGAAAATTTGATAATTTCAAAAACGTTCACGGTTTTTGAGGGCGGATTAAATCCCGGCAGAATAAAGGCAAAATCCTCAGGCAGGCACAGCGATTGCTTTGTTTTCTTTTTAAGCGGCGGCTCGGAATATTTATTTGACGGATATTCCTTTACGGCGCGCGCCGAAAATTTAATATACTTAGCGCGCGGCTCGGTTTATGAAATGCATATATCGGAAAAAAGCAGGTTCATTTGCATTGATTTTGAATTTGACACGGAAGAACCGCAAAAAAGCGAGCTCTTCGCCGACATATCGCCCGATATTAAAAATAAATTCATTAAGGCGCTTTCCGCTTACGGTAAAAAGAACCCCGGATATTTATGCGGGATATTTTCCGTGCTTTACGGAATTTATGAGTCCGCCGTAAAATCCGAGGTAAAGCAATATGCAAAAAACAGCGGCCTGTTTGCGGAAATGGCCTCTTTTATTTTAAAGCACTATACCGAGCCGAATTTTACGGTAGCCGCAATCGGCGAATTTATGGGTCTTTCCGAGGTGCATATACGCAGGATTTTTAAAAATTCGGTAAGCTGCTCGCCCGTAGCGTATATAAATTACCTGAAAATCGAAAAGGCTAAGAATTTATTGCGCTCCTCAAACTATTCGGTAACCGAAATAGCCGAATCGGTCGGAATAAACGACCCGTATTACTTCAGCCGATTTTTTAAAAAAAGCACGGGAATGACCCCGACGGATTACCGACGGAAAAATTGACCCCGATAATAAAGGTATTAAATAAAAAATTATCGGAAATAATATTTTCGGTGATTATATGATAATAACAATAACGCGCACTATTATACTTTATATTTTCGTTACCCTCGGCATTCGCCTTATGGGCAAGCGGCAAATAGGCGAAATGCAGCCGAACGAATTGGTGGTTACCCTGCTTATTTCCGAAATTGCGGCAATTCCGCTGCAGGATACGTCCCAGCCCATATTAAACGGCGTGGTAGCTATTTTTATGCTTGTAATACTGGAAATTCTGATTTCGGTAGTATCAATGAAAAGCCTTTTTATGCGCAAGATAATGAACGGAAAATCCGCCGTTATAATAAAAAACGGCGTAATAGACCAGCATATGATGAAAAGCGTGCGAATGACCGTGCTCGACCTTGTGGAGCTTCTACGCGGGCAGGATGTATTTGATATTTCCACCGTGGCATTCGCCGTGCTTGAGGTAAACGGCAATTTGAGCGTTCTGCTTAAATCATCCGAGCAGCCAGCCACCGCCGCAGACCTGAATGTTAAAAAGGATAAGGCGCTGCTGCCGCTGCCCGTTATAAGCGACGGTAAAATAATTAAGGAGTCGCTTGACGCTATAGGAAAGGATGAAAATACGGTGCGGAAAATGCTTAAAGGCGATAATGTTGCCGATATATTCCTGATGACAATGGACAGAGACGGCAACCGCAATATTATAAAACAGAGGAAAGAGCAATGAAAAGACTTATACCCGCGTCGATACTTCTTGTTATAGTTATTATTTCTTATTTCGGCAGCCTTAATTATATTAAGGGCGTGTGCGACGAAACAAAAAAGCAGGTTGCGGAATGCGAAACAGAGTATAAAAACGGCAATGACGCCGAAGCAAAGGTTGAAAGCCTTAAAAAGCTGTGGGACGAAAAAGAGGGCACGCTCTCTTTTTTTGTAAACCACGGCGAAATTGACGAGGTTGAATTGGAGCTTTCTTCCCTTTCGGTATTTGTTAAGGAAAAGGAAAACGCTATGTTTTATGACCACATAGAAAGCCTGAAAACCCTTTTGCACCAAATTGAAGAGGACACCTCACTCAGTATGCACAGCATATTTTAATGCATATTCAATAAATATGCATTAAAATATGCGTTCTTATGCGTGGAAAATCGAAAATATTCAAAAAAATATCATAAATATGCAAAATTGCTATTGACAAATGAATTTTGAGGTGCTATAATACGGACATACTTCAAAAAAACAAAAAATTCAAAGGGGAGTTAAAAAATGAAAATCACAACAAAAATTCTTTGCGGCGTATCTGCACTTCTTATGGTTTTAACCTGCGGCGGCTGCGGCAGCAAGAAAGACACTGCATCGGACAACAAATCAGAGGCAAGCTACACAGCAGAGGCAGGCAAGCTTATAATGGCTACCAACGCATCGTTCCCGCCCTATGAATACAAAGAGGGGGATAAGATTGTAGGTATCGACGCCGAGGTTGCAAAGCTTATAGCCGATAAGTTAGGCCTTGAACTTGAAATTGCGGACGTTGAGTTCGACTCCATCATCCCGGGCGTTCAGACCGGAAAGTACGATATGGGTATGGCCGGTATGACCGTTACCGAAAAACGTAAGGAAAGCGTTAATTTCTCGGATTCCTATGCTAAGGGCGTTCAGGTCGTAATAGTTAAAGAGGGCAGCGACATAAAGACCCTTGACGACTTAAACGGCAAGAAGATAGGCACACAGCAGGGCACAACCGGTTACATTTACGCATCCGATACACCTGAAAAGGGCGGCTACGGCGAAGAAAACGTTGTAGGCTACGATAACGGCTCGGTTGCCGTTGAGGCACTTAAGAGCGGCAAGGTTGACTGCGTTATAATCGATAACGAGCCTGCAAAGGCATACGTTAAGGCTAACACCGGTCTTAAAATTCTTGATACCGAATTTACCAACGAAGACTACGCGATCTGCTTCTCCAAGAAAAACACCGAGCTGCAGAAAAAGGTTAACGACGCGCTTAACGAGCTTAAAGCAAGCGGCGAGTTCCAGAAGGTAGTTGACAAGTACATTAAAGCTGACTGATTTAAATACAATAAGGCTGTTATCGGGTGAAACGAGGCAGAGGGAGAAAAAAACATAATCATTTGAATTTGAAGATTTTCTCTCCCTCCGTCACGGCTCACGCCGTGCCACCTCCCTCGTCAGAGGGAGGCTCAGTCTGTCGATAAACTCCAAATTCTATTTTTGCGGCGGTAACGCCGCATTTACGTTTTTCCGCTGACATGCGCGGCGGAAAAACACCTTGTAAGCGAAAAATAGCTTTTAAAGCTATTTTTCAAGGGCACTGGGGTGGTATTGGCGGGGATAGAGTGCAGTCCGAAAATCTTTGATTTTCGAGCGA
>CAKSQS010000075.1 GCA_934486705.1 uncultured Eubacteriales bacterium
TTGCAAACCACCCGGGAGATAAGGGTATGAAAGCGATAGCCGAAAGAATAGCCGAGGTAACGGACAAAATATAAAAAAGAAAGCAGCAGGAATAAAATATGAAAAAGCAAATTTTAAGCATTACGGTAATATTTGCAATGCTTTTAAGCTTTATAGCTTCGGGCTTTGCAAGGGTTTCGGCAGACACGGCATTTGATACTTCAAAATTCTCGACGTATTATTCGGCAGATTTATCTACTACAGACCCTGTGCCGGAAAGTCTTTCGGCACACTGGAATATGAGCAGCGATGGCACAATGCTTGTAAGAAACGGAACAGACAGCAACTGGGCGCAAAATTGCAAAACCGATAAGGCGATTCTTTACTACAATGTTAAAGAGTACAATAATTTTGATATGACGGTAAACTTCAAGGCTCCCGGCGGCAACGACGGCGCTAACTATTCGGCGTACTTCGGCTTCGGCGCAGACTCTATAGGCAGCAATTATTACAACGACCCAAGCGCTTATGTTTATACAATGCACATAGGCAGCATAACCGGCGGAAAAAAGGCAGGCAACTGGTTAGATAATGTTAAAGCCGCCTCAGATATTATTCCCGGCTGGAATATCGAGCAGGTGCATAAGTTAAGAGTAAGGGTTGTGAATAAATCCGTAACATTTTGGATAGACGATGTGGAAATGGGTTCGGTATCGGCGGCTAATTATGAGGGCGGTTACATTTTCTTTGCGGGCGACGATTTGATTGTTTCGTGGGGAATGCCCGAGATAAAAGAAATTACGCCGATGGACACATCAAAATTCACCGCTTACTATACCGCCAATGCAAAAACAAACGAGAATTTGACTGCCGAAAACATAGGAAAGCATTGGGATACAAGCGAAGAATATCTCAACAGAAATTTTGCCGACGTGGATTGGAGCAACGGCTTAGGGGGGCTTTCGGTTCTTTACTTCAATGAAAAGAAGTATAAAAACTTTGAGCTTACGGTTAAATATAAGACCTATTCCATTTCGTCGGAAAAATTGAAACAGGGAGATTTTACCCGCTCGACAATTGTAGGCTTCGGCGCTGCCGATATGTCGAAAAGCTTTATGCAGGACAGTAATGCCTTCACGGTAAATATTTCCTGCTTCGGTGCTGTGCTTACTGCCGACAGCAAGTCATGGCTGCGTAATTACGCCTTGAGCGGTAATGTGGAAAACTGGAACAACGTCGGTTATCATACGCTTAAAATGCGCGTTGTAAACGGAAGGGTCGGCTACTGGATAGACGGTAACTTCATTGTCGGTATAGTTACTGGCAGCAAAGACCCCGGGTATATATTCTTCGGCTCGGGCGAGGGGACTACCCAATTCGGCATACCTACCGTTACGGAACTCGGCGAGCCTGAAATTTCCGAGGATGCAAAGCAGAGCGCACTTTATAAGAAAAGCGCCCTGTTTATAGGGGACAGCATAAGCTACGGCGCACTGGACGATTACCTCGGTATGTCCTGGGGCGGCAGAATAGGCGAAAAATACGGTATGAGCTGGAAAAACGCTTCGGTCAGCGGTGCAACCGTTAAATATACTACTGTAAACGGAAGTCCGCTGCCTTATATTAAAAATCAGCTGACCGACGGAACATTCGACTATGTTATTGTTGAGGGCGGAATTAACGACGCTATGCGGGGCAACGCTTTAGGCGAAATTTCAAATTCTTTCAAAGCGGAGGATTTTGATACAAGCACATTTGCGGGCTCGTTTGAAGAGCTTTTAAGCGCGGTTAAAGCTAAATACCCGAACGCTAAGGTGGGGTATATCGTTACAATGCAGGTAACGACTCAAAGTGCTCAAAACGCCGCCGCGTATTATGAAATTGCAAAGCAGATCTGCGATAAATGGAATGTAAATTACCTTGATCTCTTTAATGACGCGGAGGTTACGGGTTGGTTTGTTGAAAATCAGACTACCTATTTGCCCGATACGCTGCACCCGAACGCCCCAGGCTATGAGCTTTTAACGCCCAAAATTGCGAGGTTTGCGGAAGAACTGCGGGATGTTGTAAAATACGACGCGGATAATAACGGTGTATTTGAACCCGCAGCCGATCTTGCGTTTCTTAAAAAGGCCTTGTTAGGCGTTGAGAATACGGGCATAACAAAGCTTTGCGATACTAACGGCGACAGCTGTATAAATATATTGGATATTGTTCATATGAAAAAGGCAATAGCCGAAGTAACGGATAAAAACTGAAAACAAGCAAAAACCGCCGCCGTCAACTGCGTTTGCAGCCGTTGACGGCGGCGGTTTTCTTATAATTCGGTTTTTTGCTCTGCGGGGCTGAAATGGTTAAAAAGACAGCTTTTGCCCCTTGCCTGCTCGGGGGATATTCCGTAAAGCTTTTTATATGCCCGGTAAAAAACCGTATAATCCGAATACCCGCACCCATATGCCGCGGCAGAGGGGGACGCGCCGTTTTTCAAAAATCTTTGCGCGGCTGCCATACGTTTTTCGGTAATGTATTTGTATACCGATGTGTTGAGACTGCTTTTGAAAATGTGCGATAGCGAAGACGGCGATATTCCTATGCTTTCCGCTATCATATTAAGATTTATAGGTGAGCAATAGTTTTTGTTTATGAACTTAAGCGCCCTGCCGACTGCCGAGTCGCTGCTGTGCGGCTTTATTTCAACGCGGCGGTCAAGCTCCTTTTTTAAATATACCAATATCTCGGAAAAAACCGCGTGAAATAAAATCCTTTTATCATTATCCGTTTCGGAGAAAATCTCGGGCAGGCTGCCGAAAAGAGAAATAATTTTTTCACTCGGATTTTTAATTACGCAAATATCCCGCATACAGGTTTCCGTTATTTCTTCAAGACCGTTAATTTCGTCAAAGTTTATGCAAAAACGCGTATATTTTTCGGGCTCGCTTATTATCAGGTGATGAAAGCTTTCTTTCGGTATCAGCAAAAGGCAGCCGTCCGTTACGGTAAATTCGCCGCCCTCGGTTATAAGCCTGCCGTTAATTTTCGGAATATACAGTATTTCATTGTATGTATGAAATTCACGCCCGCTCTCTACCGAAGGACCTTTCGCATAGTGCAAATGCAGATTATCGCCGTTATATGCCTTGCATACGGTCAGATTATTTTTCATAGCCTTATATCACCGATTTTATTATAACACATTTTGCAATAATTGCAATGTTTTTGCTTGAATTACAATTGAAATTGCAATTCGGGTTAATTATAATTAAAGCTATAAAGTATGTTATATTGGAGATGCGAAATATGAAAAATGCAGATAAAACAGCTTGTGAAGTTTTGTATAGACCCGAGAGTGATAAATATGATAAGGACATCCGAATGTTTCAGGGTTGCCCCACGGTTGCAGTGACCGAGGGCGGCAGAATATATCTCGGGTGGTATGCGGGCGGAACGGGAGAGCCGCATATGGAAAACTATAATTTACTGATATACAGCGATGATAGCGGGTCTACATGGTCAAAGCCGATTATCGTAATACCGAGCAGCTATGAAAATCATATACACGCATTGGATATACAGCTGTTTACAGACCCGCGCGGAGCTTTGCATATTGCGTGGGTTCAGAACAACACTTACAAATTCAGGGGTGAAGAGCCCGAAAAAAAGGAATTTCAGCCTATCGCTGTGCGGGACGGTTGGGTATTTCCCGATATGCAGCACAGCGAATGGGAAATTATTTGCGAAAATCCCGATGCAGACGTGCCTGTGTTCGGCACTCCGAGGTTTTTGTTTCACGGATTTTTACGCTGTAAGCCCACATTCTTAAAAAACGGAGATTGGATATATTGCGCCTATGACCAGTTGACTGACAGGTACGGCTATTATATAAGTAAAGATTGCGGAAAAACTTTTACTCATTTTTACGGCGCTGAAAAAATTCCCACTTATTTTGATGAAACCATGGTCTATCAACTTAATGACGGCAAGGTGAAAATGCTTGCGAGAACGCAGCTTGGGGAGTTGGCGGAAACGGTTTCCGATGATAACGGAAAAAGCTGGAGTAAGGCAGTTATGAGCGGTATTGTATGCGCAGATACACGCTTTTTTGTCAGAAAGCTGCCATCCGGCAGGGTTTTACTTGTTATAAATGATTGCAGAACAGAAAGACGAAATATGGCCCTGCTGCTTTCTGAGGATGACGGCGAAACATGGAAATACAGAAAATGTATTGATACACGCGGCAATATATCATACCCGGATGCAGATGTTTTGGGTGAAAATATTTATTTATCCTATGATCGCGGCAGAACGGAAGAGCGGGAAATACTTTTTTGTAAATTTAAAGAAAAAGATATTATAGAAAACAATGAAATACCTGTTGCGGTTGTAAGTAAGCCTGCGGATGCTGCGAAAAAGCAGGATGTAATAAACGAAATTGATAAAACGCGTCTGGCAGTTATTGTGCGGGGTGTGCCCTCCGAAAAGCTGCCGCTGCTGGCGGAGGCTCTGTATGACGGCGGAGTACGGCTTTTGGAGGTGACGTTTGACGCGCGCGGTAAAAAATCGGACGAGGAAACCGCTGCCGATATAGAAACGCTGGCGAAAAAATTCAAGGGAAGAATGTATATAGGCGCGGGCACTGTTTTAACCGAAAAGCAGGTTCGGCTTACAAAAAAGGCGGGCGGCAGCTTTATTATATCCCCCAATACCGATAAGGTCGTAATAACGGAAAGCCGTATGTGCGGGCTTGTATCCATTCCCGGGGCAATGACGGCGACCGAGATAAATAACGCGCATAATTTCGGCGCGGATTATGTTAAGCTGTTTCCCATAACCAATTTGGGGGCTGATTACGTAAAGGCGGTAAAAGCGCCGCTCGGACATATTAAAATGTTAGCCGTGGAAAGAATATCGGCGAATATTTAAAAGCGGGAGTTGACGGTTTCGGCGTTGGCTCTAATATAATAAACGGCGAGTATCTGAAAAACAATGATTTTAAGGCTATAACGGAACTTGCGAAAAAGTATACAGAGGCAATAAAAAATGGCTGATTATATTTGTATAGACGGGGGAACTACAAATACAAGAGTAACGCTTGTGAGCGGCGGCAGGGTAATTGACGCCGAGCGCTGTAATATAGGCTCGGGTAAAAGCGGAAATAATGCCCCGCTTAAAAGGGCTGTAAAAAGCGGAATCGAGCATATTATTGAAAGGCACGGCGCTGCACCGAAAGCCGTTATAGCCTCGGGTATGATAACAAGCGGCGGCGGGCTTTGCGAAATACCGCACATTCCGACTCCCGCGGGGCTTAAAGAGCTGCATAACGCAATGACGGTAAAATATTTTCCCGAAATTTGCGATATTCCTTTTACCTTTATACCGGGAGTAAAAACCGTTTCCGCTGCTCTGGAAAACGCCGATATAATGCGCGGCGAGGAAACGGAGCTTATGGGCTTGGATATTGATATATCGGACTCCTTGGTTCTGCTGCCGGGCTCGCATTCAAAGTGTATTTCGGTATCTGAAAACGGGAAAATAGAAAAATTTCACACCTTTTTGACCGGCGAAATGATATATGCGGCGAGCAGCGCCACTATTTTAAGCAGAACGGTCAATTTGAGTATATCCGCAGACAGTGAGTATTTGATAAAGGGATGCGAATATTGCGAAAAATACGGCATAAACGAGGCGCTGTTCAAAACGCGTATACTCGGTATGCTTTTTGATTGTACGCCCGAGCAGTGCATGGGCTTTTTTACGGGTGCAATTCTTTGCGGGGAAATAAGGCGGGTAACGGAATTGCCGCAAAAACGCGTTATTGTTGCGGGTAAACGTGATCTGAAATATCCAACCGTGTATTTGCTGGAATATTTTTCGCAAAAGGAGGTTATTTGCGTGAGCGATGTTTCCGCAAATAACGCCCCGGCGCTGGGCGCGGTAAAAATTTATACCGAACAGTAAAATTTTGTAAAAAATACGTATTTTATTATATTTGAAAAATTAAACCGTGTGTACTATAATATGTACCGTAATTGATAAGCAAATACAGAGGGTGACCTGATTTGTCAGACAGAAATATGCTTATTGCGTGCTTAAAGCACTATTGCGATATGATATGGGAATATGACCGCGAAAGCGAAAAAATCATTATTCACTATGATGTCACGGCGCAAAAATATGCGGGCAGGTCTTATACCGTGCCCGAAATAATCGGGATTTTCAGAGACGAGTTCGGCATATGCGTAAACGGGCGCATATGGAAGAAGTATCTGAACGCAGAGTACCTGAAAAGCTTTTTTGAGACCGATAAGGACGGCGAAGAGCTTGAGCTGCAAATTATGTTTCCGTCAGCGCCGCTTAAATGGTACAGAATACGCATAGAAAAAACCGACTGCGACAGACTGATTATTTCCGGCAGAGATATGTACAACGAATTTAAGGAGCGTTCGCTGTACCATTCCGTAAGGGAGTCGTTTGATAATATTATAAGCATAAGCCTTGAAACCGAAACCTGCGTTGTAATTCACGCAAGAAATATGGCGGGCGTGCCGAAAAACGATTCCGATTACAACTCGCTTATGCGCTTATTTACCGAAAGGTACGTTCCCGAAGAGGATAGGGAGCGGGTAAGGGCGGAGCTTGAGCTGAATTACGCTGTTAAAAAGCTTGAAAGCGCCGCAGAATATATTATATATGTCAACACGGTTTCGGATAATCAGAAGGGCTGCAAAAAAATCACTTTTTCTTATGCCGATAAGGCGCGTAAATTCATAACCTTTACAACCCTCAATATCAGCGAGATAGTAGGCAGATTTGAATATCTTAAGCGGTATGCTCGGCAGAAGGAACGGCGAAAGCGCGCTGCACATACAGCATATTCGCAAAATAACCGAAATGCTGCTTGAAAGGCTTATAATCAAAACCGATAAATACGGGCTTTCCTGGCGCGACTGCAAAACTATTGCCGAGGCGGCGGTGCTGCACGATGTGGGCAAAATTGAAATTGACGGCGCAATACTTAACAAGCCCGGTAAATTAACGCCCGAGGAACGTAAAATTATGCAAAGGCACACGGTTATAGGCGAGGAAATTTTGCTGAACGGCGCGGGCAGCTCCATAAAAAACGAGCCTATGCTTGAAACCCCTGCGCAGATATGCCGCTGGCATCACGAGCGGTATGACGGCGGCGGCTACCCCGACGGGCTTAAGGGCGATGAAATACCGATTGCGGCACAGGTGGTATCATTAGCGGATGTATACGACGCGCTTGTAAGCCGACGCGTGTATAAAGAACCGTATTCGGGGGAAAAGGCGCTTTCAATGATACTTGCGGGCGAGTGCGGCAGCTTTAACCCGCTGCTTTTAGAGTGTCTTTGCAATATAAGCGATAAGCTTATAAACGATGTTTA
>CAKSQS010000076.1 GCA_934486705.1 uncultured Eubacteriales bacterium
CAAAACGCCGTATGCCGCATACTCACAAATGAACTGTATACCGGAAAGGTGATAAACGGCAAGGAAGAGGTTGAGGATTTTTTAACCGGCAAACGCGCCGAGCGGGATGAAACCGAATGGATGGTAACCGAAAAGCCGGAGCTTAAAATTATAGAACCCGAGCTTTACGAACAGGTGCGGCAGATTATGAGCGAGCGTAACA
This sequence comes from uncultured Eubacteriales bacterium, assembly GCA_934486705.1. GTDB lineage: Bacteria > Bacillota > Clostridia > Oscillospirales > Acutalibacteraceae > UBA737. The sequence continues at coordinate 203 of CAKSQS010000076.1, forward strand.
AGCGCTTTAAAACGGATAATGTTAAGCAAAGTAATAAGCATTTGTTTTCAACACTTATAAAATGCAAGGAGTGCGGCTGGTCATTTAGGCGGAGTGTGCGTAAATATAAAAACACATATATTAAGTGGGTATGTTCAGGTCACAACGGAAAGGGGGCGGACAGCTGCCCGAATGCCGTAACGGTTGTTGAAAATGAGCTTATAGAGGTTTTGCAGAATTATTTCGTCGAATTACTCGCAAACAGAAAAAATGTTGTTAAATATGTAGTGGATGAATTTCGGCGTGTTTATAAGGCAAAGGATGAAAATATCTCTTATGAAAAAGAGCTTAAAGCCAAAATTGCGAAGCTTGAAAACACAAGGCAAAAATATATAGATTTATACACCGACGATATTATAACAAGAGCCGAAATGAATGAAAAAATAGGCGGAAGCAAAAAAGAACTGGAAAGGCTTCAAAACGAGCTTAAAGCGGTTTCGTATCATCTTACAAAGGAAGAACAGTTGGAGGGCATATTAAACAATACCTTTAAGGAAATTGCGGATATAACAGACGTCAGAAATATGACAAACGCCCAGTTGAAAAAAATCATTCAGAAAATCGAGGTTGATAAGGACGGCAATGTGGATATATATTTACGCTTATTCGGCGAGCTTGGTTTGAATCAAAGCGTTCTAATATATGACAGCCGTACATAAAGACGTTACCGAAAGGCTGAGACATGAAAATCCGCAGCTTTACAGACAGGTTAAAAAGGTACTGGAAAAAAACAAGCAGGAACGGCACATACGCGGCGGAATGGCTACAAAAAGAAAATACAAAGGTGAATAATGAATACGGAACAACGCACCCGACCGACAGAAAGCTTTGCCGATCGGGTGCGCATTTTAATTATATGATTTTTTTGCCGAAAACCGCTTGTTTTTTTATTGTGCGCAGTGTATAATCTACTTGTAAACCAATTGAAAAACTTAAGAGAGGTTTGTTTTATGGAAAAAAAAATTATTACGGTGAGCCGCCAATTCGGAAGCGGCGGAAGAACGGTCGGCAGACATCTTGCGGAAAAGCTGGGCGTGCCGTTTTATGATAAGGAGCTTGTAAAAAAGGTTGCGGAGGAAACAGGGCTTGACGCGGCGTTTGTTGAAGAAAAAGGAGAGTTTTCGCCCTCAAAAAGCTTTTTCAGCTTTGCTATGTCGCAGGGGGTTCAGTGCATGCCGAACGGGCTTTCGCTCTCGGATTTTATTTATTGCGCGCAGCGCCAGGTTATTTTAAAGCTTGCGGAGCAGCCCTGCGTGATAGTGGGCAGATGCGCGGATTTTATACTTAAGGACCGCGAGGATTGCTTTCATACGTTTATTCATTCCGATATTAAAAGCCGCGCGGAGCGTATTGTAAAGCTTTACGGCGAAAGCGAGAAAAAGCCGGAGCAGCGCCTTGCCGATAAGGATAAAAAAAGAAAAATGTATTATAAGCATTATACCGACCGCGAGTGGGGCGACGCGATAAATTATGATATTTGCCTTGATTCGGGCAGGCTCGGTATTGATAAATGCGTTGATTTAATAATTGAGGCTATGAAATAAGAAGGATTTTTTCAAAATGAAATTTGATTCAGGGAGTATGCGCGAGGGGCCCATACTCAAAAGCGTTATTATTTACACTATTCCGATAATTTTAACCGGACTTTTGCAGCTGCTTTTCAATGCGGCGGATCTGATAGTCGTAGGCTGGTTCAGCGGCAGCGATTCGGTGGCGGCTGTGGGGGCTACCGGTGCGCTTACCAATTTAATTGTAAACCTGTTTATAGGGCTTTCGGTGGGCGCGGGCGTTGCCGTGGCTCAGGGCTTGGGGGCAGGGAATGATAAAATAACCTCCGATGCGGTACATACCGCAATTCCCGTGGCGGTTATAAGCGGAATATTTTTAACGGTTATAGGCGTTCTTTTTTCAAGAAATTTTCTTGAACTTATGGGAACGCCCGAGGGAAAGCTTTTGAGCCTTTCCTCTGTTTATATGCAGATATACTTTTGCGGTATGACTTTCAGTATGCTTTATAACTTCGGCTCGGCAATTCTCCGTGCTGCGGGAGATACCCGTTCGCCGCTTATTTTCCTGACAATAGCGGGCGTGCTCAACGTTATACTAAATATTGTTTTTGTGGCGCTTTTCAAGCTTGATGTTGCGGGCGTTGCGCTTGCAACCTCTATTTCGCAGGCGGTTTCGGCGGTTTTGGTTTTGCGGGCGCTTATAAAACGGCAGGACGCGTGCCGTTTTGAGTTTAAAAAGATGTATATTCACAAAAGCGCACTCCTCAGAATGGCGAGGATCGGAGTTCCCGCAGGGCTGCAGGGTTCGCTTTTCTCAATATCCAATGTACTTATACAGTCCTCTGTAAACTCGTTCGGCGCGGCGCATATGTCGGGCAGCGCGGCGGCTTCAAGCATTGAGGGCTTCTGCTACGTTACAATGAACTCATTCCACCAGACTGCGCTTAATTTCTGTGGGCAGAACTACGGCGCGGGCGACTTTAAGCGTGTAAAACGCATAACCTGGGTCTGCCTTATGACTGTGGCGGCGGCGGGTTTTATTGTGGGTAACCTTTCATACATTTTCGGCAGAGAGCTGCTCGGAATATATATAACCGATTCGCCCGAGGCAATAAATTACGGTATGGAAAGGCTTAAATTTATGCTTATTCCGTATTTTCTTTGCGGAATAATGGATACCACCACCGGCGCTATGCGCGGTATAGGCTCATCGGTAATACCTATGATTATTACGGTGGTAGGGGTATGCGTTATGCGTATTGTGTGGATATACACCGTTTTTGCAATGCCGCAGTATCATACCTTTTCGGGACTGTTTATTTCTTACCCGATTTCTTGGCTGCTTACATTTGCGGCGCTTTTCATTTCGTTTATTACCGTAATGCGGCATAAAGAGAAAAAAATCAACGCTTTAAAGGGAGCTGCTTTGTGAGGAAATTATCCGTATTTTTTGCAATATTGTTTATAGTCTGCGCTATGCCCGCAGCGGCTGAGGGTGCTTCCGCTTCGCAGCTGAAGCTTTCGGGGCTTGATAAAAAGCTCACCGACGGCAATCACCTTACATCCGCCGATTGCGGCGAATTAAAAATAACCGCTGACGGCGAAATTTCATCGCTTTATATTATATTTCACAGCAAGGCGCAGGAATTTAATGTAAGTTCGGGCGGGAAGACCAAAACCGTTAAAACCGATTTTCTTCATACCCTGACGGATGTTTCCGAGCTTAAAAGCAGTGAATTGACCGTAGATTTCGGCGGCGCGAAAATTTGTGATATATATGCCTTTTCCGCAGGTACTCTGCCCGATTTTGTCCAGACGTGGGAAAAGCCGCTTGAAAGAGCGGATATACTCCTTAACTCTTCGCATTCCGATGACGACCAGCTTTTCTTTGCTGGGCTTTTGCCTTATTACGCGGCGCGCGGCTGCGATATTCAGGTTGTGTACTATACCGACCATAAAAATGAACCGCGCCGACGCCACGAGCTGTTGAATGGGCTGTGGACCGTGGGTATAAAGTATTACCCGATTATAAGCAATTTCCCCGATTATTATTCGGAAACGATTGAGGGCGCGCTTAAAACCATTGCGACCGAGGGCTTTACCGAAAACGACGCGCTTGGTTTTCAGGTTGAAATGCTGCGCAGGTTTAAGCCGCAGGTTGTGGTAAGCCACGATTTTAACGGAGAATACGGCCACGGAATGCACAAGCTGAACGCCGCAATGATGAAAAAGGCGGTAGAAATATCGGGGGATGATAAAAGCTTTCCCGAAACTGCCGAAAAATACGGCGTTTACACCCCGAAAAAGCTTTATGTACACCTTTACGGCGAAAATAAGATAGTAATGGATTATGATACTCCGAGCGAGTTTTTCGGCGGCAAAACGCCCTTTGAAATGTCAAAACTCGGCTTTGCGGAGCATGTATCGCAGCAGGGAACATGGTTTAAAAGCTGGATGCTCGGCAAAAACGGCGAAATTACCAAGGCCTCGCAAATTAAAAAATATTCACCCTGCGAATACGGGCTTTATTTTACGGGCGTGGGCGCGGATGTTCAGAAAAACGATATGCTTGAAAACATAACGCTTTATTCCGAGCAGGAGCGAATACAGGCAGAGCAAGAGGCTGAAAAGCAACGCCTTTCCGAAAAGAAAAAGGCAGAGGAAAAAGCAAAAGCCGAGGCGGACAGAAAAGCGAAAAAGGCTGAAAAACGCAAAATCATAATTGCGGCTGTAGCTGCACCCATAGCCTTATTTGTTATATTTATTATTGCAATAAACATTGCGGCAAGGCGCAAAGCCGCAAAACGCAGAAAAGCGCGGGGCAGGAAATGAATATTGAAAAACAGGATATATGGCAGTATTTAAAAACAAATAAAAAGCCCGTTGTTCTTTACGGTATGGGCAACGGTGCGGATAAAATTATAAAAGCGCTTGAAAGCGTTGAGGTAAAGCCGTCGGGTGTGTTTGCAACCGACGGCTTTGTGCGGGATAAATTATTTCACGGTATGCGCCTTACCTCATACTCGGCGCTTAAAGAGCAATTAGGTGATATGACGGTGCTTTTGTGTTTCGGTTCCTCAAGACCCGAGGTGCTTGAAAATATAAGGCGTATATCATCCGAACAGGAACTTTTAGTGCCCGATGTTCCCGTATACGGCGGGGGACTTTTTAATTCGGAGTATGTGAATTGCAACATGGAGCGGCTTTTGTGGGTCTACTCGCATTTAGCGGATGATAAGTCCCGCATAACCTTTGAAAACACGGTGAATTTCAAGCTGAGCGGAAAGCCCGAATACCTGTACCGCTGCGAGGTTTCGCAGGACGAGCCGTACAATAGCTTTTTAACGCTCGGCGGGGCGGAAAATTATCTCGATCTCGGGGCGTATAACGGCGACACGGCGCTTGAATTTGCGGCGCGTGTTAAGGATTATGAAAGCATAACGGCGGTAGAACCCGATAAAAAAAGCTTTAAAAAGCTGACCGCCAATACCGCAACGCTTGAAAATATAACCCTTATAAATGCCTGCATAGGCGAAAAAAGCGGCATTGCGGAATTTTCGGCGCATAAGGGGAGAGGCTCGGGCGTCGGAGTGGGGGAGGACTGCCGAATGATTTCGGTTGACTCCTTAAGCACTGATTTTTCTTTTATAAAAGCTGATGTTGAGGGCAGCGAGGTACAAATGATAAAGGGCGCGGAAAATACAATTCTGCGCTGCCGCCCTAAAATGCAGATAGCCTGCTACCACCGAACGGGCGACCTTACGGACATACCGCAGGCGGTTTGCAAAATAAGGGACGATTACCGCATTTATATGCGGCATTTCCCGGGACTTCCCGCATGGGATATAAATTACTATTTCGTTTGAAAATTCCGTTCTGATTTTTTTATTTCTTACAAAAATGTAAGAGATTTTATGAAAAGTGTAAGACAAATCAATGGCAAGTGTTATGATAATACATTATACTGGAACATGAAATAAGGCTCTTATGCCGACGGCAGAGTGCACGTCGGCAAAGCTGTGAGGAGAAACAATTATGTCAGAAAAGAATTTAATTATCCGTCTTGAAACAAAAGACGATTACAGAAATACCGAAAACCTTACCCGCGAGGCATTTTGGAATGTTTATCGCCCCGGTTGTACGGAGCATTATGTGCTGCACTGCTATCGGGATGACCCGGCGTTTGTGCCGGAGCTGGATTTTGTAATGGAGCAGGACGGCGAGCTGATAGGGCAGGTTATTTATGTGCGGTCGGAAATTGAGTGCGACGACGGAAGAAAGCTGCCGATTATGACCTTCGGTCCTATAGGCATTGCACCGAAATATAAGCGGCAGGGCTACGGCAAGCGACTGCTTGATTATTCAATGGAAAAGGCTAAGGAAATGGGCGCAGGTGCGTTAGCTATTACCGGCAACATTCTGTTTTACGGAAAATCCGGCTTTGTTCCCGCAAAGACAAAGGGCGTGCGCTATGCGGACGACCCGGAAGCGGACTATTTCCTCATAAAGGAACTGACACCCGGTTTTTTGAGCGGCATTTCCGGCTCTTATAAAGACCCCGAGGGGTATTTTGTCTGCGAGAAAAACCCTGAGGAATTTGAGCGATTTGAAGCTTCATTTCCGAAAAAAGAAAAGCTAAAGCTCCCCGGGCAGCTGTTCTGAAAAGCGGTGTGCGGCGGATTTCTATTCGGAAAATACCTAAAAGCACCGTAGAAACTGTGAGGGAAGCTTTCATAAGTTTCCACAAAATGCAGGATTATAAAAAACGGCGCTCGGTAGGGCGCTGTTTTTTGGCAAAGCTCTTGACAAACTACCTTCGGTAGGTATAGTTGCAGTGACACTGATACAGACAGGTAGTAGAATAACGGAAAAGAGAAATACAAAACAAGTGATTTTGGAGACGGCGCTGCATCCGTTTTCCGTAAAAGTCATCCCGGCGGATGAGGTGCTTAAAATCGCGCTTTCGCACCAAAACCGCGGGGCTGATTTTTCAAAAATAGTGGTAGGTGTCGAAAGCACGGAGCAGCAGATGCCGTGCATGAAAACTGCACTATGGTGGAGGCGGCATCAATGCCCGAGGCTTTCGTTACGGCATATTTAAACATGTTGACGTCGCGATAGACTGCCTCGGCGGTGAGATAATGGGCAAGTGCATACATTTCCTCACCCACGGCGCGCGCTGGATAATGATAGCGGCTCTCGCAGGGCAGAAAACCGAAATAGACCTTAAAAATATATATGTAAGAAA
>CAKSQS010000077.1 GCA_934486705.1 uncultured Eubacteriales bacterium
TTCACGGCTGTTTCGGGCAGGAATATAGCGTTATACAATTCCTACACCGATGTGCAGTATATAACGGCGCTGTTCCCGGAGTTCGGGTATGTGGAAGTTCAGAACAAGTGTAAAACGCTTGTTAAAAACACTTTAAACGGCTTTTTTGAGTTCCCGGATAATTTCGGTTACGGTAGGCAGCACTTTATACCGCTCAGTTACCCCGACGGGAATTATGTTATTCAGCTTATTAAAACAGATATGTGGACGCCCGCCGGGGCTGTTACGGCTAAAGAAAACTCAAAGCCGCTTAAAATCTCCGGCAGCGTTTACGATGAATACTATATAGGACGGTGATATTTTTATGTTTTTATTAAAAGACAAAAATCATAAAATCGTTTGTTGTTTTATGATATTGGTAATTTTGGCAAGCTCGCTTTTAAATTTGTCCGCCGCACCCGCGGCAGATATTCCCGCTAAAATGCTTGACAATATATATTTAGACGCACTTACATACACAGGCTACAAAACGGACGCGCAGAAAGCGGACGGCAGTATTTTTAAAACCTACAGCGGAAACGCTCCGGCGTCGGTGAGGTCGGGCATAGGCTACGGTACAGGTCCGTCAGGGCTTGAAACCGTGGCGGCAGGCAATAAAACGGGCAAAGCGCCGGATATTGCAAAGTTTAAAGCCAATGGGCTTTGCTGCGCTTCGTATGTATCATATGTCTACTACAATTATCTGCCGAACATTGCAAGAATGGATGTTTCCAAAATCCCGCAGCCCGCAAATCCCCGCTCGCCCATATCCTATAACAGCGCGGTTGAAAATTGGGTGAAGTCGGGCGGTGTCAGAAGAATCGCATTTACCCAAGGCACAAACAACTTTACGCCGAGCGAGGAAATACCAATCGGCTCCCTTATAATTTTCAAGCATAAAACGACCGGTGAAATTGCGCATTTAGCTCTTTATGCGGGATATTATGCCGGCAAGCATTTTGTAACCCACGTCGGCAACGAGCGCGGACTCGAAATTTCTACCGTTGAGGGAATGAGCAAGGGCAGCTATCCGGAGGTGGTAACGCAGGTTGTAGTGCCGAAAATAGGCGAGCCGGTGGGGACAATATCCGTTTACAAAACCGACGAAAACGGCAAGCCGCTTGCGGGCGCTAAGTTTAAGGCGACAATGGCGGAGCATCCAGAATACTTTTTTCTTATAAACCCAACCGACGAAAACGGCAACGCTAAGATGAATATGGGGCTGCCCTACGGCAAATATATTCTTACGGAAATTGAGTTCCCCGAGGGGTATACCTATTCGGGGCAAAAGGAATATACTGTGGAGATATGCGATGAAACGCAGTTTGTAACTTTAAGGGCGGTAAATAAGCTTAAAAGCTCTAAACTTACCGTGATTAAAGTAGATTCCGAAACCGGGCAGACCGTAAGGGGCGTTACGGGATTTAAAATAAAAAACACACAAACAAACGAAGAAAGCCAAGTGTATTATACCGATGAAAACGGTTTTTTAACACTGCCTGATGAAATTACATACGGAGATTATGAGCTTACTGAAGTCATACCGCCGAACGGCTATGTTTTAAACACAACACCTGTCTCATTCAGCATTGACGGCAATACGCCCGAAGTTATTATCCGACTTTCTGATAAGCCCGAAAAGGGGAAAATATCCGTGCTTAAAAAGGGTGAAATGTTTTCGTCTGTAACGGAAGAAGAAGGCAAATATACACCTGTTTACATTGAAAAGGGCTTAAAGGGCGCGGAATTCGAGGTGACCGCCGCAGAGGATATTTATACCGCTGACGGGACGCTCCGAATAAAAGCCGGAGAAACAGCCGACCGAATTATATCCGGCGAGGACGGAACGGCGGAAAGCCGAGAACTATACCCCGGCAAATATCTTTTAAGGGAAACTAAAGCGCCGGAAGGATATATTATAAATGCCGAACCATGCGAGATAACCGTTGTTTCGGGCGTTACTTCGGCAGAAATATTTAACGAACGCAAAAAGCAGGAATTTAAGTTGAAAAAAGAGCTTGAAACCGATCAAAAATTCGGAATAGGGTTTAACGGAGAGATTTTGAATATACGGTTCGGGCTGTTCTCAAAAACCGAGCTTACAGCGCTTGACGGCAGTATAATTCCGGCGGACGGGCTAATAGAAGTAGCCACGCCGGATGAAAACGGCTTTGTATGCTTTGCGGCAGATATGCCGTATAATGCCGAGTGCTATATAAAGGAGTTGGAAACCGATGAACATTATATTTTAAGCAATGAACAATATTTAAGCGGCGATACTGTGATAAATAAAATTATACGGGGCAGTATAGAGGGGCTTAAAACAGATCCGAACGGCAGGGTTTTAAGGGGTGCGGTCATAGGGCTGTTTTATCCGTTTGAAACCGAGTTTTCTTTAGATACCGCAATAGAGGTTTTTGAGACCGACGAAGCGGGCAGATTTTCATTTGAAGATGTGCCGTACGGCGACTGGATTATCCGCGAGCTTAAAGCCCCGGACGGATATATTTTATCCGATGAAAATTATACCGTAACAGTAAAGGAAAACGGCGAAACGGTAAAGCTTAATATTAAAAACAGCAAAATACCGGATCCGCCGTCGGCTCCCGAAAGCCCCAAAACGGGAGATACGGCAAATCTTTTAATACCGTTGGCAGTGCTGTTTACAGCACTTGCGGCAGTAATATGTTTAAGTAAAAAAATTAAAAAGAGAGGTTATATAAATGAATAATAACGATTTATCTTTAATCAATTTATCCGAGATACGTTTTTTAACAGGAGATACAGGAGATTGGGAGAATGCCGACGCTATGATGCAGGAGCGCGGGCTTTTAACCGACAAGGGAAACCCGTCCGTTTCGGGCATAGCGGAGCAGAACGAACATTATACGCTGCTGCTTTTAAAGCGTATTTCAGCAAAGCTTCAATTCCGTGAAAACGGCTTTGAATGTATACGGAATACATACTTAAAAATGTACTCCGAAAAGGACTATACCAGAATGTTTTTATTCACCGTTTTAATGTACGGGCTTATAGGGTGGCGGACGCCGCTTAATTTAAACCTTATGTCCTCCCGCAAAGAAATGCTTAAAATCTTTTTCGGGGAATTTGTACGGACGCTTGAAGATTTTAAACCGAAACGGAGCGCGAGATATGGGGAAAAAGAAGAATAGGCTTTTAGGCTTTCTGTGCTTTGCCGCCGTTTTAATTCCGCTTTTCTCGCTTAATGTTTTCGCCGCGGGTGAGGATATTTTTACCTTGGGCGACAAAATAATCCGTGATGTATACAACCATATTGCCGGAATATCTACGGTATTAGCGGCGCTTATGTCGGCTATTGCGGTTATAACTATTAAATTAAGCAGTACGCAGCAAAAATCCGACGCGGGGCTTGCCTGGCTTAAAAGAATCTGGGCTTCGTGGGCGGTTATTAACGGAATAGGCGCGTTTATAGCCTACATTCAACCATTATTCGCAGGCTACAACCGACTGCCTTGAGGTTTTTTAAGTTATGATTAACCTTATTTTAAAGGATTTGGTGCTTTGGCTTTTCGGATTGTTCCTCGATTTAATGAATTATTGCGCCGACGCGCTGCTGGGGCTTATGAATACAGACCTTTCGTACTTTGAAAGCAATGTGCCGATTATAGTAAAGCTATACGGTGTATTTGTTGCGATAGGCTGGGGATTTTTAATAGGCAACTGCGCCTTTCAGTGCCTTAAAGCTATGTTTGCGGGACTTGGTTTTGAAACCGAATCGCCCGCGATACTGCTTGTGCGCACCTTTCTGTTCGGTTTTCTGCTTATAATGTCCAAGCAGGTCTGCGAAATTGGGCTTTCAATAGGCAAAACCTTAATGGAGCTGATCGGTTTACCCGAAAAGGCAAGCATAACCTTTCCCGACGACAGTATGTTCCCCGACCTTACAAGCTCATGGCTTTTAATAGTTATTATTGGAGTTTTAATAGGGTCGCAGCTTATAAAGCTATTCTTTGAAATAGGCGAGCGATATGTTGTGGTGGCTATTCTAACCCTTTTCAGCCCTGTTGCTTTTGCAATGGGCGGTAGCCGCTCCACAAAGGATATATGCTCGGGTTTTGTGCGCACCTATGCCTCAATGATACTTCTGCTTGTTTCAAATGTTCTGTTTTTAAAGCTTATATATTCCGCGTTATCCTCAATGCCGGACGGCGTGATGATTTTGCCCTGGACGGTGCTTATTGTAGGACTTGCGAAAACGGCGAGAAAGGCGGACAATTTGCTTTCAAAAATAGGGCTTAATCCCTCCTTTACGGGCGATCCGTTAGGAAACGGAACGGGCAAGGCGGTTGCATTTATGGCGGCGCGAAGTATTTTAAGCTCGGCGACACATTCAGCTAATAAGCATAGTAATACGGCAGGGAAAAACAGGTCTGAATTTAAGGCTGACAATACGGGAAATACGCATAACCGCAGCAATGCAAGCAGCAGAAACACGGCGCAAAACAGCAACAGAGCGAATGTGGGAGTAAACAGTAATGTAAATGCGGCAAGCAACGCAGGGGTTAATAATACCGTCCGTAACAGTTCGTCGGTGAATTCGCCTGATTTCGGGAAAACCGCCGTTACAGGCACAAATTTAAACCGTTTCGGGGGCAATAAAACACCTGGGCAGAAAGGAGACGCGAGGGTTGATAATAAAAACACGGCAGGCGGCAGAAATGCGGCGAATACTGCCCGAAATACGGCGGCGGTCGGCGGAAAGAAGAATAATACGGGCGCTCAGAAATCCGGCGGTAGGTATACCGGAACAAAAATATCCGGAGCAAAGGGCGCTAAGAATATGGGCTGGAAGCCGGATAAAAGCTTTAGTCATAATCCTGCCGGAAAACGGTTCGGGCAGACAGATACTCCGCCTGAAGCAAAGCCGGAAAAGGCGGTAGAAAATGAGCCGAAGCAGTAATTTTTTAGTATCCGCCCTGCAGAACGCGCAGGCATTAAGGAAAATATTGCAGGCGTTTTTAAGGGGCGGCTGGAAAGCGGCGGCGCTTGAAGCGGTCAAGCGCTATTGGCCGTATATATTGGGCGCGGCGGTAGGACTGATTTTATTGCCGACAATAATAATGGCGTCACTGCCGTCGGTTATGCAGAGCAAAGTGCCGGAGCAGGTGACAGATGAGGATATATCCGAGATGTATATTAACCGGATGGATAGTATTTTGTGTGTTTCGGAGGTAGGGTCTGCTGATGAGATAAGAGTTGTCGGTCAGCCGCTTACATACAACGAGTTATACGCCGTAAGCCTTGTGCTGACCGGCAACAATACAGAAAAAATAACGAGGGAATTTCTGCTTGGGTGCGTAAACGATTCGCTTACCTATACCGTAGAGCGGGAGGGATATAATACAGGAATAACAGCCGCCGTTATCCGGTATCTGAATTTAGAGGAATTTTCAAGACTTAAAGGAATTTCGGACGCGGATATTGAGTGGATAGGGCTTGTGATTAAAGACTTAGAAGACAATAAAAAATCCTCACCGAGCGGTGAGGAATGAGGTCAAATAGGTTTACTTTCAACATAGCAATATTCCGGGCTTATATCTACCTTGTTGGTCCAGACATTTTCGCTGTCAATATGGGGGTCGATATCCCAGCATAAGGCGTTTGCGTCATCTATATATACGCGCCTGAAATTGCTTATGTCATTGAAGCTTTCAAAAACGCCGCCTTGCTTTAGTGTGGGTTTCATATCCAGCCTGCGGCGTTCGCCGTTATCAAATTCAAGCGTGACCGAAAAATCATCGTTTGCCGTAGCTTTTACAATGCTCTTTCTGCCGTTTGCAAAATACTCCGCATACGGCAGAGCGAAGCCTTTTTCAAGGTAATATTCTACTGTACGCATAGCTTAGATCTCCTTTTTTATTATCTTAACGGATCTATCGGGAAGGTTTCCTGCTTGTTCATAGCAAGCTCCCAGTTTTCCATTAACTCTGTTTGGTGAAACGCACCCCAGCCCAAAAGCATTTGAAGCTGCTTTTTCGGCATTGTGCCTGCGAGCACCTCCATATCGTTGATGGAAACAAGCACCTCGTCGCTGCCGTACTTCGCGTGAAAATGCGGCGGCATATGGTCGTTGTAATTGATATAAATTTTTATGCCGCGGAACATTGAAATAGTGGGCATTTGTATCAGCTCCGTTTTTGTTTATTTTCTCGCTCTTTGCGAATTTCTTTAACCATTTCGACAATATCATCGTCGTTTGTGATTCCGAGGTCTTCAGCAACCCCTCGAAAACCGTTTTGGGCATTTTTAAGGGCGGTAATATCCTTATAATATGACTTATTCATATATTTATCACCTTTCATTTTCAGTATATCACAAACGAAAAAAATCTTCAAGTATAAGTATAGGAGGAAA
>CAKSQS010000078.1 GCA_934486705.1 uncultured Eubacteriales bacterium
AAGGAGGTGCAGACCATGGCTAAATGTGATATCTGCAGTAAAGAAATTGCTTTCGGGATTAAAGTTTCCCACTCGCACAGACGTTCAAACAGAACCTGGAAACCGAATGTTAAAAAGGTTAAGGCAATCGTAAACGGCACTCCGCGTCGTATCAATGTTTGCACCCGCTGCCTGCGTTCGGGTAAGGTTACCCGCGCAATCTGATGTTTGAAATGCAAAATGCTCTCGGCGGAAGCTGAGGGCTTTTTTGTTTTAAAGGTGGTTTTTTATGATAAAAGCGGTTTTGTTCGACCTTGACGGCACTCTTGCAAATTCTATTGAGGATTTAGCCGACAGCACCGAAAAAGCGCTTAAAAGGTTAGGCTTTTCGGGGCATACCCTTGCCGAATACAAATATTTTGTGGGGGACGGCATACCAAAGCTTATAGAGCGCGCGCTGCCCGAAAACAAGCGCGATAAGGAGACTGTAAACGCCTGCTTAGAGCTTTTTATGGCAGATTACAGGGTGCATTATCACGATAAAACCAAAGCGTATGACGGTGTGCGGGAAATGCTTGCCGATTTAAAGAAAAGCGGGCTTAAATTAGCCGTTATTTCAAACAAAGCGCAGGAAATGGCGGAAAAGGTGGTAAAAAACCTTTTCGGCGATACATTCGATTTTGTTGCGGGAAAGCGCGAGGGCTACAAAACAAAGCCCGACCCCGCATTAACACTGCTTGTGATTCATTCCCTCGGCGTAGCCCCCGCAGAGTGTATTTTAGCGGGTGACTCGGGTATGGATATGGCGGCGGCGGTAAACGCGGGCGCGCTGCCCGTAGGCGTGCTTTGGGGTTTCAGAACAGCAGATGAGCTGCAAAAAAACGGCGCGAAATATCTGTTTTCGACCCCTGCGGAAATAACGAAATTGATAGGAAAATTAAATGGATAAGAAAATAAACTATACCTCAACCAAAATTTCCTCATACATAGGTTATTTTGTTCAGGCAATAGTAAATAATTTTTTACCCATACTTTTTATAGCGCTGCAGGATGTTTACGGCATAGGCTATGAAAAGCTCGGCAGATTAGTTATGTTCAACTTCGTAACCCAGATGATAACCGATATTTTATCGCCTAAAATAATTGCGAAAACAGGCTACCGCAAGGCGGCGATAATGTGCCAGTTTACGGCGGCTGCGGGACTTGCGGCTGCGGCGTTTCTGCCGAAAATAATGTGGGACCCGTATGTGGGGCTTGTAATTGCAATTATAATTTACGCGTTTGCAAGCGGGCTTATGGAGGTTATTTTAAGCCCGATGATAGAAATGCTCCCGACAGATAATAAAAGCGGAAATATGTCGCTTTTGCACTCGTTTTACTGTTGGGGACAGGCTGTAACCACCGTCGGTACTACCCTGCTTTTGCACGCGTTCGGCTATAAGGGTTGGTCGTACATTCCGCTTTTGTGGGCGGTAATTCCCTTTTTAAACGCGTTTTCGTTCTTTAAAGTACCTATAGTCGAGCCCGAGCCCGAAAGAAAAAGCGACAGCTTTAAAACGCTGTTTAAATCCCGCCTTTTCCGCTGCTTTATGATTATGATGCTCTGCTCGGGCGCTGCCGAAATTGCAATGGCGGAGTGGGCTTCCATGTTTGCGCAAAAGGCGCTCGGAATTTCAAAGGTTATAGGCGACCTTGCAGGGCCATGCGCGTTTGCGGTGTTTATGGGGTTGGGGCGTGTGCTTTACGCCGCCTTTTCCGAAAAAATATCATTTAAAAAGACTGTTATAGCTATGAGCGCGCTTTGCGCCGCCTGCTATTATGTTGCGGCGTTTTCAAAAAGCCCCGTGCTTGCGCTTTCGGCTTGCGCGCTTTGCGGCTTTACAGTAAGTCTTTTCTGGCCGGGAACGCTTTCGGCAGGCAGCCGCGCTTTCCCGAAGGGCGATGCGGTTATGTTCAGCGTTTTTGCAATGTGCGGCGATATCGGCTGCTGCATAGGCCCGTGGCTTTTGGGAATTATAGCCGACGCGACAAATCTGCATGTAGGCTTTGCGGTATCCTCGGTCTTCCCGATAATTATGATTATAACCGCCGTACTTTTCTTTAAAGAAGAAAACAATATTTAAGAGGTGTTAATTATGAAAAGAGCAGATTATTTAAGCTGGGATGAATACTTTATGGGTATAGCCATACTTTCATCACTTCGCAGCAAAGACCCGTCAACGCAGGTGGGCGCATGCATAGTCAACTCCGAAAAGCGTATCCTTTCAATGGGATATAACGGTATGCCCCGCTGCTGCAGCGACGACGATTTCCCCTGGGGGCGTGAGGGCGACCCGCTTAACTCTAAGTATCTTTATGTATGCCATGCGGAGCTTAACGCAATTTTAAACTGCGCCGTCGGCAGCGTTCGCGGCTGCACGGTCTACTCTACCCTTTTCCCCTGCAACGAGTGTGCAAAGGCTATTATACAATCGGGCATAACCGAGGTTGTGTATATGTCTGATAAATATTCCGACTCCGACAGCGTGCTTGCCTCAAAGCGTATGTTTGAAACTGCGGGCGTTAAATACCGCCTGTACACTCCCACAGGCAAAAGCGTATCGCTTTCGCTCTAAGACCGATAAATATGTAAAAAAGGCTTACTGCTTTTCGGAAAAATCGGAAAGCAGTAAGCCTTGATTATATTGTCTAAATATAAAATTCTTTCATATCCTCAAGCCTTAAACAGGCAAGTCTGCCGCCGAATGCCGCGCCGCAGTCTATTAAAATATTATTGTGCGAGCGGTATATCTCGGGCTTGCCGCTTACCGCCTGCGTTGGGGTATGACCCGAAACTATATAAATTGAGCTGTCGCCGAAATATTGCCTTTCGTAATCGGGGCGCATATCCGTAAGCTCCGGCAGGGTATATTCCGACAGTCTTTTATTTTCACTGAAATTGCCGAGCCCCGCGTGAACCAAAACGAAGGTCTCTTCCCCTATGTCAATCGCCTCGCAGGGTAAAAAATCCGACATAAAATCCATAATTTCCAAGCGCCTTTCGGGGGTCAGCGCCTTAAAGCCTTTAAGAGTGGGTATTCCGCCGTCAAGCTGATAATCCATAAGGTCCTTAATCGTCTGCTCATCAATTTGCGTTTCGGCGTTCTCTGCGGTTATTTCAACATTTATCCGCTTTAAAATATCAAGCGCCATAACCTCGTGGTTGCCCAACAGCGGTATAATGTTCGGTTTATCTATTATGTATTCAAGTATTTTTACGGGTTCATTTCCGCGGTCAACTATATCGCCTAAAATGAACAGCTCGTCGTTCTCGCCGAGGTTTATAATTTTAAGCATTTCCGTAAATTTTTCATACATACCGTGTATGTCGCTTATTACGTATGTCAATTTTCCCACTCCCCTTATTTAAAAGCTAAGGACTGTCGGTTTTTGCCCGACAGTCCTTAATACATTCAGGCTTTATCAGTAATCGTTGTTGTTCTCGTTTTTCTTGTTCTGATTATTCTGATTGTTTTTGTTCTGTTCCTTGTTTTTGTTGTTCTTGTTTTGGTTGTTGTTCTGGTTATTCTTGTTCTGATTGTTTTCCACAAAAATCACCCCGCTTTCAGCCTTTATTATTGGTCGGCGGGGTGAAAATTATACCTATATTCCGAATAATTTTTCAGCGTTATTCCGAGACTCTTTCAAAATGTTTTCGCAATCGGTATTGCGCAGCTCCGCTAATTTTTCGGCGACAAGTAAGATAAGCGCGGAATTATTTATTTTTGAGCGGTAGGGCACGGGCGCTAAATACGGTGCGTCGGTTTCAAGCAGAAATCTGTCGCTTGGCAGCGCGGCTGCAATCTCGGGCAGCTTTTTGGCGTTTTTAAAGGTTAAAACGCCGCCTATGCCTATATACATACCCAAATTCAAAATTTCCTTTGCCATTTCCGCGCTGCCCGAAAAGCTGTGCACCACACCCTTGGGGCGGTGCTTTTTTAAAAGCTCTATCGTGTCGGCGTGGGCTTCGCGGTCGTGCACTATTACGGGCAGGTTTAACCTGTTTGCCAAAACAAGCTGTTCTTCAAAAAGCGCCTTTTGCCGGTCTTTGTTATCATCCACCCAATAATAATCAAGCCCTATTTCGCCTATCGCCACGCATTTTTTGCGGCGCGCAAGGTCTTCAATTTCCGTTACCTCTCCACCGCCTATATTTTCGGGGTGTATGCCCAACGCGGCGTAAAAGAAAGGGTACTTTTCGGCAAGCGCCAGCGCCGCTTTTGAAGACTCGGTATCGCACCCGCAGTTTACAACGCCGCAAACGCCGTGAGCGGGCAGTTCTGCTAAAAGCTCTGTGCGAATTTCGTCGAATTTCGCGTCGTCATAGTGCGCGTGACTGTCAAATATCAGCGGTTCTGCATATGGGTAATTCGGAAAATCAATCATCTTATTTTGCTGCCTGCGGGTACGTTATCAATAAACAGTACCTTTACGTCATTATCGGCGCAATCCGCCGCTAAAATCATTCCGTTTGACTCTACGCCGCAAAGCTTTGCGGGTTTCAGGTTCGCCACTACAATTACCGTGTGGCCTATAAGCTCCTCGGGCTTATAATACACAGCAATTCCCGAGGCTACGGTACGCGATAAGCCGCTGCCGTCATCAAGGGTCAGCTTTAAAAGCTTTTTAGCCTTGGGAATAGGCTCGCAAGCCGTGATTTTTGCCGCGCGCAGTTCTACCTTTGCAAAGTCCTCAATTCCTATTTGCTCCATAGTCACAACGTTTTCGGCTTTTTTCTGCTCCGCTGCCTTTTCAGCCGCTATTTCGGCTAAAACCTTTTCCGCGTCTAAGCGGGCGAAAAGCGGAGTGGGCGCGCCTACCGAATACTCGGTAACAGCGCCGAAAGCAAGCTCGACGCTGCCGGTGTTCAACTGCTCCGCAATTGATTTTGCGCTGTCGGGAATAATGGGAGTGAGCATAAGTCCCAAAAGGCGAATACATTCAAGCAGATTGTAAAGCACGTTTTCAAGGTATGCTTTTTTGCTCTCGTCCTTTGCGAGCGCCCAGGGGGCGGTTTCGTCAATGTATTTATTGCAGCGCTTTGCAAGGTTCATAACCGCCTCGCACGCGTCGGCGTTGCGGTAATTATCCATAAGCTCGCAGTATTTTTTAACCGTATCGTTTGCGGTGTCAACCAGCTCTTTATCGCAACCTTCTGTGTTTTCGCCCTTTGTCACCTTGCCGCCGAAATATTTATTCGTCATTGCAATCGAACGGTTTACAAGGTTGCCGAGGGTGTTGGCTAAATCCGCATTGTATTTTGTAATAAAGCTTTCGTAGGTTATGGTGCCGTCCTGTGCGAAGGGCATTTCGGAAAGCAGATAATACCTTACCGCGTCAATTCCGAAACGCTTTGTCATATCGTCGGCGTAAATTGTGTTGCCCTTGGATTTTGACATTTTGTCCTCACCCACAAGCAGCCACGGGTGACCCAAAACCTGCTTCGGCAGCGGCAGCCCTAACGCCATTAGAATTATGGGCCAGTAAATTGTGTGGAAACGCACTATATCCTTACCTATAACGTGCAGGTCGGCAGGCCACAGCTTTTCAAACTGCTCCGTGCTGCCGTCGGGGTCGTAGCCCACGCCCGTAATATAGTTTGAAAGCGCGTCTATCCAAACATAAATAACATGCTTTTCATCAAACGGCACGGGTATGCCCCACTTAAAGGAGCTGCGCGAAATGCAAAGGTCGGAAAGCCCGGGCTTTAAAAAGTTGTTTATCATCTCGTTTTTGCGGGATTCGGGCTTTATAAAATCGGGGTTCTGCTCGTAATATTCAAGCAGCTTATCCTGATATTTTGAAAGCTTTAAGAAATATGCCTCTTCTTTTGAGTCAATAACATCTCTGCCGCAGTCGGGGCACTTGCCGTCTATAAGCTGCGATGCGGTAAAGAACGACTCGCAGGGAACGCAGTATTTACCCTCGTAATGCCCCTTGTAAATATCGCCTTGGTCGTAAAGCTTTTTGAAAATTTTCTGTATTACCTTTTCGTGGTCCTTATCGGTCGTGCGTATAAATTTATCGTAATCGGTGTTAAGGCTGTTCCACACCTCTTTTATCTGCGCGGCGATTTTATCCACATACTCCTGCGGGCTTATGCCCTCCGCCTTGGCGTATTCTTCAATTTTCTGCCCGTGCTCGTCAGAGCCGGTCTGTAAAAACACGTCAAAGCCCATCATTTTTTTATAGCGCGCTATCATATCCGCCAACACTATATCGTAAGCGTTGCCGATATGCGGCTTTCGCGAGGCGTAGGCTATTGCCGTGGTAATGTAAAA
>CAKSQS010000079.1 GCA_934486705.1 uncultured Eubacteriales bacterium
AACCGTTCGCGCCTTAAAGATGTGGGAGATACAAGGCAGGATTTTGAACAGCTTGACGACGCTGTGGAATCGGGGCTGTATATGAAGTCGCAGATCAACCGCGAGGGTGAGGATTTCTATTATTTATCTACTGTAATAACCGTAACGGCGGACACGCTAGAAAGTCTTAAAAAGCGCGAAAAGGATATTTTAAACCTTTGCGGGGCTAACGGTTTTTCGGCAAGGAAAGCCTACTATATGCAGGATAAAGCCTTTTTGTCCTCTTTGCCGTTATTACAGACCGATACGGATATTTTTAATAAATCCAAACGGAATATTTTAACCTCGTCCGCTGCGGCGCTGTTTCCGTTTTCGTCCTTTGAGATGTGCGACGAAAGGGGAATATTTTACGGGCTTAATCTGCATAACAGCTCGCCTGTAATAATAGATCACTATGATACCTCCCGTTACAGCAACGGAAATATGGCGGTGTTCGGAATGTCGGGCGCGGGCAAGACTTTCTTTTTACTGTTGCTTGCAATGAGACTTCGTATGCAGGGCGTAAGAGTATATATAATAGCCCCCGAAAAGGGTTTTGAATACCGCAACGCCTGTGAAGCGATAGGCGGCAGGTTTGTATCTATCGGCGCGGGTTCTTCCGACTGTATTAACCTTATGGAGATACGTAGGAGTACGCTGGATATTGATTCGGAAATGCAGGGTAATAGGGATAACGGCTCTGTGTTGCTTGATAAAATCCAAAGCATACATATTTTTTTCGATTTATTATATCCCGCCATTACGCCCGATGAAAAATATCTTTTGGACCGTGCCATACTTAACTGCTATAAAGCTTTCGGCATAACGCGCGACAACCGCAGCTTAACGGATAAAAGCGGAAGATTTAAAAAAATGCCCTGCTTTGCCGACCTTATTCCGTTTATGGAAAAGTTTACTGAGCTTAAAGCTGTTACTATGGCTCTAAAAAGATTGGTTGAGGGTTCGGCATCTGGGCTTGGCGGACAGACGAATATAGATTTAAAGGCGCCGTTTATAGTGCTGGATACCTCGCGGTTAAGTAAGGAGTTTACCGCGCTCGGCACATTTATAGCGACCGAGTTTGTGCGGGACAGAATATCCGTGTCACGGGTCAATAAAAAGGCGGTAATACTTGACGAGGCTTGGAAAATAGCCGGAGAAAACGGAAACGAGCAGGCGGCGGATTTTGTTATTAACCTTATTAAAACGGTGCGCGGCTACGGGGCTATATTTGTTTCGGCAACCCAGAATGTTGTGGATTACTTCGCGCTGAACGACGGTAAATTCGGTGACGCGCTGCTCGGTAACAGCAGACTTAAACTGCTGTTACAGCTTGAGGAAACCGAGGCGGTCAAATTGCAGGAAAAGCTGATGCTTACCGAAAGCGAGACGGCGGAGGTTATCCGCGCCGGTAGAGGCGAGGGGCTTTTATGCGCGGGGCGAAACCGTATAGCGGTGGAGATACGTTCGTCGGACACCGAGTTTGACCTCATAACCACCGACCGAGAAAGCCTAGCGAAAAGAGTAAAAACGGAATAACGGAAATAATATATGCGAATGGAGGAATAGAAAATGGGAGTTATATGTTTTGTGTGCGGAGCAATGTTCGGCGGCTTGGTAGGCACTGTAACTATGTGTTTGCTGCAGATGGGGAAAGAGAATAATTACGGCAAAACAGAAAAGAAAGGCGGAGACAAGCTGTAATGTCTACAAATTTTCAATTATTAAAAGAAATGAAAAAGCGGGTTTTGGCAAGCGGGGCTTGCGTGGATTCGCTAATAGGCGTACCGCCTGAGAGCGAACGCTTTAATAATCTGCTGGAGGTAGCATTACAACAGCAGGAAATGGCGTGTATCGAAATGCGCCGGCTTTACTGGCAACTGAAAAGCAAGGAAGAAACAAGCACGGAAATTAAGCTCGGCAAGGCAAAGGAGATATACGGAGAAATATCCGTAACGCCCGAAGGGTGGGTACATATAAAGCTGAACGCACTGCTGCCCCATTGCCGTGTAACCGGCGGCACGCAGTATGTGACCGACAGTATTTTAAGACTTTTAAACTCTGCGGAGTTTGACGGAATAAAACTGCCGTTTTTCAGTAAAGCGTATCTCGGAATAATAGAGTTTTGCCCGCGGGATTGCAGCGATGTTTTCGACCACGACAACAAGGGCTTTAAGGCAGTGCAGAATGTTTTAAAGGGCAGACTTTTCCCGGACGACGACCGATTTGAAATGTCCCTCGGATTATTTACCGAGCAGCGGAATGAAAGCGCCTGTCATATCTTTGTACTGCCGGATGATGAAGCCGGAATCTTTACGGATATGCGGCTTTCACACGAATTAGGGTAGTGCAGTTGGTTTTAAAAACCTCAAAAAACAGCAGTTTTTTAAACACAACAAACTGCACAACCTATGAGGCGGCATTGTTAAAGGCTTTACAGGCAATTTCGGAGTATGTTTTCAGGGGTTAACTGACCTTAGTATGGGAGGTAGTGCAGTTTGTTTTTGAGCAATACAGAAATCCTTATTTTGAGGCTGTGCGCGTGGTGTAAGGATTTGCCGCTTGAAAGCCCGTTTTTACCCGAATATGAGGTGTCTGCCTTATTTCTTGCGGGGCTTTTAAGAACGAGTAAGAATCATAAAAGCATCAGAGTAACAGAGGCGGGAAACCGACTGCTTTCGGGTATAGGCTTTAATTACGAGCAGGACGCACAGTTCAGAGGAGCAAGCCCCCTTATAAACAAACGCCTTAATACTTCAAACCTGATGTTATTCTTCTTCGGCGGAAAGACTGATGTATTTTTCAGCTCCGTACCCGACCGAAACAGCCCGCTTTCCTTTTTACCGTCTTTTGCACTTAGGCGTGAGAAAAACAAAAACCCATTAGGTACGGCACGCTTTAACGGAATGTTATATACCAAAAACACCGCCCGCGCCGTGTACTACATAACCGAGGAAAACGACGGCTTATACCCCGAAGCCGAGCGCAATACCTTTACAATGAATATCTTAACCGGCGGCAGAAAAAGCGCGGCGGCGTTTACGGGAGATAAAAGCCTTGAAAAAATAATAGAATATTCCGCACGCAAGACCACAAATTCAAGAGCGTTGCCGGTATTAAGCGCTGTCCGCCGGCTCGATTGCCCGGTTACATTCTTTCCTTTGTCGCAGGCGGGCGCCAGACAAATGCGTATAATATCCGTAAGGGATCACCGTAGAATTATAGCCGAGAATATTTTAAAGGCGAAATACAAACTGCCCGAAAAGAATTATTACGACGCGGCGGAAAGGCTTTTAATAGGTATAGATATGGATATTCCGCGAATGGAAACGGCGGCGGAGTACGGTGTGCATATATTTCTGCTCGATTGGCAGGTAAACGCCGTAAAGGAAATTTTAAGGGGTAAAAGAGCTGTTTTACACCCATTAACCACCGAAACCGCCGAGGAAATACTGCGGCTGCCTAAAGAATTATATGTTAAGGAAACAAAGCCGTATATAACCGAGAAAGGAGAGTTTTTAAGTGCGCCTGTCTAAAATTATTGAGATACTGGAGAACAAGGCAATAGCCTTTTACAAAAAGAATAAGGACAGCATACCGAGATATATTCTAATTCTTTTTATAGTATTGTACGCCGCAGGTTTTGTGGTTCATTCCATAACTACGGGATTACATAATTTTCAAAGCGGCAGTAATGACAATCTTTTTATAATTGACCCCGTTAAGAACATAAAAGCGTTATTTACTCCGGCAGGAATAGGAACGGTGCTGTTCGGCTTCCTTATGTTTCTTCTTTTCAGCGGAAAGGGTAAAGATCTTTTAAGCGGATACAAGACCGTAAAGGATAAGGAAAGAGGAATAGAAATACTTCCCGAGGGCACTCACGGCACATCGGGCTTTATGGATAAAAAGGAGCTGCCGGAATTTTTGGTAAGCGGCGGCATAGAAAAGGTGGACGAAACCTTGTTCGGAAAATTGGAAAACGGAGATTATGTCGCGATGAAGGATATGCCGGGTATGTCTAAAAATGTTATGGTTTACGGCGCACCCGGTACGGGAAAGTCGAGGGGCTTTGTAATGCCGTTTGTAATGCAGGCGGCTCGCAGGGGCGAAAGCCTTGTAATGGTAGACCCGAAAGCCGAGTTTTACGAAATGTATTCGGGCTTTTTAAAAAGTAGAGGTTATACCGTTAAGGCATATAATCTGCTTGACCTTTTTGCCTCTGACGGCTGGAACTGCGTAATGGATACGGCACAGGATATTACCCTTGTGCAGCGCGCGGCAGAAATAATTATACGGAATACCTCGAACGAAAATGAGCGTGGAGACTTCTGGGAGAAAGCCGAGAAGAACCTTTTAATGGCGCTTTTGCATTATGTTCAGACCCTTACATATCCCGGAACGGACAAGCTATTACCGCCCGAAGAACGGAGCCTCGGTACGATATATAAAATACTCTCAACCACATCCGTGCAGGAATTGGACGCCCGATTCAGGGCATTACCGCCAGACCACCCCGCTCTGCCGCCCTACGGCATATTCCGTCAGGCGCATAAACAGATTTGGGGGAATATTGTAATAGGGCTTGGCAACCGCTTAAATGTTTTCCAGAATAAATTGGTAGACGATATAACTAAGCATAACGAAATAGACTTAACATTACCCGGCAGAGAAAAATGCGCGTATTTCTGTATTATTTCAGATCAGGATTCTTCGCTTGAATTTTTATCTTCAATGTTTTTCTCGCTTATGTTTGTAAAGCTGTTCGACTACGCAAGACAGCAGGATAACAGAAGATTGCCGGTATGCGTAAATGTTTTAATGGATGAGTTTTGTAATATAGCGCTGCTTGACAGTAAGAAGATATTTTCGGTGGCGCGCTCCCGCAATATAAACATACAGGCAGTGGTGCAGAGTATAGCGCAGCTATCCGACAGATACCCCGGCAACGAGTGGCAGGAAATTGTGGGCGACTGCGATTACCAGTTATTCTTAGGCTGCAACGATGTTATGACCTCGGAGTTTTTCTCAAAGCAATGCGGCGAGATTACCGTAAGGGTAAATAATACAAATACGCCGATGCGACCGTTTTTGGATTTTCTGTCTCCTCAAAAGCCGTATATGCAGAATAAGACGAGCACAGGCAGAGCGCTTATGCTGCCCGATGAAATACGGCGGCTGCCGAAAGACAAGGCAATACTTTTGGTGCGCGGCGCAAAGCCGTTGCTTTTAAACAAGATAACACCCGAAGAGCACCCGTCTTTTAAATTATTAAAATACTGCAAGGCGGCGGAGCATATACCGGCGTGGAAGCTTAAAAAGCCGGAAAAGGTTAAAAACAAAAAAGTACCGCAATACAAAATGCAGTTTGAAATGCCGCTTGATACGGACGAAACCGAAAAGGAAAGCTTTGATTTATCCGACGGGATAGATTGCAGAAAGCTACAGACAGTAAAGGAAAGGGATATATGATGAACAGAACATACAGACTGAGCGATGTTGTAAACGAAAGATTTTTAAGACTTCCGTTATCCTTATTTGCCAATCCTAATTACAAAAGGCTCTCGGCGGAAAGCAAGCTTGTGTATTCGCTGTTGCTTGACCGTATGAGCCTGTCCCAAAAGAACAATTGGATAAACGAGGACGGCGAGGTTTATTTAATTTACAAGCGCGAGGAAATAGCGGATATACTTTGCATTACATACAAAAAGGCAATAGCGGCGTTTAAGGAGCTGATCTCTGCCGGCTTATTACTTGAAAAAAGACAGGGCAGAGGTTTTCCGAACAGACTGTTTGTGCTTAAATGCGAATTAGAGGACAGCGACGCCGGGGACTTCGGCAGCTCTTTCGATAACCCCGAAACAGACGAAAAAGAACCCGAAGACCCGCAAGATACGCAGATGTGCGAAAACGGCATATCTAAAACTGACGAATCGGCATGTCTTAATATTCCGGATACGCAGTTAAAGAACTGCCAAAACGGCACATCAAGAACTGCCGTTTTAACACATCAAGAAGTGCCGAAACGGCAGTCAATCCAAACGGATAATAATTATATTAA
>CAKSQS010000080.1 GCA_934486705.1 uncultured Eubacteriales bacterium
AAGCCCTTGACCGCCGATATGAAAATACCGTCCGACGCGCAGTGGGAAACAAAATTATTGCGGAAGGTCGCATTGGTTGAGGGGGTATATTCATACGCCGACCACTCAACGCCCGGCCCGTGCTCATAATCCGAAGCCATTGCGATTCCCGAGCCGCCCGTGTTTTTTATAGTGCAGCCCTGAACCAGAATTTCGTTAAATGAAGTCGGGCTTTCGGATTCGCGGGAATAAAATACTATTCCGCCGTAAAAGCGCTGACCGTCGGTGCAGGAAATATCAATAACATCAAGATTTATAAGGTAAATGTGATTAAACACGCCGCCCTTATGGAAAACTCCGCTGCTCACCTGTCCTCCGGCATAAACTGCAACGCCCTTGCGCGCGGCGGAATACTCCGAGGGATTGCGGATTTCGAGATTTCTGATTTCGATATACTGCAGGGAGGAAATAAGCACCGCCTGAGCCTCGCCGTCACCGTTTATAATCGGCTTAGCACCCTTGCCGTAGCTGTCGATAATAAAATACTTACCTG
The DNA here is from genome assembly GCA_934486705.1 of uncultured Eubacteriales bacterium. GTDB lineage: Bacteria > Bacillota > Clostridia > Oscillospirales > Acutalibacteraceae > UBA737. The sequence continues at coordinate 533 of CAKSQS010000080.1, forward strand.
CTGTTCCCGAAGAACGCGGAACGAGCATTTGGTCAAAGACGCTGCCGCATTTAAGCATTATTTTCGTTCCCGGCTCAAAGGTGCGGTTATTTACATTGTCAAGCGTCTTCCAGGCAGAGCGCTCGGTCCTGCCGTCATTTTCATCGTCGCCGTTTTCGCTGTCCACATAATAAAGAGCGTATCCGCTTTCTTCCCTGCGCGCCCCGTTGAACACAGCTGCCTGTTTTACAGTTAAATCTACGTCGGCATTGTCGGTACGTATTACCGCTTCAGAGGAAGTGTCCGACTCTGATGATTTTGAGGAATCTGTATTTTCGCGGTCTGTGCTTGTATTATCCGATGAAGTCGCTTGTGATGAGGAATCCGTCGCGGTATTATTCGCCTTTGTTCTGCGTGTCACGGTGGTAGTTGTTACCTTAACACATCCCGCAAGAGCGATAAGTATACATACGGATAAAAGAATTGCCGTTATTCGTTTCATTGTTTATCTTTCCCCCTAACCGATTTCAGCTGCAAGTTTTTTCAATTTTTCGGTGTTTTGTCTCACCGCTTGTTTTTTCGCCGCCTGCTCTATATAATCCGAAAAGCATTTTTCCCTATAAAGATATTTCAGCTTTGCGTGAATATCTGCGTACGGTTTAAAGCTGCCGTCGGCATTGCGAAAGAGAGGATCGCTGTTTTTTATTTGATTGTAATACTGCTTCAGCTTTACATCGTCCTCTTTTATAATGCCTTCGTTTTCCAATTTCTCGCGCAAAGCAATTTGTAAATTGCTTTTAAGATAATCGTAATACGAAACGACAGTGTATTCCGTAACACCGTAAACCGGTTCGCCGTTTTTAAGCTTTTTCGCGCGCGAGGCGTTTTCGGCGTTCATTTGCTTTATAATTTTTTCATAGCTCAGCTTTTCGCAAAGCCCGCGCTCTTCACATTCGGCAAATAACGCTCTGTCGTTTTTCAAGCACTCAACCGCAATTTCCAATAAATACTCAGCCGGAGTAATTCCGTTCTGCTCGGTTTCCCAAAAATCCTTATCGGCACTTGATAACGCATCTGATGTAAACCTTAAAATTGCGTCTGAGCGGGAGGCTTTCATATAAAATTCCAACTCATCCTTTGAAACGGAGTCATTGTTGATTGTAAGATAAGCGTTTTTCGTTTCAAGCATTTTAGCACCCGCGACGGCAGCGCCCGATAAAACTGCAAGAGAAACGCAAATTATTATTCCGATTCTGATTTTTTTCATCCGGCGCACCGCCCTTTCTCATAAGTTCAAGGCTACTATATTTTTAATTTTCTGACTTTCTTTTTGTAAAGCAGAATTAAGACAGCAATTACTCCTCCGACCGCCAAAACATCAGCACCGATAATTATTCCGGTGATTTTCCAGTCGATCTCGCGTTTAACATCCGTTTTTACATCCACAACGGTATCGTCAGACGGAGAGTTTCCGTTATTCTCGGGATTGCTTTCCGTTGCCATGCCGTTGTTTTCAGAGGTGGTAACGGACGCGGTACTCGATGTATTATCGGCAGACGAAGTACCGCTCGGCTTCTGCGAGGTTGTATTTCCGCCGCCGTTATTTACGGAAGAAGTACCTGTGCTGCTGCCGGATGCGCTTCCGCCCGACTGCGGCGCGGTATATTCGTTTACAAGCAAATACCCCAGTGCGCACGCCCAGTTTTCATAACGCGGCTCCCAAAAGTTCTTCGCACTGTCATAATCCGCGCCGTTTAAAAAACGGATGCGCAAATATCTGGCGGATGTAGGAATGCTCTTCCCGCGGAAATAGCAGTAGGTCGAACCCTCTGCGGCGGGCATATCGCGCATATCCTTGTAATTAAGAGTTTTCCATCCGCCGGTTGCGGTATTTGAATAGGCTATTTCAAGCGGAGGATTTTCCTCCATACCCCAGGCTCCCGCCCAGTTTCCTGCACCTGCGATTCCCATAAATTCAAAGTCCTTAAAGCCGTTTTTAAATTCGTAAATCAGCTCCAGCTCACAGGCAACATAGTTTTTCATAAGGGTATGCGTGCGGGAGTAGTCGTTGCCGAAAACCTCTTTAAACAGCTTCATTGTCTTATTGGTTTTAAAGGCGGCAAGCGCGCGCTTATCGGAATTCGCCCCGAAAACGCCGCCGTTTGCCTTAACCTGAGCCTCGGTCACATCGTAATTTGCGGGAAGAATTGTTTTTACGCTGTAAGCCTTGGGAAACGCCGAATCCTCCATGGGGTCTAAAAACTTTTTGGTTTGTGCCGCCGCAGAAACGCCGAATGCAGGTAAAAATGCCGTAAGCATTGCCGCCGCACACAATAATGCCGAAATTTTGCAAGCAATTTTTTTCATCTTTCTTTCCCCTTTTTCATTTTAAAGGTAAGTACCGCCAGCATAGCAATTGAAGCGAGATTGAGTATTACGGGGAGCGCATTGCTCTTTTCCCCCGTCGTCGGCAATCCGTTCGCAGCCGTTGCATTTACGATATTCTTTTCACAAAGCATATACTCTCCGCCGCTTCTTATAAGCAGGGTCACGGCGTTATTGCGCACAGCGCTGTAATCCGATTGTAATACAAATCCGCCGTTTACCGCGAAATTGTAAAGCTCGTTTTTATCGGTAGCAAACAGGCTGTTTTTACCGTTAAGCATTACAATAAGATACGAAGTAACGCGATTTTCCTTATTCATTCCGTAAAAAAGCTTTTTGGCAGTTCCCAGTGCTTTTTTCTGAGCCGCAGTAAGCTTCGGCTCAGCGGAAGAAAGCGCCGTATCAAATGGGGCAGCTGTGTCGGTCAGGTCTTTGCTTTGCAAAACTATGCTGTAAATCAGCTCATTTTCCTCATAATTGTAAATATTAACCCTTATATCGCAATCGTTATTCTTTGCCGCGGCGAGCAATTCCGCAGGCAGCTTTTGCGCGGCGGTAAGATTGATTTGAATAAGAGACGAAGGATTCTCCGAAATATGCGACAGTATCATATCAAGCGGAAGTTCTTCCGTGAATATTCCGTTTGCAAGTGCCAGTGCGTAGTAGCTGTTTTCCGCATTTACAAGCACGGCGTATTCCGTTACAAGCGAGCACTGATAACTGTTAAGCGCTTCATATGCCGAACGCGCCGTCTTAATTGCTTCAAGGCTTTTAAGGGTTACTGTTCCTATGGCGCGTATCTTTTCATCAACTGCCGCCGCAGCCTTTTCGTCGGCTTTAATCTTATCTGTATCCTCATATCCCGGGTATTTCTTCCCTGCAGCATTAAATGCGCAAAGATCCACCTTTAAGCTTTCGCCGTTTGCCGCTTTTTGCGGAACAAATCTTATTCCTGTCACGGTAAGTGAGCCGTTGTTTGCAAGCTGCGAAAGCATTTCAATATTATTAAGGTCAATTGCCTGCTCGTTCTTACCCTTTTGCAAAGCTCCGACCTTTACATATTGCACGGCGCTGCCGGAGCGTATTCCGAGCAGTATATCAGCCGCAAATTCGCTGTCGGTATTGAGATACAGAGTATTTGCACCCTGCAGATTTATTCTTACCGACGTTCCGTTCGAGGTAATATCGGAAACCTCGGCTGCAATATTTACGGTAGCACACCAATCGTTATCGGTATTTATTCCAACCGCAGCTGCTTTATCCGATATATTTATCTGTTTTTTGCCGTTAAGCCACTTATCAACCTGCTCGGGTTCAAACCATGTCGGCGTAATTTCCCTTACCGTCTCCTGCCCGCCGTAGCCGGGGTAATAAGCGTCTTCGGAGTCAAAAAGGAAGCGCTCAACCGTAAAGCATTTTCCCTCGGTTGTGGCAAATTCGAAAATAACGCCTGAAACGGTGAGTTTATTTTCGTCGTCGCTGATTGAAAGCAGCTCCGAATTATCCGAAATATTAAACGAGCCGGAATTTCTACCCGCCGTAAGCGTGCCTACGGGCACTGTGGCGTAACTGCTGTTTGCAGCCCCTGTTTTAACCTTCAGGCTTATTTTAAACTCAAACTGGGTGTCGATTTTATAGAAAAGTTCGGTTTGCTCATCTAAATCTATGAGACAGTGGAAATCACTGTTGTTATGCTGCGTTTCAATGCGTTTGCACCATTCTTTATCAACGCGGGCAGTCCAATATTTATCGGTCGCGTCAAGTGCAAACCTATCCTGATCGTCGCTGCCGTAGCGCCAGTCCCAGTTATACCAGCAGGTTGTGAGCGTATCCGGCGAAAACCAGTTGGGAATTACCGACTTTGCGTCTTCCGACGGCGCTTTTATAATATTGCTCACCGCAAGACTGCCTGAAATCGACCAATACCCGTTTTCATCAATATAGCGGGCAAAAAGCTCAATGTTTTTCTTAATTGTAACTGCACCCGAATATGTCTTCCATTCGCCGTGCCTGCCTATCCTGTACTGTGTAAGCACCGCGGTTTCGGGCACTCCCGAAACGGTTATTTCCACGGTGTCGGTCATTTCCTTTGTGTTTGAGGTAAGGGTCGGCGCCGCAGGCCGCTGCACCGTTTCAAGGTCGATAGCAAAATTCATATCGCCGAAATCCATTGTGCGGAAATAAATATTCTTACCTGTCGGGTCATCCTGCGGAATAAGGCGAAAACCGTAAACCGAAATTGAATCATTGTTGATATACGGTGCCAGCGCCGCAATATCGGAAATTCGGAATTTTTCGTTCACTCTTCCGCTGTACAGCTTATCGCTGATTTTTATACCGTTATTCCCCTCGGGGCTGCCCGATACAAGCAGATAAAGCTTGCACGGCACATCCGTATCAAAACGCGCATAGAAATATGGGTCAGTCTTCAAATCCACCGTATAAGCGGAAGCCATATAGCGCAGATCCTCAAAATCGCCCTTAAAGTTGAGCTTTAAACCGCCCTTTGAGTCTGCCTCGCCGGATATTCGCGACATATCCGAATCGCTCATATTCCAGTCCCAACTCCACCACGCGGTAGGGGTGTGGTTTAATATCCACGATTCCGCATGCTTTATAACTGCCGGTACATACGGCTCTTTATTTAATGTAAGCGTAAACGCGCTTACCTTTACGGTATCGGCGTTTTGAAAGCCCTCGGTTTTAAATCCGAAGCCCGCAATCAGCAGGCTGTTTTCCGAATTGCACATTTTCATAAGCTCTGTACTTGAGCGCAGATCAAATGATTCTGCCCATTCTCCCTTATCCAGGCTTTTAAGCGGAATAAATGTGCGTGTGTTGTAATCCACCGCTCCGTTTTCAATACGGTAGACTTGTGCATAAAGCGTAATCGGGCGCGACACCGTGATATTATAGTTAATCGTATTATATTCATTTATATTAACGGTAAGCCCCGGACCGTTGCAGTCAATCCTGCCGTTTCCGTTACCGTCCCGGCTCCAGCCGAGCTTGTAAGTCCATCTGTCGGCTGTGTTTTCAATAAACCACGCGTCCCCTGCGCCCGCATAGGGGC
>CAKSQS010000081.1 GCA_934486705.1 uncultured Eubacteriales bacterium
ACATTATCTGCGGCAGCGTTTTATATTGCTCGCTGAAAATTGTTCCTGTGGTTTTAATTGTCCACATACTCTGGAAAGAAAAGAGCATCATTGTCATCCAGGCAGGCTTTAAAATAGGCATTATTATTTTCCAGAACATATATATAACGCCCGCGCCGTCTATTCTTGCAGCCTCCATCAAAGCGTCCGGAACTGATGTATCCATAAACTGTTTCATAAGAAAGCAGCCCGTAGCTGACGGAATTGCGGGAAGAATATAAACCCAATAGGTATCAATCATGCCCAATTTGCTGAATATAAAATATTGCGGCACCGCCAGCGTTACGGCGTTATACAGCAGCATAAGCTGAACTATCCAAAACAGTGCCTTGCGGCATTTTAAACGCGACTTCGAAAAGGTAAACGCCGCAAGAGACGCCGCTATGATATGTAAAAAGGTTCCCGCCAGCGCAACAAATATGCTGTTGAAAAAATAGCGTGAAACCGGCACCTGAAGCTTGCTTAAAAGCGAAGGCAGCGCCTTGTAATTCGCCACGGTAGGTCGGTTTACAAAGAAACGCGGCGGAAAAATAAGCAATTCTTCAAGCGGCTTAAACGAGGTAATAATGCAATAAATCAGGGGTAAAACAGAGAAAGCGCCCGCTAAAAACAAAATGGTAAAATACATAGCGTTACCCGCCTTGGAGCGCGTGTATTTTCGGTACTGTGAAGTTTTTTTCGCCATTATTCCGCCCCCTTAGCTATCACTTTTGCCTATGAGATTAAGCAGCGCGCCTATTCCGAAGCGGAAAATCAGCACCAGAACAAACAAAAATACCGAAAGCGCAGAAGCATAACCCATTTCGTACAATGTTGTACCCACATCCTTTATGTAGGAGACAAGCGTATCCACCGAGTTATTAACGCTGGGGTAGCCCGCAAGCGTGGTAATAATATCGCTTACCGAAAAAACCGCCTGAATTTGCATAACCGCACCGAAAAGCAATATGCTTTTCATTGAGGGCAGCGTTATGTACCAAAGCTCATGCCAGCGGGTTTTAATTCCGTCTATCGCGCCCGCCTCATATAATTCGGTGTTGACATTTTGCAGCCCCGCTATGTTTGCAAGAAAGGAAACACCCATGCTCATCCACAGCTGAACTATTAAAACCAGCGTCATATTATACTCTGTATTCTGAAACCAGTTTACAGGCTCGTTCAGTAATCCCAGGCTTATAAGAATATTGTTCATATAGCCGTAGCTATCGCTTGAAAATAAAACCTGCCAAATAAAATATGCGTTTCCCACCAATGCCGGAGCATAGAATATAAATGTAAGAACAACCCTTATCTGCGGCGAAAATTCGTTTATCATCCATGCCAGCAAAAAGGCTATTATATAGCTTAGCGGTCCCGCCACAATGGAAAATTTAAGGGTATTCCCTACAATTTTCAGGAAAAGGTCATCCTCGGCAAACATTCGGGAATAATTTTCAAGCCCCGCGAAAATCGGCTTTGATACCATATCGTAATCAAAAAAGCTTAATACCATTGAGGATAATACCGGCAATATATTGAACAGGAAAAATAAGATGACAAACGGCAGCATTATAATAAAGAAAGCTGCATTTTCGCCCATATTTATTGTCCTTGCTTTTTTTAAACGCCGGTTTTTCATGCAACTGCCTCCCCATAAAAAGCCTGAATTGTATCTATCTGTTTTCATATTGCCGCCATTTCCGTTCCATTTCGGCATCTGCCTGCTTGCCGTACCTTATCAGCATATCCTTCGGGTTCATATTGTTCTCAACAACATTCCAAAAGCTTTGGTATACCGAGCGTGAAAGATAATAGCTGCCCGGGTATTCCGGCACCTCTTTCACCTGGCTCCATGCCGATAAAACAGAGCCCAGCATATCGCTGTCCCATTCCATATTACCGAATGCCTCTACATTGGAAACGGCAACTCGTCCGGTGGGGCCCAATACAGCCTCCACCTCATTTGAAAATGCCAGCTGTGCGGAAGCCGAGGTCCACCACTTTAAAAATTCCCATGAATTTTCGGGGCTTTTGGTGCTTTTAAGTATTGCGCCGGCTGTTCCGCCCCCGGCAGAGATATGCGATACCTCGCCGCTCTCATTAACAGTACCGGGAATAGGTGCTACGCCCCACAGCCCCTCAATCTCCGGTGCCGCCGCCTTAAGTGTGGTATACAGCACATAGCTGTTTATCCCTATTGGGCAGGTGCCGGTTCTGAAACGGTTGTAAAAATCCATAGTTGTAGGTATTTTCAGCTTACGGTACATATCCGTCCATTCACCGAAGGTCAGCATAACCTCGTTATCGGTAAGATTGGTTGCCCTTCCGTTTTCGCTGTAAATATTCAAGCCCCGCTGCAATAACAGGCTTGGGAATATATTTATTGTGCCTACACCGCCGCTTGTCTGCTCCAGGCTTGTAGCAATGTTATTGGGAATCCAGACCTTTAAATTGCTGCGTGCCAAAAGCTTCGCGGTTTCCTTAAACTGCTCCCAGGTTTCCGGAACGGATATTCCCAACTGCTCCAGAATATCCTTTCGGTAAAACATAAGGAAAAAGGTTTGCGTATCAGGCAGGGCATAAAGCCCGTTCTTATACCTGTAGGGTGTATCGGCACCGCTTTGAAAGCGTTTCAGCACCTCGTTCAAATCGTCAAACTGTGTTAAATCGTATAAAACTCCACGCATTGCCAAATTTACCGGCTCGGTGCGGGAATGTTGCAATATACAGTCGGGGCCCTTACCCGAAAGCACCGCCTGTATAACCGAGGCATTAACCAGTTTTATGTTTACAGGTATTCCGGTTTCCTCGGTAAACGAGGTTTGAGTGAGCGAATTTAAAACCTGCGCCTGGTCGCGCCCCCAGTTCACCCAAATCGTAATTCCCTGTGTGTCTCCGTCAGCGGAGGAAATGTTGTTATAATCGGTTATAAAGGAATATATAAACTTTTCAACGGAAAACTGCAAATTGCCTAACAGACCGGTTTTCTCAAAAGCATTTTTTTCATCAGGCGCCGCCAAAACAAGCTTATCAATATCAAGCGGCATATTCCGCAAATCATACAGTACCGCCGCCAGCGAGGTATACCTGTTATAGTATTCCGATTTATACCTGTGCGCCGTAAATCGGTTATCAAGCATCTGCTCGGTAACGCGCATCATATTTTTAATGACCGATGACTTTGAGCCGCTTTTCTGTCCTGTAATTCTGACCAGGTCTTCATCTGCGTCTTTAAGCGCCGCGTGTATGGTGTTAAGCCGCTCCTCCATATCCGGAATTTGCGAAAATAAATCATAATCGCGGTACATATCAACCGTTTCGCCCACAATCATTGTTATATCTATGTATAACGAACCGATTTCGGACAGTGCCGACTGTATTTTTTCATACACCTCGGACATTTGCCCGGGAACTGCCGTCAAGCCGATTTTATGCTTGCCCGCAGTTAAATAAATGTAAAACGGCTCGCCGTCGTTTTCGGCAAACGAGCTTTGCCAGTTATCGTCATAACCAAAGCCGATAGCGTTCCCTTCCGCAAAGGGCACCTTGCCGTCAATAGTCAGCTTTCTGTATACCTTGCCGCCTATAACGGTATTCTGGCGGAAGGAAAAGCCCAGCTTATAGTAGCCTTCCTCAAGCTCGGGTGTTTCCCATATAATTGTTTCACCGGCATTTTTCCAGTTGCTGCCACCTATATAGTTGACAAGACTTTTTACCGAGCTTCTGGGGGTTATGCCGGCACTCATATTGTCATTTTTTGCCGAAAGCCAATAGCTGTTTTTAAGGTACGGCTTTTCCCCTTCAATAATTATCGGTTTTCCGCCGTACATTTTCCCGTTGCTCGCCGGAGCCTTATAAAAATCAACCGTTTCCTCAACGCCGAATTCAATATATTCCAGCTTTATTTTTCCGCTTACGGGAATAAGCTCAACCGTATTGATACCGGCGTTAAGATACACCGTATACTTTGAATCGGTTCTTTTTGTAACATCCAGCGCGTTGCTGAAGCAATATTCGCCGAACGGCACCTGCTTTGCGGCAAATTCGTTTCCCAGTCCGTCCTTACGGTTTTCCGCCTCGTCCTTCCAAAAGCGCGGAAAATAAAGCTTTTTCGCTTCGTCAAACGGGTATTTGCCGTTTATTTTAACCCCCGCCTCAATATCGCCTATTCCGTCGTCTGTCGGTATGTATGATATTCCTACGGTGTATAACGCCGGGGCAGGTACACTTACCGAAAGCGTCACGGGGCTGTCGGTAAGGCTTTTGTTTACCGAAACCGTAATTGCCTCCTCAGCGGCATCGGCGCCGGAATATTCTTTGCGGTAATCGGCATAGGAATATTCGGCAGCCGTGCTGCCCTGTACGGCTGCAGCTTTAGCCGCGTCGGAAACGGAATTATTTGAATTTTCGGCAGATAACGGCACCCCGTATGCAAAAGCACATACCGTAATGAGTAAAAAAGCAATTATATTTTTTATTACCGCATTATACTTTACCATCATTTACCTCAATTCCGGTCTCAATTATATTATCTATCCAATCCATTTAACAAGCTTGGGGGTCGGGTCAAACGCCGCCACTGCATTTTCAAACTGCTTTTGGCTGCCCGCATAGGCATAACCCGCCGTTCCGAAGTGCATTACCGGATTTGAATTAAACGCTTTCTGATAAAATGTATTACCGCTTACCGTTAAGCCCTTGTGCGGCAATGCTCCCGAAGCCCAATCTATAATCTGTGATGAGGAGCAGTCGAAAACGTTATTTTTAATCACAAAATTCCGCATATTATCTCCGTAATATTTATTCCATGCGCAAATATGCGAATCGTTTATGCTGTTCGGTCGCTGACTGCCGAAACCATAGCCCGAAAAACGTATAACATTAGAGTCAAAGGTTATGTTTTCCATAAGTCCTGTGTCAGCTTCGGTAAAAATCTCTATACCGTATGTGCAGTACTCAATAAGGTTATTTGAAAAGCTTATATCGTGGTATTTACCCGAGCCTGCCTTGGTGCCCTTGTACTGAAATGTAACGCCTGCGTCATACGCCTGGTAAATCCAGTTATTTTCCACCCGTATATTCCAGCAGGAATCCCAAAACTGAATTGCATTGCCGTAACGCACCACGGTATTCTGCATTGAGCCGCCTATCCAGCCGAACTCGCAGTTTTTAATGGTAATATCATAATTATTTTCAAAGCCGTCAATAGCGTGCGCTCCGGTATATCTGAAGCAAAGGTTATCAATCGTGACATCGTGAACTCTGTTGTTCATGGTAAACAGGAACTGATTTGTCCCTATTTCCATACTGTCGTACAATTTACCCGGGTTGCCCTTATCGGAATAAAAGTACAATACCTTTTCCTCGGTGTTATGGTAAAAATCTCCGTTTTGTTTCATCGAAGCCAATCCGGATTTTTTAATACCGTAGCTTTTCCCGCCGTTAAACACAATCAGGCCGGCGTCCTTCTGCGCAAATTCCGTTTTCCATATATTCTTTTTGGTGCTGGGCTCCCATATAACGCTGTCGGCATAATCCCTGACCGAGCCGTTAATAATCGGCTTGCTGCCCTTGCCGTAAGCACCGTATGTAACACCGGTTACCAGCGAAACGGTTGAATTTGCGCGGTAAACGTGATCGCGCTCAAATAAAACCGCGTCGCCCGCTTGTATACGGTATGAGTTTAAAACCAGCGCGTCCGTTGTTTCCCATGCGTTCTCGGGGGAGGTTCCGTCGTTAAAGTCATCACCGTTAGGCGAAATATAATACGTCGTGCCAGTGTTGCTGTACTTGGTTACCGAGCTGCATATAGCCTCGCGTAAAATAGCCGCCTTACTGTCATATCCGCCGCTCTGCGTATCATACATTGCGGTGGCAGCGCTGCCGTTCTTTCCGTAATTACTGTCAATTACCGAAACCGTACCCCTTAAATATGCAGAGGTATCGCC
>CAKSQS010000082.1 GCA_934486705.1 uncultured Eubacteriales bacterium
CCGCAGGGCGAAATTTACAGCGTAGGTCCGTCTACCTTTACCGATAAACACGGCTGGGCGGACGATAAATCCAAACCTGCCTGGACTGATAATTACAGTTTTGTAAAGTTCGGAATCGATAACACAAAATCTATACATTAAGGAGCAGCATATGCATTGCACAATTACTGAACATTTTATAAGGTACTATCCGGAAAAACTGAATTATTCGGGTGTTTCGGATAAGTGCGAACTTAATAACGGTATAATTATAAAAATAAGGTTGAAAGAACTGCCTAAAAGTGACAGAAAAACAATTTTTGAAATACCGGGCGCGCTTAAACTTGAAACAGGGGTGTATCATTTCCCGGAAGATTTCAATGCTTTAGATCTGTTCAGAAAGCGTGAATATTACAATGTTTACGCCGATGAAAGCGGCGATTCGCCGTATATTGAGGCGGAAATAATGCTGCATCAGGAATACGGAGAGGAAAAAGTGCGCAATATGTTACTCGGTCTGCCGCTTAACCTGTATAACGCTGCGGAAAGTGAAATATACCTTTTGTACGACGGCGCACGTTTAGCATGGATAGCGGACGGCGAAATTGTAAACATAAATTTCCCGATTGGTTACATAAAGGCTGAGGACGGGGATATTTACATATCCGACAGTGCCGAAATCGGTATATGCAGTGATGTAAAATCGCTTGAAAGCGAAGAAAAGACCGAAACAAAGAATGAAAGCATAGCCTTTTACTCCGCGCGCGGATATAACGCATGGGGCGGAGATATAGTCAATTTTTATCACAACGGTGTCTATCATTTTTTGGTGCTGCTTGACAGGCATCACCATTGGAACCGCTTCGGCGGTGGCGCACATACAACATATCATATGACGACCCGTGATTTTATCCGTTGGGAAAACTACGGTGAAATTTACCCGATACAAAACAGTTGGGAGTCTTTCGGAACGGGAACAATGTTCTTTTGGAACGGTAAATACTACTATTCCCACGGATTTCACACCGATCGCGTTATACCGAGGGAGAAGGTCGGTTCGCGTCTGCTCGAAAAGAATTACGAAAGAGACGGCTTTTTCAGTGCGGTCACATATGATGAGCTGAAAGAAAACGGATTGTACCCGAGCGGAGCTAATTATATGGTATCCGACGACGGTATTCATTTTGTACAGGGCAAAAAGCAAATTCATTGCTCAGAAAACCCGAGTATTTATAAGGATGAAAAGGGCGGGCTTGTTATGTATGCAGGCTACGGCGCGGCAGGCGTGTGGAAAGCCCCTGATATTGACGGACCGTGGAAAAAAGAAGACACGGATATGCCTGTGTTTGATAACAGTTCACCTGTCAGAAACAGCAGCGAGTGCCCCTCAATATTTGAGTGGAACGGTTATAAGTATATTATAATGGGTTTCCGTGGCTATTGGCAAAGCGGTCTTAACAATAATGAGTTTAAAGACCTTGCGGCGATAGGCGACGATATTTATGACGGCTTGTGCGTACCTATGGTAGCAAATTGCGGCGGCAGATATATTCTTGCGGGCTGGGTAGGCGGCTCGGGTTGGGCGTTTGTAACGCTGCACAGAGAGCTTGTTCAGCATGAGGGCGGCAGGCTCGGCATTCGCTGGATGCCGGAGTTGACCCCCAATCCCGATAAACTTGAAAAGGTTAATAAAATTAAGGAAGTTACATCAGGCGAAGAATTAAAGCTCGAAGGTAAAACCTCATATTATTTAGAGTGCAAAGTAAAACCGCAGAAAAACGGAAGAGTAGGTTTGGCGGTTTCGGGCAACGGAAAACCCTTTGTATTTGAATTGAACACAGAGCGGCAAAAAGTGCAAACACTTGAAACGGATAATATAAACAGCTTTACGGAAGAGGTTAAGGCACTGTATGAATATATACCCGAAATGCCCGAAGAGCGTACAAGCTGCGCGCAGATACCGAGCGAGAATATTCATACCAACTCGCATGATTTTGCCATTGCGAATGTAAGAGAATTAAAAGATGAATATACACTTAAAATAATATTCCATTATGAGAAAAAATCGGATAATCTTGTAATGGACGCTGAGATAGGTGCAGGGAGAACCTTTGTATCAAACAGACCCGATTTCAAGGTAGGTAACATTAAATTCCTTACGGAAAATGCGGAAATAACCGATTTAAAGCTTTGCAAAATGGGAGAATGAAATGCGTGTAATAGGTCTTGATATAGGAACAACAAGCATAAGCGCGGTGGTTGCCGAGAACGGACGGGTCATCCGCTCCGTAACCGAGCAAAGCTGCGCTGCAATAAAATCCGAATTTGCGGAAAACCGCCTGCAAAGCGTAGAATCTATTACCGAAAAGGTTTTCTCAATTAAGGAAAGGCTTGTAAAAGAATTTTCCCCGATAGACGCGATAGGCGTAACGGGGCAAATGCACGGAATACTTTATATTGATAAAGAGGGCAACGCCGTTAGTCCGCTTTATACCTGGCAGGATAAATCTGGTGAATTAAAGTATAATGATACAACCTTTTCCGAATACCTTGCCGATATTACAGGATTTAACGCACCGTCCGGCTACGGACTTGTGACGGATTTTGCAAACCGCAAGCTCGGGCGTGTACCCGAAAATGCCGTGGGACTTTGCAATATTCAGGATTACATTACAATGAAGCTGACAGGCGGCAAAACGCCCGTTACGCACATAAGCAATGCTGCGGGATTGGGCTTTTATTCACTTGATGCTTTTGATTTTGATAGCTCAGCCCTTGAAAAAATAGGGTGCGACAAAAAAATGCTGCCGAGAGTGACCGCAGAACCAGAGGTTATAGGAACGGATAGCGACGGTATACCCGTAATCGTGGCGGTAGGCGATAATCAAGCAAGCTTTTTAGGCGCGGTTACAAATAAGGACAGCGTGCTTGTAAATATCGGAACGGGCAGTCAGGTGTCTGTGCTTACAGATAAAAAAGGCGATTTTGCTGCGGGCGAAATACGCCCGTTTTCAAAAACCGAAAATCTACTTGTGGGTGCGCCCCTTTGCGGCGGCAGGTCTTACGCGCTGCTTAAAAGCTTTTTTGAAAAAACGCTTGATTGCTTCGGCGTGACAGCCGATAATATCTATTCTGTTATGGATAAAATAGCAGCAGAAGACACAGATAATTGCTCTCTTTCGGTTGATACGCGCTTTTGCGGCACCAGACGCGAGCCGGATATAAAGGGCGCAATATTGCAAATAACCGAGGATAATTTTACACCACAACAGCTGACACGCGGTTTTATTATAGGTATGTGCCGTGAATTATATGCGTTTTATGAACAAATGGAAAAGCTTACGGGGAAAAAGAGCACACATCTTATGGGTTCGGGCAACGGCGTGAGGAAAAATAAGATATTACAGCATTATTTGGAGGAAACCTTTAAAATGCCGATTGAAATTCCCGCAAATACCGAAGAAGCGGCATTTGGTGCTACGGTTTTTTGTCAAGGAACTTTAAAGGATGGAAATAAAGGATATTAAGGTCAATAATATCATTGCTGTATTTTTAGTTTTTCCGCACACCTGCAAATATCTATATACTTCTGCGTTTCGCTTTCACTTTTATTCTTGAAGAAGTCGATAGCAGATTTAGAGATATTTTCAGCCGGAATATCGGGATAAAGCGCAGCGTCTAAGCTGATATTAAGCTCTCTGCACAGCAGGATTATAGTTTCAAATTTAGGGTTGCCTTTACAGTTTTCTATGCCTTGTATTGTGCGGATACTCATTTTCAGTCTTTCGGCAAGCTCTGCCTGAGTTATGTTTTCTCTTTTTCTTGCGGTACGAATGGAAAAAGCTAATCTTTCATATGTATTTTGCATTATAACAACACCTCATATTTATTTTAATATGAAGTGCGGCTCACATAAATTACATTGTAATTCGCATAATATGAGTTATAATGCGTATTCGGAAAGGAAGTAACATATGACGCTTTTGTTTCAAAAGGAGTTAGGCTAAGAACGGCGGAGGCCGTTTTAAAAAAACAGCCGATTTTGAAACAAAAGAAAACAATTTAAAATGTGCGGCAGCGAGCTGCGGTTCTTTATGTGAGCCGCAGCTCGTTTTATATGTAACAAAACACATATCTTGTGACGGGTGCCGCTCACCGCCGCCCTTTATAAGTCTTTAAAAAACAAGATTTATAAAAGGTGGAATAAAAATGTTTAAAAGAAATGACGGAAAAGGTGTAAACGCCCTGCAAAACAGATTTACCGCTCTGCTTAAAACTGCTTTGCGCAACCGTAAAATAGATTATATTACAGAGCAAGGCAAAAGATACGGCAAGGAATTTCCGCTTGTGGATTATGTAGGGCTTGCCGGTGATGAATATGATTTTATTCAGGCAATTATAGATTATGATGTTCTTAAAACGGCACTAAAATCTCTTTCTGATAGAGAAAAGAAAATAATTGTAGCTCATATTCTTGAAGACAAGGACTTTGCAGAGATAGGCAGGTGTTTGGGATTAACATACAAAGGCACAGCAACCGCGTTTTACCGCGCCATAACAAAGCTGCGTGAAACATTGGGGAGGTATCGGGATGAATTTTAAGGAGCTTATTTTTGCCGCTCAAAAGGGCGATGCAAATGCCTTTGAAACCATTTTCGCTATGTACCGCCCGCTGCTTATGAAAGAGTCTATTATATGCGGAGTTTTTGACGAGGATCTCTTTCAAGAGCAATGTATTGTTTTAAGCAGATGTATAATGCTGTTTAGAAGTTAAAAAAAGGGCAGGGGCGGAAAACCGCTCCTGCCTGACCTATCTTTTTCTGAACATTGATAAAGTATCGGTTATAGCCTGTATGTCGTTATCGTCAAACGGCACACCGTTTTGCTTTTGCGTGGTTTTTTTACTGCTTGCATCCGGCTCGGTTTCCGTCTTCCTTTCCCTGCCTTCCATATAACGATTCACTGCGGAAATAATCATTGCCTCAATATCAGTCTGAGTATTATCCGATATATCCGGCGTTTGGGTGCAATGTATGTAATGGGTTATGGCGTTGGATATAAACTGCGCCTTGCTCCGCCCCTGTGAATTGAGTAATTCTATTACCTTTCTGTGGCACGGGTCTGCGGGATTAAACTGTATGGTGAATCTGCAAATATCTTTTTTCTCGGACATTTTTCATCACCCTTGGGCTTTATACAGCAATTCATATCCTTTTGTATTGGCGGATATTTCCTCAATAAATATCGGGCAGCCGATTTTGTCTGACGCTTCTATGTATTTTTTCAAAAGAATTGAACCGCCGCCGACAAATACAGCCTTTCCTGTACGCAAATCAATCATAAGCTCCCTTAATTTGTTTATAAGGTCGTTTATAAACAGCTCCGCCTGCGCTCGTACTATATCCGCTAGTCCGTAATGGACAGATTTGCCGTGTTTGCTTTTCGGTGGATGGCAGCGAGGTCTTGTTCGCTGATGCGGATGTTTAGTTTTTTGTTTTTCATATCGTACTCCGTTTCTAAAAGTGGGTGCAGGGCTTCTGCCCGCCGAGCAGCAGCGGCAGGGGTCGGCTTTGCCGGCGACCAGCCGTCTGCGATGCTCGCACTCTCCCCAAAGGGAGAGTACAAAGGCGTCACCCTGAGGTATTCTGTCTGTTACTACGGCAGAAAAGAAAAAAGGGGCGTACATGCCGTTTGCAGCGCCGTATTTCACCTTTGTGCGGCTCGGTCGGGTGTTTGCTCGATTTTCCGCTTGCTCGGCGTACAGGGCATTTTTTGCGGCCGTTTCGGCAGAAGGGAGAGTCTGCTGTCTTATTTCTTTTTCTGCTGTAATATATACTCAGTGGGTTTAGTTCTATGGGTATAGTTCTGCGATACCGTTTCTTACACCACCCTGTACGAAAAAATTACACTACCGAAA
>CAKSQS010000083.1 GCA_934486705.1 uncultured Eubacteriales bacterium
CCGCGCTGTTTTTCAAGGTCCATCCAGTCGGAAACCGCGTGCTTTGCGGTAGCCTTGCCCTTTACCGAGCCTGCGGTCTGAATTGCGCCGCCGTAAAGCAAAAACTTCTCGGTCAGCGTGGTTTTGCCGGCGTCGGGGTGGGATATTATAGCAAACGTACGTCTACGTTCGATTTCGGTTTTAAGGTCGCTCACAAAATTACTCCTCTGTTAAAAAATACCTGTAAATTATACCATAGTATATTATGCACTGTCAAGCGTGCCGATTTCAAACCGAGTGCATATTTTTAAATTTAATTGTACTTGACAAAATTCGCGTTTTATTGTAATATAATAATATAAATTTAAAACGCGATGATGGGAATAAGTAATCCTTTTGTGCGAATTTCAGAGAGGGAGCGTTTGCTGAAAGCTCCTGTTCGCGCGGCTGTATGAAGCTATCCCGGAGCGGCACCCGAAAGGGCAGACGGCTTGCCGCCGTTATCGGCAAAGGTATTTTTAAGTACCGCAGAGTGCGGAGCGTACGCTCCGAAAACGGGTGGTAACACGGATATTTGTTTATTCGTCCCGAGTGCAGATTGCTTGCACTCGGGGCTTTTTTATTTTTAAAGGGAGGAAAATTAAATGAAATACGAAATACTTAAATTATTGGCGCGCAACGCGAAATACACCGCGGAGGAAATAGCCGTAATGCTCGGCACGGACGAGGAAACGGTAAACGCTGAAATAAAGCAGCTTGAAAAGGACGGCTTAATTAAGGGCTACAAGGCAATAATCGATTGGCAGCGGCTCGACAGCGCCTTTGTTTCTGCAATAGTGGAGCTTAACGTTATTCCGAAAGCGGGGCTCGGCTTTGAAGAGGTTGCCGAAAAGGTTATGAAATATGACGAGGTGGAGTCGGTCTATCTTATGTCGGGCGGGTATGACCTAAACGTTGTTGTTAAGGGCAAAACGCTTCAGGATATAGCGCGTTTTGTGGCGCGCGAGCTTGCAACCATAGATTCAGTAACGCAAACCTCAACCCACTTTGTAATGCGCCGCTATAAGGAAATGGACGTTGAGCTTGTAAGCGGTCAGGAAGACGACAGGGGGCAGCTCTGGATATGATAGATTACTCTCGCGCTATCAACCCGACCGTGGCTGAAATTAAGCCGTCGGGAATACGTAAATTTTTCGATATTGCCGCCACTATGGAGGGCGTTATTTCGCTCGGCGTGGGCGAGCCCGATTTTCAAACCCCGTGGCAAATACGCAAGGCGGGAATAAATTCTCTTGAAAAGGGGCATACAAAATACACCGCAAACCGCGGCATTGCGCAGCTTCGCACAGAGGTTGCCGATTTTGTAAAGCGTAAATATTCGCTTACATATAAGCCCGATACCGAGGTGCTTATAACCGTAGGCGGCAGCGAGGCTATAGACGCCTGCATACGCGCCGTTGTAGCCCCGGGGGATGAGGTTATAATTCCGCAGCCGAGCTTTGTTTGCTACGAGCCGATAACCCGCCTTGCAGGCGGCGTGCCCGTAATAATAGAAACAAAAGCCGAAAATGATTTTAAGGTGACAGAGGAAGAGCTTAAAGCGGCGATAAGCGAGCGCACAAAGCTGCTTATACTGCCGTACCCATGCAACCCCACAGGCGCTATTATGGAAAGAAAGGACCTTGAAAAAATAGCTGCTGTGCTTAAAAATACAAATATTTTGGTGCTGTCCGACGAGATATACTCCGAACTTACATTCGGCGGTGAAAGGCATGTTTCGCCCGCCACTATTGACGGTATGTGGGAAAGAACCGTAACGGTAAACGGGTTTTCAAAGGCATTTTCAATGACGGGCTGGCGCTTAGGGTACGCCTGCGGACCTGCCGAGATAATGAAGCAGATCACCAAAATACACCAGTTTGCCATAATGTGCGCCCCCACCACCTCGCAGTATGCCGCAATAGAGGCGCTTAAAAGCTGTGATGAAGACGTTGAGCGAATGGTTAAGGAGTACGATATGCGCCGCCGCCTTATAGTTTCGGGCTTTAATAAGTTGGGGCTTACCTGCCGCGAGCCTAAGGGCGCGTTTTATGCTTTCCCGTCAATAAAAAGCACGGGTATGAGCAGCGAGGAATTTTGCGAGCGCCTGCTTTACTCAAAGCGCGTCGCGGTAATTCCCGGCACTGCCTTCGGGGATAGCGGCGAGGGCTTTATACGCGCCTCGTACTGCTATTCGCCCGAGCATATTAAAGAGGCACTCCTTAGAATTTCGGAGTTTCTAAAAGAGATATAAAACAACAGAATACGCCACGCAAATATGACATAATTTGCGCCGTCTCGGTCGTATAATAATTATACGGGGAGGCGGCGCTTTTGATTGTTTATGCGGATATACTTATAATACTGAATTTGGCGGTGGATTATTTTCTGCTGCGCGCTGCCGTCTTTTTGCAGCATTTGAACCCGCCGCTTTGGCGTATGCTTTTATCATCCCTTGCAGGCGGCATTTCATCACTTTACATATTCCTGCCGCCGCGCGGCGCGGTTTTGGATATTTTATTCCGCACAGCCGTTTGCGCCGCAATGACCTTTATTTGCTTCGGTTTCGGCAAAATCAAACGCTTTTTGCGCAGATGCGGCGTGTTTTTGCTTGTAACCTTCGGCTACGGCGGGGCTATGACGGCGCTGTGGTATCTTTTAAAGCCGAACGGTATGACGGTGGTAAACTCGGTTGTGTATTTCAATATTTCGCCCGCCGTTCTTATTTTTTCTTCCGTTGCGGCGTATTTTCTGCTGCGGCTGCTCACACTTATCTTTTCGGGCACTTCAAAGCTTGCTGAAAGGTGCGAAATAACCGTATCTGCCGGGAACAACAGTATAACAATGGAGGGCATCGTGGATACGGGAAACTCGGTTGAGGACATATTCGGCGGGGGAGAAGTAATAATTGCCGACGGCGAATATGTAAAAACACTTTTCGGCGAAACCGACCCCGCGCTTAATAAGGATATACAGTCGCGCTACAGGGTAATGCCCTGCGGCACGGTTACGGGCGGCGGAGCGCTTGAAGCCTTTAGGTGCGATACCGCGCTTGTAAGCGACGGAAAGCGGAATGTAAGGCTTAATAAACCGATACTTGCCGTATCGAAAACACCGCTTAAGGATGATTATTCGGCAATAGTAAATCCGAGAATATTTATGTAGAAGGGCGACGGAAATGAATATCAGAGCGTTAATAATAAAGTGGCTTATTAAATTCGGAATTGTAAAACCCGCGTTTTACATAAACGGGGCGGAAACGCTGCCCCCGCCGCTCGGCACGGCGGAGGAATCGCGGCTTTTGCGTGAGGGCGGTCAGGAAAGCCGCGATAAGCTTATAGTGCATAATTTGCGGCTTGTGGTTTACATAGCGCGAAAATTCGATTCCGCCGCCGTTAATATAGAGGACCTTATATCAATAGGCACAATAGGACTTATAAAGGCGGTAAATACCTTTTGCCCCGATAAAAACATAAAGCTTGCAACCTATGCCTCGCGCTGCATTGAAAATGAAATTTTAATGTATTTAAGAAAAAACGCCTCGCAGAAAAACGAGGTGTCTATAGATGAGCCGCTTAATATCGACTGGGACGGAAACGAGCTGCTTTTATCCGACGTTTTGGGCAGCGACGGCGACGAGGTGGGCAGAGGAATAGAGCAGGAGGACGAAAAGTTTTTGCTTTTGGGCTTTGTGTGCGAGCTTCCGCCCAGAGAAAAGCAGATAATGGAAATGCGTTTCGGTATGAACGGCTATGAGGAATACACCCAAAAAGAGGTGGCTGACGCTTTGGGTATTTCCCAGTCGTATATATCAAGGCTTGAAAAGAGAATTATAGGCAAGCTTAAAAAACAGCTTGAAAAAGCGGTTTAGTGCTGATAAAATATATACGGTGATATTTTTTGGAGCTATATAAAAAAATACTTGCCGTATGGCTTGTTTTAATAAATCTTATTTCCGTTATTGTGTGTATATTCGATAAAAGCCGCGCAAAGCGCGGCGGTTGGCGCGTGCGGGAAAGAACTCTTTGGGTGCTGACATTTTTGGGCGGCGGCGCGGGAATGTACCTTACAATGCGGCTTATACGGCACAAAACCCTGCACAAAAGCTTTATGATAGGTATACCGTTTGTTATTATTCTTCAAATTATGGCTGTATTTTGCATTTTATACTTGAAATAACTGCTTTAAAATGTTAATATAATTACAGTAAATACTTAGGGGGAAGTTAAAATGTCATTTTGTACTAAATGCGGCGCAGAGCTTAAAGAGGACGCAAAGTTTTGCCCTGCCTGCGGCGCGCCTACAGAGCCGAAGCCAGAGACTGCGGCTGAGGAAAAGCAGCCCGAGCAAAATACCGAACAGCAGAATACATATCAGCCGAATACTACGTCTGATTTTGCGCAGAAGTTTGACCAATTTACCGATACAGAGGACAGAACTGCCGAGTTTGATAAGGCGGATATATCGGCAAACAAGGTTTACGCGATTTTGTCATACATAGGCTTTTTGGTTTTAGTTCCGCTTATTGCTGTTCCGAAATCGAAATACGCGCGTTTCCACGCCAACCAAGGGCTTGTGCTTTTAATAGGCGAGGTTGCTTACAGCATTGTACGCAGCGTTTTGCTCTTTGCTTTAAGCTTCGCCTCAATAGGTTTGGGTCGTATACTTTACCTTGCGGTAAAGTTCGCAACCGGCGCTGTAGGAATAGTTTTCATTGTTTTTGCGGTAATAGGCATTGTAAACGCGGCGCAAGGAATTGCAAAAGAATTGCCGCTTGTGGGCAAAATTAAGATTTTGAAATAAAATAATAATGAAAAAGCCTTTTGCAATCTTTAAGAGACGGCAAGGGGCTTTTGTTTATAATATTATCAATCGTTTCTTGAGCATTTTTCAGCGTCAATAGCAAGCACAAGCATTAAGGCGCAAAGCGCGTCGCTCGGGTTTGCAACGTCTATAACATATGTATCGGTCCAGTTGAAAATTTCCTTTGAAACTGTGGCTACAACCGAGCCGCCCGCGCCGTATACCGTGTAATTCCATTCCATAAACCCGCCGTCTATATGCCAACCGTTAAAATCAATATTAAACGAAGGCTTGAAAAAGGTAAATTCCTTTTTAATGCAGCCTATACAGCTGCTGCCGACATACAGCTCAAATTTCGGCAAAAAGGTGAATACCCTTTCCTTTACCGTGCCGAGCTCTGCACCGTCGGGGCTGAAAATTTTAAGGCAGTGCCCCCACG
>CAKSQS010000084.1 GCA_934486705.1 uncultured Eubacteriales bacterium
GTGTTATGCTCTCTATCGTGCTGTTTTTACATACGCAACATATTAGTAAATTCATCCTGAAAGGAGGAGTTTAGACCAATGCCTGGTTCAAAAACTGGTACTAGACCTATTAAACTTCCCAAGGTTTCTGAGTATGTAAAGAATGTTGGGAAATCTGTTGGTTATGCAGCTATCGAGGGCGTTAAAATGAATACCCCTGGTATGAAAGATTTTATGGAAACCAACAATGATATCTTTAAAGAAGTCTATGGCGGTGTCAAGAATTACAGACAGACTATCAGAGAAACTGAAAAGAGTATTAGACAATCTAATATCTATAGAGCTATTGATACTGGTGTAAGAAATCTTGTAAACGATGCCAAGACAGGAAAATTTTATAATGACAGAAGTTCTGATTATGCTGAAGAAATGATTGGAGTAGATGGAGATTATGATATTGATTTTTCTGTAGAAGGATCATCATCTGATAAAGCAACATCTTCTTCATTTAATCCTGGAGCAAAAATGATATCCGATAGCGTAAGTGACGCTATTGGGGCAGCTGCAATTTCGCAGAATAGTGCTGTTGCAGAAGGAACTAGTCTTGTTGTTAGAGCTAATAGTGCTAATACTAAACTCATTATGACACAGATGGATAGAATCTCTGCTAGATTTACATCTGGAATGGGTTCAGTATTTACTGAAGTAGGAAAAATTAATGGTTTCTTGAATGGTCCTATGATGGCTCATATGGAGAACTCAAGAAAATATTATGAAGAAACTACTAAACTTATGAGAGATAACTCTATGATGCTTAAAGAGCTTCTCGAAATGCAGAGAAATCTTTATAAAGCTCAAAGCGATCCTAGAAAGAGTAGTAATTATGACAACTCTTTCTTATCATTTGGCATGCCTGATTTTGCTGGATATATGAAGAATGTAAAATCAAATGCTAGAAACTTTATGGATTCAAGAGGTATGGGAATGCTTAGTTCAGGAATGGGTAATCCGTTCATGATGTTTGCAGCCGCACCATTCCAGATGCTTATGGAAAATATGGCAAATAGAATTTTGCCTAAAGATTTTAAGAAAAATCTTAGATCTCTAGATCAAGGTATTTCTGGATTATTTCCTCAGCTTATTGCAAAACTTAATAAAGCTAGAGATGAAGATGGCGGGATACTTGGTCTTATAGGTGAGATATTTGGTATTCAGCTTGATAAGAAAGATAAAATCAATGTTTCAAACTACAAGAAAACTGCAGTTCCATTTGATGGTATTACTCGTCAAGCTATTATTGAAACAATTCCTGGATATCTGTCTCGTATCGAGGCTGCACTTACAGGATCTGGTGAAAGGCATTATGACTTCCAGGCTGGTTCTTGGAAATCTGCTAAGCAGATTGAGAAAGAATTTGCTGATGAGAAGAATAGAGCTATAATGCAGGCCAACTATGGTGCAAAACAGGATTTAAATAGTCTTATAAATGATGCAGAAGCTAAAAATGCAGCTGCTGCAGCTGGACTTAAACGTGGTATAAACAAGATGTTTGAGAAGATATTTGAAGATGGAGGAGACTTCAATCCAAATATGCCTGCAGCTTGGATGTACTATGGTTTTGCTAGTGAAGAACAATTTAAAGCTGTATTAAAGCAATTATCTAAAAAGACTATAAGGCAGTTTGCTAAAGAAAATATGGGTGCAAGAGAAAACCTTTCAGCATCTCTTAGAAGAAATGAACAAAATGGTGGAACTTATAGACATATTTTCAATGGTGCTTATGATTCATCAGGAGCAGGTACAGGTTCGAAAAATAATCCTTCTGATTTTACTGGTGGATCTGGATTACTTGCTATGTCTAAAGATAAAGATGGACATAATATATTCTTTTATCTTAAGAAAATCACTGAAGCTGTACAGTTTAAAGGTGGTAAAAAAGGTAAAATGAATAAAGGAAAAACGAGAGCTAATAGATCTCAGTCTTCTAGCTCTTCATCAAGTTCATCATCTTTAACTTCATCCGATAGCGGAGATGATGGAGACCCTGATGGGGACGGGTATCTAGATTGGGAAACTTTAGAAAGTGAAAAAGCTAAAGAAGAAGAAAAGTCGAAAAAGAGTACAGTATTTACAGATAAGCTTAAGAACGTTCTTGGCGACACCAAGATAGCTAAGGCTATAGGTGGAATGCTTGATGGAGCTTCTAATCTTATAAAGAAGCCTATGGATTATATGAGTAAAATGCTTAAGAAAGCTGATGAGAATTTATTCCAAATGATGTTTGGAGAGAAGACTCGTTATGATTCTGAAGGCAAGCCATATGATAGTGTATTTGATTATATTATAGACCAGGTTAAAGAAAAGTTTAAAGAAGTTTCTGAATATGTAAAGAAACTTTTTGATCCTCTTAAGGATAAGCTTAAAGAATGGTTTAAACCCATGTGGGATAAATACGGAGCTCCTGTTCTTGATGAACTTAAAGGAATGGGACGCATAGCTAAAGATAGAATCAAACAGGGCGTTGATAATACTTTTGGTAAAGCTTATAGAGCTTATGATGAAAATAGAAGATATCAAAACTGGTTGAAAGATAGGGATGCTTATAATACTCCAAGACCTGTTATTGATAGTAATGATATTAAAAATAATGCTATGGGAGGACTTGTTACCAAACGTGGTTTAACAATGATTTCTCCTGGTGAAATGATAATTCCTGCTTCTTTTGATAAGAGAGAACAAAGAAGAATGCTTATGGAAGAGAAGAAGGAAAAGAATAGAATAATGAATGCAATTAGTTTTCATGCTGAAGGTACAGTTGATACTGAAAAGATGAAAGCTAATCTTCAAAAGATATATGATGAGAATAAAGGTAAAGGTGCTAAGAATGCTGCAGGAGGTATAGCAGGTGCTGGTGTTGGTTTATTAACCGGTGTCAATCCTCTCCTTGGAGCAATGGCTGGTGCTGGTTTATCTATTCTCTCAAATAGTGAATCATTCCAGAAAGTTATATTTGGTGATGAAGCTACTGGTAAGAAAGGCTTAGTTCCTCAAAAGGTACAAGACTTCTTCAAGAAAGCTGCTCCAGATATGGGCGATTTTGGTATAGCTGGTGGTATATTAGGATTATTAACTCCTTTTGGACCGCTTGGTGGTGCTGCAATTGGTGCAGGTGTTGGAATGCTCAAAAATAGTGAAACTTTCCAGAAGTTTATCTTTGGTGATGAAGCTACTGGTAAAGAAGGATTAATGAGCAGAAAGACATTTGACAAATTTAAAAATATGGTCACAAATGCAGTTCCTAATATGGCAGTTGGTGCTGTAGGTGGAGCTTTACTTGGACCATTTGGAATACTTGGAAATGCAGTTATGGGTGCTGGACTTGGTTTATTGTCAAGTACAGATGCATTCCATAATTTTGTATTTGGTGACAAAGAGAATCCTGAAAAAGGATCTTTGGTTGGAGCTATTAATAGAGGTATTATAGATCCTGCTAAAGAGAAGATTGCTGAAATACTTACTAATCTTAAAGATTATGCTAAGAAGAATATATTTGAGCCATTAAAGAATTTCTGGGAACCTTTTAAACAAGGTATCAAGAATACAGTTACTGGCTTGGCTGAGAGTATTAAAGATCATGTAAATGACATGTTTGAGAAGAGTATAGGTATACCTTTACATGACTTCTTACAGGAGAAGATCTTTAAACCATTGACAAAAACTTTTTTTAATATATTAAAATTACCTATAAACTTAGCTAAAGGTGCTATAGCATTGCCTTTTAAGGCTCTTGGTGGAATAGGTAAAAATGTCCGTATGAAGCAGATCCATAAAGGTAAAGCTTATGATATGAGTGCTGCTGAACGCAATCAGTATAGAAAAGATCATAGTTTTAGAAATGGATTCTTAGGTAGAGATAGAATGAAAGAGCAAGATGAAATGCTTGCTAATATGACCCCTGAACAACTTATAGCTCTTAGAGAAGGCGCTGCTAATGGGTTAATGTCTCAAAGAGAACTTCAGAAAGATTTAATAAATAAACGCCGTGCTACAGGCCAAGCTATGTCCTCGTTCTTTAATACTAAAGATGAGAATGGTAAGCTTAGATATGATACGGCTAAATATAAAAATGTAAAGAAAATTACCAAACTTGCAGAAGAAGGCAATATAGATGAAGCTATGTCTATGATTGATAAACTTGGTTTATCTGATAAAGACAAAGCTGAATTGAAAAAGAAGATAGAGCCTAAAGCAACTGCTGCTTCAGAAGCTCTTGAAAGAATGAATAGAAGTAAAGATGTTGGAAGTGAACTTGATAAAGAAGCTTCTAAACTTCTTAAACGTAAATTTAAAGGCAGAAGTGATCGTAGACAGATGTTCAAGTCTGCTGAAGCTGAGTTGAAAGCTAGAGCAAAAAATAAGGCTTCAACTGAGCAAGAAAGTGATGAGACTAGAGCTACAAATAACTTTGCTGAATTATATAAAGGTAAAGCAGATAAAATAATTGAATTATTTAATACAGCTAATACTAAACTTGATCATATTATCAATCCTGATGCTGCTTCGAAAGATACAACTCCTGCTGGAGATAAAGCTGCTCAGATTACTAAAGATGCTAATCAAGAAGTAGATATAACTAAAGGTGCTACAAATGCTACTACATCGGCTTATACAAAGGTAATTAAGAAAGCTGAAAAGAATGCTGCAGAAGCAGCTGCTAAAACAGCTAATCCTATTACTGGAAAACCGATGAATGAAGACTCTAAAGAATATAAAATACCAGGTTTAATGACCATCGGTCAAAAAATATATTGTTTTAAAAGAGGAAAATATAATAATAGTCCTCGTAGTAGAAATTTAACTCCAGATGAAATAGCTAATTTAAATACATTAGGTTTTAAATTAGCTATTGAAGAAAAAAAATCCATTGATTATATTGAATTATTAAAAAGATTAAAAGAATCTGGTTATGATATAAATAAGATTAAATATTATGATAAAGTAAAAATAACTAAAAATAATCATGAATTTAAATTAGAAATTATAAATGAAAATGATCCATTGTATAACCAACCAAATTTAATAT
>CAKSQS010000085.1 GCA_934486705.1 uncultured Eubacteriales bacterium
AATAAACCTTTTTCAAACAGTTGCAGCGCCGCAACGCAGGTAATTAACTTGGAGCACGAATAAATATTATAAAGCTCCTTGCCCGTTACCTCTGTTTTTTTGTTTATATCCGTGTAACCGTTTGCGTGACGATACACACATTTACCGTCTTTCATCACTATGCAGTCATAAAATGGGATGCCCATTTCAAGAAAATCATCCAATTTTTTCGTTAAGGTTAAAAAATTCACATTTACTCCCCCTGAAGCATTATTCTAAAAAATAAACCGTATATCTATAAGCAGAAAGTAATTATTCAAGACTTTTGTGATTATGATAAAAATAATTGCTGTGACCGATTCATAAAATTTTTGTTTGGAACGTTAAAGCTTTCCGGGTTTCGTCCTAACGCGGTATATTTATGTTCGCCCATAGCATGATACGGCAGCAGCTCGGCTTTAATAATTTTTATCTGCTTTAAAAAATCGGCAATTTGCCTTATTTCCTCATCATTATCATTGTAACCGCCTATTACGGGGATTCTTACAATAATATCCGCTCTGCCGGAAAGATTTTTCAGGTTTTCGAGAATAAGCTCATTTGATACGCCTGTGCCTTTTCTGTGCAATTCGGCGCCGAAAGCTTTAATATCATATAAAAACAAATCCGTAAACGGCAGTATTTTTTCAAAGCTTTCCCACGGAACATTGCCGGCGGTATCAACGGCGGTATGTATTCCCGCAGATTTACATTTTTCAAGAATTTCGCGAAGAAAATCAAGCTGCAGCATACATTCCCCTCCCGAAAACGTTACTCCGCCGCCGGAATTATCATAAAATGCTTTATCCTTGATTACTTCTGCAAACACCTCGGCCGGCGTATATTCTCTGCCGCACACTTTTCTTGCATCCGCAGGGCAGTAAAGCTCACATTTGCCGCAAAAATCGCAGCTTTGCAAATGATTCGGACATACCTCGCGGCACTTGCCGCAGCCGGTACACTTATCCTTATAAAACATCATTTGTTTTTCAAATGACTGACTTTCGGGATTATGACACCATTTACACCGCAGATTGCAACCTTTGAAAAACACCGTTGTCCGTATTCCCGGTCCGTCAACAAAAGAATTTCTTTGAATATCAAAAATCATTGCTTTCGGCAATCATAACACATCCCGTTTTAATCTTTATTTATAATAATTCCTTGTCAATACCTCTTGCTGCCATTCGGGTGAAAGCGCCGTAAACCTTGCGGAAAAGCCGCAAACACGGACGATTAAATCTGGGTATTTTTCAGGATGCTTCTGTGCGTCTAACAGCTGTTCTTTTGTTGTGCAGTTAAGCTGCAAAGAGCCGATAGAGCTGTCCGCAACCGTTCTTATAAATCCCTCGCAAATATCCGTGTTTATTCTGTCGGACGGCAGAATAATATTAACTACGCATCCGCCTGCCATGGTTGTTTTATCAAGTGCCGAAATACTGTTTATAACATCGGTTGCAAACGGAATTTTTTTCAAACGAGACGGTGTTAAGCCCTGGGCAAGATAGTCTCCGTTATATCTGCCGTCGGGAGTGGCAAGAGTCTTTTCGCCCCAGAATCTTAGCTCGGTATAACCGAAATGTCCCATAAGAACCTTGCCGCCGTATGTTCCGGTCAGCCTGCCGCACATATCAAACAAATCATTTTGCAGACGCGATGCCAACTCGCAGGAAGCAGCGCTTCCGTCTCCCCAGCCGTTGCAGTGTATTGCGTCTATTCGCATATTTTCATTATCTTTCCAGTTATTTCTTACAGCATTAAGAAACTCATCAAGGGTATATTTTTTTGATTCAAACACCAGCTGCTTAATTGCCATTAAAGAATCAACAACAATAGGAAAACCAAAAAATTTGAGTAAATCTTCTCTGTATCTGCCACCGCCGGCCGTGTAATCCTTTTTATTTTTTATACAGTCACCCATGGTCGATGAAAAGATAGGCAGAGGGGACACCTTATTCCAAATTCTTCCGCCGCCTGCGGTTATCCGCATACGCTCTTTGAGTAAAGCAAAAATATTTTCACGCATAGTGTTATAAACTTTTTCAAAGTTTTCTGCACCATCGAAAAGCTTAAAATCTATTCCCGTTTTTTCCATGCGTTCTTTAAGGTCGTGAACCGAAAATTCCAATACCTTGGATAAATTCACATAAGAACCGCCATCATGTTTTCCGTAACCGTTGTCTGTAACGTCCCAGCATCCGGAAACCAAATAATCGCGCGCTTCCCCGATAGGACGCCCCGCCTTAATCAACGCAGGAATAATAGCGTCGTCATTCTCATAAAGAATAACGCTTGTGCCGTTAATAACCGGTCTGTCAATTAAATCGAGATATTCCTTAGGCGAGTTTTTTGAAAAACGGCAGATTATTTTCGGAAATATGATTTTTTCGTTTTCTGCTGCAAGCAAAAACAGTTTTGTAAGCTCGTTGAATACAGGTTTCCCATCCTTATCACAACCGCCTAAAACATATGTGTTTTCAAATTCATGGTCGGAGTATCCTACCATTTTCTTATCGTGATCATAAATACAGTCAAAGCCAAGGAGAAATTTGCATATAAGGTCGTATGCTTCCGCCTCTGTAATAATCCCGTTTTCAATATCATGCTTATAAAACGGGTACAAATCAACATCAATCCTGCCGAAGGTGTTGGGACCTATCCCCTCAAGCGAGCCTACGGTCTTTCGGAAAAATGCCAGAAAATTTAAGGCGCTGTAAAAGCTGTCGGGTTTTTCCCACGGTACGCGTTTAGCGGTTTCGGCTATAAGTCTTAGGTTATTTCTGACATTTTCATCGGTTGCGTTTTCAAGCCTTTTTTCCGCTGCTTTGCCGAATTTTTCCGACATTTTTTTGAGCTGCAGCATTCCTTCTGCCACAGCCGATAAAAAATCCTTTTCTTCGTCTGTTTCGGCAGTTTTTGATTGTTCTACCGCTCTTTCGTAAACACCCTTAAGCCCCGTTTCAAAAACCGGTCTGTAATTTAAATTGAAATGCTGTGTGACATCATTATACGGACCGCAAATCAAATAGAAAATTTCCGCCATTTGCGCACACCGTTTTTCCCACAATTCGGGATTCTGATCAACAAACCTGTGCTTGTTTTTTTCATAGGTCCAGCCGCCGGGATGAATATGATCGGAATTTTCCGGCGCATCTTTTGCCAACTTGGTTTTGCCCCAAAAAAACGCGCCGTCGCATGTTGCGCACATTGTACCTGTTTCAAAATAAAACGGAGAATTATCAAA
Source organism: uncultured Eubacteriales bacterium (assembly GCA_934486705.1). Classification (GTDB taxonomy): domain Bacteria; phylum Bacillota; class Clostridia; order Oscillospirales; family Acutalibacteraceae; genus UBA737. The sequence continues at coordinate 3,263 of CAKSQS010000085.1, forward strand.
AATCACAGGTTCAAACATTTCGGTAATCGTTTTATACTGAAAAATCTTCATTTGGTAGGGATTCATTTTTTCCCAATCCGAATTATCCAATATCTTAAAACATTCGTCGGCAAAATCATCCGCTTTTTTATCCGCCTCATACCAATAATACTGCTTTAATTCTTCGCGCAATGAATTGTATTTCATATTATATCTTCCTCATCGTCATAATATTTGTCTTACGACACCGCTATTATATCGGTTTTCAGTCTTTAATACAATGCAAAAAAATAAAAAATGGATTATTTGAAAATAAAATATGCTTGAAATTCTCCGTCTAACTGATATAATCTTTTTAAGGACGGTGAATATAATGGAAAATATGGAAATAAAAAAAATATACTCGTTACATATATACCGAACCGAAAAACACAAATGGACAACAAAAGCGCCGAGACGGGGCTGCTATTTTACATTTCAAAAGAGCGGCAGTTATAAACATATATTAAAGGATAAGGAATTGACAACATTCCCCGGAGCGATTCTTTTTTTAAACAATAATGATTCCTACGATGTAACGGAAAAAATCTGCGGAGACGCAATCTGCGCCGTAATTGAAATCGAAAACGCCCCGGATTCGTTTGTTTTTGATACAGAAAACGACAAATCCTTCGGCAAGCTTTTCAATTCATTGCTCTTACTCTCCGATACATCGATTGCAAGCAACCGTTACACTGCCATAGGTATTATGTATGAACTGTTCGGAAAAATACTTAAGGAAAAAGAGAAGAAAAGCGTCTCCTCTGCGTCGCAGCCAACAGCAGAAAACATCTGTCGTTATATTCATAAGCATTACGCAAATCCGGAGCTTAATATGAGCGAGCTTTCCTCTGTATGCAACACGGAAATTCATAAGCTCAACGGTATATTCAAAGAAAAATACGGTGTTCCCTGCTGGCAATATGTAATATCGGTGCGCATTGAGACGGCGAGTAATCTTTTAAAGGCGACCGATTACTCGGTAAGCAATATTGCGGAGCTATGCGGCTTTTCAGACCCTTACTACTTCAGCAGAGCTTTTAAAAAAGCCTTAGGAAAATCACCGTCGGAATACCGGAAAAGCAAAATAAATGTTATACGGGGATAGCATCCTATATCCTATTTGCAGATCTCAATCATTGCCTTTGCGAACATTTTGGCGGCAAGCACCAAGGTATCCAAATTATAGCACTCATCATCGCTGTGAGCATTGCAGCCAATACGTTTAAGCGCATTACGGAGGCGCAAATGATCAGCTTTTAAAAAGCCTTTTTATGTTTTCAATTTCCTCGTTGTCCGGCAGTTTATCGGGCAATGTGTTTTTCATTCCGAGCGATAAATATTTTGAGCCGGCATAATTATGGTACGGCAAAACCCTGACCCCTGTAACATTTTTGAGACTGCTTACAAACTCTGCTATGCTTTCAGCCTCACCGGAATTATATCCCGGCACATACGGGTAGCGTATTTCCGTTTTCTTGCCGGCGGCGTCAATATATTTAAGATTTTCAAGTATCAGCCGGTTTGACTGTCCCGTGCATTTTATATGTACGCTTTCATCTATCGCCTTAATATCATACAAAAACATATCGGTAAACGGCATAACCTTATCTATTGCCGCACGCGGCACA
>CAKSQS010000086.1 GCA_934486705.1 uncultured Eubacteriales bacterium
AAGCTTTATAAACGAACGGGTATTTTCGTCCGGTGTACCGTCTTCTTTAAGGTTATATGTTTGAACTATAAGTTCAATAGGCTTTGAAGTTTTGATTGTATAATCAACACGGTTTATTTCGTTTAAATCGACTGTGAGTCCGGGACCGTTGCAATCTATCCTGCCGTTTCCGTTACCGTCCCAGCTCCAGCCGAGCTTGTAAGTCCATCTGTCGGCTGTGTTTTCAATAAACCACGCGTCCCCTGCGCCCGCATAGGGGCGGTTTGAGTTTCCATCCCACCAGTTATAGTTATTGGCTGATGTGAACCAGCGAGAAAACCCGTCAATTTCCTGCGCAACATCACCCTTTACAATTGAAAATGCAGTAACGCCAATCGTATCGCCGTTTTTAAATGACTTTGTATAAAAACCGAAACCCGAAATATGTATTTTCTTGTCGGCAGTCAAGCGAGATACAAATTCGCTGTTTTTCAGCAAATCGACACTGCCTGTCGTTTCCCCTGCCGCAATATCGGCAAGCTTTATAAACGAACGGGTATTTTCGTCCGGTGTACCGTCTTCTTTAAGGTTATATGTTTGAACTATAAGTTCAACGGGCTTTGAAGTTTTGATTGTATAATCAACACGGTTTATTTCGTTTAAATCGACTGTGAGTCCCGGACCGTTGCAGTCAAGCCTTGCGCTGCCGCCGGTAACGCTCCAGCCGAGTCTGTAAGTCCAGCTGTCGGCTGTGTTTTCAATAAACCACGCGTCCCCTGCGTCCGCATAGGGGCGGTTTGAGTTTCCGTCCCACCACTTACTGTCATTATCGGCGGAAAACCAGCGGTTAAAAAAATCCGTACTTTCCGCCTTAGCCTTTACAGCCGATAAGCTGCTGAACGTGCAGCCGGCTATAACGCAGCAAAGGCACAGCGCAAGCGCACGTTTAAAAAATACTGCCTGTTTGCTCATTTTCGTTTCCTCCGGTTCGTTTTATTATAAGGTATTTACTTTTATCAAGCGGTACAGCTTTGAGAGAATTAAAAGAAGTATCGTTTAAATTTTCATATCCGTAACTGCCGCCGAAACTGTTACCCGTAAACCTCGGCGGGATATCGAAAAATCGGTTTTCACCGTCGGTATTCATATAAATATAATTATCTGAAACCGTTACATTTTCAGGTCCGCCGCCTCTCTCGCCCCACTGATATGTTCCGATCAAACGCGTATGAATATTTTTTTCAACCGAGACGTGGTTATTTGAAATTTTTATATTCTTAATCGGTCCTGAAAGCGTGAATATCTGCCCTGAATCGTCAATGCTGATATTTCGTTCTACGGTAATTCCGTTGTTGTAACCGCCGATATCGCCCGAAGTGCAAAGCAATATAAACCCGCCGTCATTGTGATGACTTAGATTATCAGCAACAACCGTATCGGTGCAGTTTATATCTACATCATAGCCCTGACCGTCGCCCGCTATGAGCACACAGCCGAAAGCCTCGTTTTCGCGCATTACCGCATTTTGCGAATTATGCGGCCAGATTCCGGCATACGGCGTATTCCCCGCAAAGCAGCACATTGCCACGGTATTGTGTTCGATAATCGGGCTTACCGCACAGGATTGAAAAATTCCGTCGCCTCCGCAGCGGGCAATATAGTTATCCGTAATGCGGATATTATGTGACGGTGTGTACGGCAGGTCTGTCCAGTCAATGCCCACCCTGTAACTGTAGGCGGAGGAAAATGTAATTCCCTGCGCTCCGGTATCGCACACGGTGCAGCCGGTAACCGTCACGCCGTCATAGCTTACCGGTGAGTCGGCGGGATCGCACCAAATTATTATTCCTCCCGCCTCTCTTCCGAAGGAAGTTGTTATATTATGTACATAAAGATTTTTAAGGGTAATTCCGCAATATTTGCCGCCCTTTTCCCCGCAGCATATAAATACTCCGCGTCGGGGCGTATATATATCTGAAGAAGCGTTAATAATTTCAAGATTGCTCACTTCAATATATGAAAGGTTTCTTATCTCAACCGCATTTCCCGCCCCGTTACCATTGATTATGGGTAAAGATCCTTCTCCGTAGGAGGTGATGCGAACAGGCTTATCTTTCGTGCCTCCGTTTTTCGGCTTGAGCGTTCCCGTAAAAATGCTGCCGCTTCTTAAAGCTACGGTCATTCCGGGGGAAAGCTTTAATTCATTTAACCTTTCCAAGGTTGCAAAGGCGGTTGCAGGCGTCAGCCCGTCGTTTCGGTCGTCGCCGTTTACGGCGTCTGCAAAATACATTTTCTTCACCTCCGGTTTTTTACAATATCATCATATTACATAAACCTTAAAATTTCAATCCGCCGTTTTCTTCCAATATACCATTTTCCGCATTTTTAAATCGGAAATATGCGTAATATACCGTTTTCCGCATTGTTTGTGCCGTTTAAAATATTTTGCGAATATTTGCTATTGCAAGGTAAAATGTTTTTTGCTATTATACATTTAAAGATTTTTAAGGGGTGGTTTATATGAACATCACAACCTGTTGGGTTTCTTCATTGGAAAAGGTTTTCCCCGATCAATCGCTTGCCGGGCGTGAATTTTTGTGCGGCTCCGCACTTCGCGGTGAACGCTTTAATGTTCAGCTGGCTTTTCGTGCCGACGACGGCTTGCGTGATGATTTTTTTGTTGAATGGGAAAGTGATTTAAAAGAAAACATACGCTGCTATCAGGTACAAAGCGTACCGGTACGCCTTGTTAAGTATAAATGGGCGGACGATGATTTTCTTTCGGATAAACCGGGGCTTTACCCCGATCTGCTTGAAATATGCAGCGGCAGAGCCGAATACTCTCCCGGCTTTTGGAGCTGCCTGTGGTTTGAAATAACCGTACCCGAAAACGCAGCGGCAGGCGAACATAAGCTGTGCGTTACATTAAAAAACGAAGCCGAACCCGAATGTACGGCAGAGGCAAACTTTTCATTAAATGTAATTCCCGCCGCCCTGCCGCCGCAGCAGCTCATACATACCGAGTGGTTTCACTGTGACAGCCTTGCGGTATATTACGGAACGGAGGTTTTCAGCGAACGGCACTGGGAAATAATAGGCAATTATATCCGTCAGGCTGCGTATTACGGCGTCAATATGCTGCTCACTCCGCTTTTTACTCCCCCGCTCGATACTGCCGTCGGCTCAGAAAGACCCACCGTCCAGCTTGTTGATATTTATTATTCAAAAGACGGTTATTCATTTGATTTTTCAAAGCTTGAACGTTATATAAAAATCGCACTTGACTGCGGAATTAAATATTTCGAATTTCCGCACCTTTTCACACAATGGGGCAGCGAGCATGCGCCCAAAATAATCGTAACGGAAAACGGCAAATCATACCGCCGATTCGGCTGGGAAACAAACGCCGATTCAGCCGAATACGCCGAATTTTTACAGAGCTTTCTGACGGCGGTAAAATACTTTATGAAAGAAAAACAGCTTTTGGATAACTGTCTCTTTCATATATCCGATGAGCCTGACGAAAAGCATATCGAAAGCTACCGAAAAGCGGTGCAGACCGTTCTTCCGCTGCTCAAGGGCTGCAAAACCCTTGACGCGCTTTCGGAATATTCTTTCTACAGCGAAGGCTTGGTGCAAATTCCCGTGCCCGATAACGAGCATGCCGAGGAGTTTTACCGCAAGGGAGTATCCGAGCGGTGGGTCTATTACTGCTGCGGTCAGTTAAACCGCGTCTGCAACCGAATGATTGCAATGCCCTCTTACCGTAACCGAGCATTGGGACTTCAGCTTTTCCGCTATCAAATTTCGGGTTTCTTGCACTGGGGCTATAATTTTTGGTTTAACTACCTTTCAAGAAAACCCATTAACCCGTTTTTCACAACCGACGCCGGGCAAAATTTCCCCGCCGGTGACCCGTTTTTGGTTTATCCCGGAAATGACGGAAAACCGATGCCCTCAATCCGTCAGCTTGTATTGTTTGACGCATTGCAGGATCTGCGCGCATTACAGCTTTTAGCCGAAGCGGAAGGCTTTGAAAAAACCGCGGAATGGTTAGACAGCGAAATCGGTTATAAAATTTCTTTTACCGATTACCCGCGCAGCACGGAAGATTTCCACAAGCTGCGAGAAGCCGTAAACCGCCGTATTTGCGATATTCTTTGATAACAGTTGTTACCAAACTTATGCTTTTTTGTATATTGTGCGAAAATGAACGATTGAAATTTCTTTTATTGCTGTAATATACTGTATTCAGCACAAAAAATTCAGCAAAAGGAGATTGATTTTTTATGGCACGATTTAAAAAAGCATGCGCATTTCTTACGGCACTGGCTGTAACGGCGGTTTCGCTGTTTATCCCGACATTCGGCGCAGCAGCCGAAGGAGCGGGAGATCTTGTTCCGGATTGGTTTAATGAGGATCAGCGCACAACCTGGTGGTCGACCGATCGATTTAAAGGTGAAGCAAACTGGCGTTTCAATATTACCGTATCGGGCGGAGTATGGACATACACGCATATTTTTAATAATAGCAGTGATAGCTATAGGGACGACTATGCATTTAACGACGGCACTCAATACGATCTTGATTTATCGGTAAACCCATATCTTAATTTTGTTACCGATATGGTAGGCGAAAGCGCTTATATCAGTCTGCGCTGCCACGATGAAACAGACGGAATGAAAACCCTTAAAGTTGCCTTAATTCAGGCGGGAAAGCAAACCGTAAGCGTTGACCTTACTCAGAACTATGACATTATGAAGGCGGCGGGAGC
>CAKSQS010000087.1 GCA_934486705.1 uncultured Eubacteriales bacterium
TCCGGCCGCTGCCTTCTCGTAATTCTTCCCGTCCGCGGAAACATATATTTCATATTTTGTGACAGTGCCGGCCTTTGTACTTCCCGATGACGACGCTCTCGGATAGTACCTGTAGCCGCCGACCTCGGTAACGCCCGGCAAAATCACCGTGAAATAGTGGGGCGCCTCCGCCTTCGGCTCTATCATCGAATGCCAGTGAGTGTCCAGGTTACCGTCCGTCACATTTTGGGGAACCTCCTGCGGAATGCCCTTATTCTGATTTACGCTCGAGGAGTCAAACGTCCACCCGTCTGTCGAAAGCTCATCATCGGTACCTGTTTTTTCATCAGAAGTGCCCGACGGTGCCTTTGCCCCTGAAAGCTGAATTTTTCCCGTCACATTAACGGTCTGTTTCGACTTGTCGGGCTTTAAGAGCCTGATCTCGCCGGCGGATGCGTAGCCGCCCGTTGCCTCCAAAATCTGAAGGCGCACATATTTCGCCCTGTAATTTTTCGGAAACTTTGCGGTCTTCGCCGCCGTGGTCTCCTCCCACATTCCGGCCGCTGCCTTCTCGTAATTCTTCCCGTCCGCGGAAACATATATTTCATATTTTGTGACAGTGCCGGCCTTTGCACTTCCCGATGACGACGCTCTCGGATAGTACCTGTAGCCGCCGACCTCGGTGACGCCCGGCAAAATCACCGTGAAATAGTGGGGCGCCTCCGCTTTCGGCTCTATCATCGAATGCCAGTGAGTGTCAAGGTTGCCGTCAGTCACATTTTGGGGAACCTCCTGCGGAATGCCCTTATTCTGATTTACGCTCGAGGCGTCAAACGTCCACCCGTCTGTCGAAAGCTCATCGGCCGCATCCTTTGCCAAAGAGCCCGTGACAAGCGAAGTAAACATAGCCAACGCCAACAATACCCGGATAATCTTTTTCATCAAGCTACCTCCTTAAAAAGCAAGTCCTTTTGCCGCCTCAAACGCTGAGTCGGTCACTCTTTCTCCGAAAACGGCAACGTTGCCGTCCGTCTTTAACTCGTAACCGAAAACCTCGGAAAACAGAGTCACCGGAACATATATCCTGCCGTCTATGACGGTAACAGCATTTGTGATCGGCTTTATTTTCCCTCCGAGGCGCGCCTCCGAAGTTCCTAAAACCGTATAGAAAAGCTCCTCGTCCTTAAGCTTAAAGACGTTTCTGTCCGCCTCGTATACCGCTCTTTTTCCGAGTGCCTCGGCGGCAAACTCCGAGGTCACATATATAACTCCGTTTACCGTCCTTGTAACGGCCGAGCTGTCCGAATCGCAGACATAAATTTTCTTTCCGGAAATATAGCCGGTGTTTCTGTTTACCGAGACTGCCGCAGTGCCGGAAAGTGATGCGCGCTCCCCGTCAGACAGGTATACTTCCTCTTTCTCGGAATATACGAAGTTGAACCTGCCAAGCGGCGTGACTGAGCCGTCCGAATACCAGTTCAATATATCGCCTGAGGCATTGTCGACCCACTTAAATTCCATATCGACCGTGCCGGTCATACCCAAAAGCGCCTTATTGACCTTTAACGCAAGCTCTAAGCCCGACACATTGTACTCGGCCGTTCCTATCCTTTCGGCCGTCCCGTCTTTGCCAAGCCTTGAAACATCGCCCGGCGCGGGGGTGTTTATGACATAATCATAGCCCTCCCACCCCGTTGCGTGATTGCGGTCAGAATCTATATATATCTTCATCCAGTCGCTTCCCTCGGGCGCGGTAATGCTTTCCACCGTCTTTGCATAGAAATAAAGATATTCATTGTCGCGCGAAACTTTGGACTCTGTCACATTGTTTCTCTTGGTGTAATTTTCGTAGGTTTTTCCGCCGTAGCCCATATAGTTCCTGTCATATTTTCCTTTATAGCCGGAAAATGTCGGGGTAACCAAATTCCAGCCGGAAAAGTCATAAATATCGATCGTTTTTTCCGCTCCGGCGCTCTCTCTTTTTTCCGTGCCCTTAAACTTTCTTACGGCGTCGACCAAAAGCGCGTAATAATTATCCTTCATGTCTCCCTTTGTGGGCTCCATGTCACGGCTTCCTTCGTTGTCATACGCGTCGGGGAATGCGTTCGAAACGCCGTTCCACTGCTGATATCTTCCTGCTATCCATTCGTTCCAGCCGTCGATAAACATAAGCTCGGGGTCGATCTCGAGAGCGCGCTCTAACTGTTCGGAAAAGAAATATCCGTACTTATATGCGCCGGGCGTTTTGTCCTGCCCGAGCAAGGATGTGTAGCTTCTGCCCATTGCATACTCGTCATTCATCGGAGCGAGGCGGTCTCTTATATAAGAGTGATTTGCCGCAACTCCGACGGTCGCTTCTTCAAATGTTCCGTCCGCCCGTTTTGTATAGCCGTTCTGGGGATATATTTCGAGCCAGCCCCACTGGTTTTCTTTCGTCTGCCCCGAAGTGTACGAGGGCTGAGGGCCGCGGAAGGTGAAAAAGCTCTTGATCTCGTTCATTAATGCCGCGTCCTCAGGGTCTTTGTCACGGGGTGTCAGCGTGTCGGTATACGCCAATATCAGGGGCTTGCCCTCCCAGTAAAACCAGAGGTCGGACCATTTGCCCTCTTTATATGCACCCAGATATATGCGCTTCACATTTTCCTTTATCTCCTTGTTGTCGGGAGTAAAATTCGTCACGAAGCACACTTTCGGGGCGTTAACGCCGTCGGCTTTTGTGTCGTGAAGCGCGTTAAAGAGCACCCCGTATTCGCGCCTCCAGGAGCTTCTTCCGTTGGTGGTGTCAAAAAACAGCACGTCCACTCCGGCGGCGGCGAACATTTCCGCGTGCTTTCTGTATACCCAGTAATCGATTCCCGAGTAATAGCCGAAAAGGGGCTCGTTCCAGAAAAACGAGGTTCCGCTTGTTGGCCAGAGCTTGTTTGTGTAGTCGTATTTCGCCTCGGGGTGCTCCTTTGCAAACTCAGAATTGTTAAACGGTGCGTTCGTCTCAAAGTCTCTATGCCATGTCCAGTAGAACATACCGACCTTTTTTCCTTCACGCACGGGGCCCGTCTCCTCATATGTTGCCGCGCGCCGGCCGAGGTCGTCCGTCAGCGCCCAGGTCGACTCGTGCGCGTTCACGAGCGCAGAGTCCGGTACGGGGGTGTACTCTTCTTCAACATATTTTTCCTTTTGGAAGCCGACTTTTAATACCGTCATGCTTCTGTAATTGTCATTTGCAAGACTGCTTTGAAAATATACCTTCTGTTTTCCGCTGACGGCCTTCTTAAGCGCTCCTTTAAAGACCTCTTCCTTATCGGGGCAGTGGCGGTCAATGTTGACATAGCCTATGACCTCGCCGTTTTCGCTTCCGAGCCTTACGATGACCCTGTCGCCGTCACACGCTCCGCGCATATCGTTTTTTGCCGTGATCGCGACCGTCTGAATATCGGTCAGGTCAACATTGTCGATACTGAAAAAGCCGTACGGCTGTTTAAACCATATCCCGCCGTCGGCCTGCTCCGCGTTTGTCCCGGCAATAAATAAGGACTGGCCGTAGTCCTCGCTCGCCGATGCGCATATTGCGCCCGGCAGTATGAACGAAAGCGCAAGTGTAACCAAAATAATCTTTTTGAACATATCTTTTTTACCTCCTTTTCTCCGATTATATCACTTCAAAATGAAAAAATCTTATACAAAAAGGACATAAACTTGAACAAACGATACTTTTTTTAAATTTTTTAGCCGATTATTCTTTTTTAATCAAATGCTTTTTGGCAGTAAAAAACACGGTCAACTCTGGAAAATTAGTTAACCGTGTTTTTGATATTTACTGTCTCTTAGCCGAAGTATCTCTTTAAGAGTCCCTCAAATGCTCTGCCGTATCTTGCCGGAATAAACTCTGCAAGCGATATAGCAGTGCCAAGCGGTTTTATGACAGGCTCGATATATGAGCCGTCCTCTGCGGCAAAGGCGAGAGTGCGTGTCCCTGTCAAGCCCCAATGTGCATAGAGTGTTGTATCGGAATAATACTCGGTGTCGGACGATACCTTTTCGCCGCTTTCGGTAAACCAACCCTCAAACTGATAGTCGCTGCTTTTATACGGCAGCGGAAGTTTGATTTTGTTCTGCTCCGTAACGGCTTCTGTAATGTCCGTCTTGTAAATTCCGCCGTATAACGAGCCGCCGTTACAATTCAGCGTTATAACTCTTTCGCCTTTTAAGGA
>CAKSQS010000088.1 GCA_934486705.1 uncultured Eubacteriales bacterium
ATATCCGCTTCGATTGCTTTGCCACTATGGTTTTTCATATAATCGCAGAGCATATATAAATCGTTATATACATTTTTGCCCCACATCGGATTTGCCATTTCGTTATAATTTTCCTCGATTCTCTGCATAAATCTCGCCTTTATTTCGCTGTAATCAGCATCAAATATTTCTTTTTCACCAATGTTCCATATTGTCGGATTGACCAAATCATAAATGGGAGGTTTGTTCTCCTGAAAAATCTCACATATTGTTTTTATCGGTGTGTTCATTTTCAGAAAATGTTCAAGGTTTGTGTTTTCATTTATCGGCTTGTCCCTCATAAGATATTCGTATATATTTCTGTAATCGGCAATGTATTCAGAATTTTCAACCACTTTCTCCAAAGTCCAATCACGGATTTCTTCCATAAATGTATCGTATTCCTCTGTCAGTTTTTTATAAAACAATTCTTCTCTGTTCATCATCGTTACCTCCTAAAACATAACGCCTATCGACTGAATGATCTGATAAGCTATGACTATCAGATATGTTGCCAGAAAGCACATCAGCATAATTATCGAAAACACACGGATTTTTCCGGGTATTTTCTGTGCCTTTGCTTTCAGCTTGCGAAGTTCCATCTGTTTGAAGTCGTGCGAAAGCATTTGAAAATACACTTTTCCGTTATCGCCACGGATTACGGATATGAGTCCTCGCACAACATCGGAAAGCTGCGGAGAATTGACTCTTGCCTCCATTCTCATCAGCGCCACCTCGTATCCGCCCGAACGCATATCTGCGCAGGTGATTCCAAGTTCATCTGCAAATGCCGGAGTAGTATTCTTTTTGAACCCTTCCAAAATTGAAAGCACATCACGGCTTGATGCAAGCTCCTGTTCTACCGTTGAAACAAATCTTAAAAGCTCCGTTTCAATTTCTTCTCTGCGTGATTCCATATGCTTTTCCGCCTTTTGTATTTCCTTAAAGTACACAAGCACCGCAAGCACAACCACAGCCGCCGAAATAAGCGGAAATATTAAAAGGCACGGCAGTATTAAAAGTCCGACTGCCAATGCCTTTATGATTGCGTGTGCCTGATAGCATTCCGGAGTCATACTTATTCCGGCTGCTTTCAGCGTTGCCGCAAGTCTGTTTTTTCTGTACATATCCATAGGTATAAATCTCGACAGCTTAATGCTCAAATCCATTATCACTGCCTCGATTACCGTTGTAAGTCTGCGGTCTTTCCTGCCCATATTCATTATCGCTTTTGACGCTTTAAGATACGGTATTTTCAGTCTGTCCGCTATGATAAAATAAAGCCCGAAGGCAATTCCGGCCATAAGAATTATAACTCTCATTTGTCATCGCCTCCGGTCATTTCTTTGAACATTGTGCATTTTTCTCCGTTATGACAGTGCAGATACGGACACATCGGCTCTTTTGGATCGAGCTTATATGCATCAGCTCCGACCTGACATTTCGGACATAACTCTGTATTTTTCATCTTGTCACCTCCTGAACTCTATCGGTCTTGTCAGCTTTACCACAAATGCCGATGATATAAAGATTGCGGATATATCCAATGCCAGCACCATTTTCCCGACTGCTGTATGCATTAAAACATCGTACCAGTCTTTATTTAAGAAATACATAATAGGGATATTGGCTGCCACCAGAATTGCCATTATGATGAATTCCTTGCGCGGCTCTGCGAGCATCAGTTCAAGCTCCGAATTTACCACACGGATATCCGAAAGCTTTGCAACAATAGGACTCAATGTTGTTTTCAGTCCTCTGTCCTGCTGACACAGCAAAAGTGCGTCGCACCATTCGTGGAACACATCATTGTCAATCTTTTCTTTAAGGCTCAATATTGCTTTATCGGTGTCCGAGTCGATCAGTTTCAGTTGAACAAGAAAATCCGTAAAAACATCTTTTATCGGGGCATTGAGATATGATATGTTTTCTTCAACGGCAGTTACGATATCCTCGTTTCGGATATATGCCGTGGTTATAATTGACAGAGCCGTTTCAAGCTCCTCCGAAACGTCTTTTTTGTAGTGGCTTGCCGTGAGCTTTATATACCACACGGGTATGAACATCATTCCGATTGCAAGCGGAGGTATCATATACGCATTATCAAACAGCGCCGCCAAGACCGCCCCCGATATTGCGAATACTCCGCAGATAATAAAAACAACGGGGATTTTATCTTCACGCCCCGTCATTTTAAGAATATCGGTTATTTCTTCAATTTCACGCCGTATAAAGTTTTTCTTTTTCTTATTGGTCGCCTCATCTATCTGCTCCTGTATCGACTTTGGTCTGTAAACAACCGCTTTGAACAAGTCCGGCAATCGTATTCCGGCTAACCGCAAAGCTCCGACAACCATTGCGATAAACGCAAAAAGTCTTAATGTCAGCATACTGCCGCCTCCCTTCTGCATATTTTTTCAAGCTCGCTTTTAGGCAGACCGTTTTCAACCAAGCGCTTTTTCAGCCCCTCGGATATTTCACCGATAAACTCATGCTCGCCTTTTATGATAAGTCTGCCGGTTTCGTCATAATAATTTTCTATGATATTGTATCTGTATATGGTTCTGTAAACTCGTTCCCCGTCCGTTTTGATTTCGCATTCCATTATCTCCATAATTTTTCTTTCGCCGTTTTCAAGCTGTTTTGCATACACGATTATGGGAAATGCCTCTGTTACGAGATCATAAAGCGTCTTATCGGCTGCGTCGAACATTCTTTTACACAGCGTTACCATTCTTAGGTAGGTTGCCTCACACGAGTTTGAGTGAATTGTTGTCAGCACCGGGACGCCCGTTCTGCTTGCCTCCTGTGCAACATATGCCTCCGCATCTCTTATCTCGCCGACAAATATGAGGTTCGGATTAAAGCGCAGAGCAATATCAAGCAGTTTTACCTGCGATATGTTCTGTGCCTCATTCTCCGAAGGTCTTGTCTGCGTATGAACAATACTGTTGACCACCTTGCCGTTTTCTGTCTTTACGAGCGACACCTCACGGCTGCCGCTTTCTATGGTAAACACTCTTTTGTCATCGGGATATGTGGAGAGCATCCACCCTGCTACGGTTGTTTTTCCGCTGCCTGTCGCCCCGGCAACGCACACACTGACGCCGTACCGTATGAGCTGTGAAAGAAAATCAAGCATAGGTTCCGTTGCCGTTTTGTAATCTATTAAATCCTGTTTGGAAAAGTTCATAGGATTTACAATTCTGATAGAGGCGCTCACTCCTGCGTCATCGTCCACAAGCGGAGATTTCAGCACGGCTATTCGTATATTTTTCGTAAGACTTCCCAGAACTGCCGGGGCGGCATTGTCAAGCACCATTCCCGATGCGTGGAGCATTCGTCTCACCACATTCACTGCGTGCTGCGGCGATTCAAAATGCTCGTCAAGTTTTTCTTTTCTTCCGCCCGAATAATATACCTCGATATCGTTCCACGCATTTATATTTATCTCCTCAATTCCCTTGCCGAATATGTATTTTGTAAGGAATGAATACTCAGCCATTTCCGTATACAGCTTATCTGCAAGTTCGTTTTCATCCATACCGTCAACTTTCAGCCTGTTATCGGACAGATACTTTTGTATCTGAAACATTATTTGCGTCTTTACCTCGTCCTTGTCCTTTTCCAAGAGCAGCGACGCATAATTCTGCGATATATATTTCTGAACCGATTCAAGCACACTCGGAAAATCGCTGACCTTTGTCGGTTCAAAAAACAAATCGTGTGAAGTATTTTGGTTAATCAAGCTCGAACACCTCCTCGGCTATCTGTTCAATCATTACCCGAAACTCCTTTGACTCTCTCTTTACCGGCGTATCTTTCAAAAGCTCGCCTTCAAGATACTGTCTTTCCACCAAATCGCTGTGCGGAACTGTGAAGGTTACTCCGCCAATAATCTGCTCGATATTTTCCCGTGAATGAATGCTTTTTACATTGTTTGCGGCTTTAAGCTGTTTATCGCTTTTGAACCTGCTGTCTGCAAGCAACGGTAGCTGTGATGAAAGATATGATATTGATTTCAAATCGCAGTTTATGAGCCGCAGCACACAGTCCGCCTCGATAAGCGAC
>CAKSQS010000089.1 GCA_934486705.1 uncultured Eubacteriales bacterium
TTTCATCTATCGCCTTAATATCATACAAAAACATATCGGTAAACGGCATAACCTTATCTATTGCCGCACGCGGCACAAAACCGCAGGTATCGACTGCGGTGTTAAGCCCGTTTTCCTTGGCGGTTTTTAAAAGCTCGGCGCAAAAATCGGACTGGCACAGGCACTCGCCGCCGGAAAGAGTTATGCCGCCGCCGGAATTATCATAAAACGATTTATCTTCAAGCAATATCGGCATAAGCTCCTCCACGGTCATTATCTTTCCGTAGACTTTAAGCGCATTACCGAGACAAGCCCCTTCACAACTGCCGCATAATACACATTCTTCACGGTTATACGTATGACCCGCCGCCGTTATTTTTTGCGCCCCGACAGGGCATACAGCCGCACACTCGCCGCAGTTTATGCATTTATTTTCATAAAATGCAAGCTGCCGCTTAAAGCCTATACCCTCCGGGTTGTGACACCAAAGGCATTTCAGCGGACAACCTTTAAAGAATACCGTTGTGCGTATTCCGTTGCCGTCATGCACGGCAAAGCGTTTTATTTCAAATATATTTGCATTCATTGTATTTTCTCCCTGCTTGTATCCTCTTTATATGCCAGAACGATTCCTGCCGATATTAAAACAAACGCAATCGGATACTGTATTTGAAATATATTTTCTTTAAGCAAAATTGCACTGAATATACATGCGAAAAACGGTTCTGCAAACTTAATAATAAAAAGCTTAGATAACAATATATTTTTCTGAACATAAAAGAACAGAGTATATGCAACCGTCGAAGCAAAACAAATATATGCAAATACTGCAGACGAATATATGCTAAATGTAGGGATTTCTCCACCCATAATCGAAGCCAATGCGAACAGCACTACACCACCGAGAAATTGTGATATTCCTGTTACCCAAAGCGGAGATGTGTCGCATACAGTTTTTTCGCTCATAATCAAAGATATTACCGTACATAGTGATGAAAGTAAGATAAGGATATCACCTTTTGATATGCCGTTCATGTTTCCGCGGGTATTTATTATAAATATTCCGCAAAAACCGATAACCGCTCCGAATATTTTATAAATACCGAACTTTTCGGATTTAATAAATAAAAACGAAAAGCAGGCGTATATCAGAGGACCGAGCTGTTGTAAAATTGCGGCTTTCGAGCTGTTTGTCAATGTCAGTCCGATATAGACAAACGCATATTGCAGAACTACAGAAAACAATCCGACGCAGAAGAGATTTAATATATTCTTACCTATAGGTTTTTCTAATTTTGCACCGGTAATGAAAGCAATAATACATCCGATTATTCCGCATACCGAAAAACGCATTGCCGCAAGCATTAATATGTCGCCGATACACTCGGTATCAATTGAAAATGCATTATAGCCAATCTTCACAAACGGGAAAAGCGATCCCCATAAAATCATCGGAATAATGGGCAAAACTGTATTCATTATATTTTTGTTTTTCATGATGGTTTTAGCCCGGTATACGGCTTCTTGCCCTCCTTAATTATCTTATATTTTCCGCTCTGATAATGTATGCATTTTGCTCTTTTTCACTTAAATTGTTCCAAAGCACGTTCCAGCCGCAAACTCTCACCTGCAAATTTCTGTATTTTTCCGGATTTTTCTGTGCGTCGCGCAATGTTTCGGAATTAAAGATGTTGAATTGCATTGTCATACCGCCGCTTTCCATATAAGTCTCAAGCAATGCTTTTAAAACACGCAGACCGTCGTCTCCCTCCACGGCTGACGGGTGGAGCATCATATCAAGACAGAAAGACGCACGGAAGTTGGTAGGCGTTAAATTAAGAGCAGACTCAATAAGCGCAGTCGCACCGTTTTTATCCATACCGTCGCAGG
The DNA here is from genome assembly GCA_934486705.1 of uncultured Eubacteriales bacterium. GTDB lineage: Bacteria > Bacillota > Clostridia > Oscillospirales > Acutalibacteraceae > UBA737. The sequence goes on from CAKSQS010000089.1 coordinate 1,870, forward strand.
GAGAACCGTTTTTGGAAAGAATATCGCCGCTTTTTCTGCCGTCCGCCGAGGCAAGCGTTTTTTTGCCCTGTTCAATAAACATGCGCGCCGAGTGCATATCAACTTCATAAACACCGCCGCGTCCGTTCGGTATATTGTTTACCCGCGATGAGAAAAAGTCGGCAATCGCCGCAGCATAAATATCTGTTTCTTTGTCATGATTTCCGTATTTATGGGCATCATTTCGTATTTTAAGGCACAACTTTTCATAACCGTTCCAATCAGCGTCAAGCGCGGCGGAAAGTTCCCTTAAGGTCACTCTTTTATCGTCATAAACAAATTTTTTAACCGCCATAAGACTGTCAACAGCGCTTGCAAACGCACAGCAAAGCAATGTGGTGTTATTGAATTTCAAGCCGTTGAAATAGCCGTCTTTTCCGCATTTCAAAGCATGCTCCGTTGTTGCGGAAAACATTGAGGATGGGTTTACATAGCTTAGAAATCTATCCTGGTCGTCGGATATTTCAATCGCCTTTTCAATAAGATAATCCAGCTGCTTTATAAATGCCGCATAAAAATCCTCAAATGAGGCAAATTTGGCAAGCTCACCGGTTTTAATTCCCACTTGTTCGTTTATACCCTTATCAAAGCCGTTTGAAAAAACATATTCAACCGCCTTGGCACAGTTTATATATCCTTCCTCGGTGTTTGATTCGTTCGCCCTTATACCGGTTTCATAGCAACCGCGAATATCCATATCCAGCGCTTCCTCATATGTAGCGCCGTTGCCCATAACCGCCTTTATCATTCCCGGCTCACAGCAAAAAACAAAGCTTGCGTTTTTGCGGCGCACCATATCAAAGGCTTTATTTAAAAGTCTTTCGGGTGTGTTACGGTTGATTTTAAGCTGGATTTTGGGATTGTATATCCCAAGCTCATCGTAAACATCAAGAATATCATAAGAAAGGTCGTTATATTTTGTGCTGCCGTCCTTATTTGTTCCGCCCAGATAAAACGGCTGCCCCCAGTAATTGCCTATTGCAGACCATTGCAAAAGAAAATAGGCTAAAAACGAGCGTATTTCGTCCCTCGAGTATCTTCCCGTTTTCAAATCATTTTCATAAAATCTGTAAAGCGTTCTGTCAAGTCCGTTGCCGAGCGAGCGCACCTGAAAGCTGTCCACGCATTCCGATATAATGAAATAAATAAAAATTAACTGCATTGCCTCATAGATATCCGTCGGCGCGCCGTCGCGCAAGGCTTTAAGGCATTTTGCCACTTTTGCGGATTTTTCATTATCGGCAGCCGCGGCGTATTTATACATTCGGTCAATAACGGATATAATCGCCCCGTATTCTATATCTATCCCGTCAAAAAATGCCGCGGTTTCATTGGTCAGGGTGCCGTTTTGCGCGTGTTTTTCTCTGTATTGCCGCGCACGTTCCCTTATCCCTTTAAAGCCCAAATTCATTAAGGACTCCCAATCAGGCACCACATGGTCGTAGTCGGTCCAGTTGGCAACCGCGCCGGACCTGTTGAACAAATCGGAATTTTTTAATGTTTCCGGCTTGCGTTTATCAAGTGTTTCGTTCCGCCACACATTGAAGGTAACTGAATTTGCAAGCCTGCCGAGCGAATAAAGCCCCACAAAATAATCGTGTTCGTTAATATACAGTCTTTCATTTTCCAACACATATTTTATTGCCGTGGCTCTCGCCGCCGGATGCGGCATAACACTCAGCTCCGGCTGCATCGCTTTAAGTCCCGCCAATATCTCCTCATCGTCCTTGCCTGTTTCCTCGGCATAGCCTATGCCATGGTATGCCATACGGTTTAAGGAATTAAAGGGTTCGTCTGTACGGTGGTATTTATTTTCTATAAATTCTCTGTCGGTTTTATTTATAAGCATTTTTAATCACTCCTTCACTTACAGCATTATATCATACCGGACTGTAAAATCAAATGAACGAAACGCCACACTTGACTTATTCGCTACAGATATTATAATATGATTATGAAGGGAATGATAATATGAACTTTTTGGAAACAGCTTTTTATGTAACCAAGCCCGTGCTGGCCATTCATGTACCGTTCGTCAAGGACGAGCCGATACACAATAACCGCCCATCGCATGGTCTCGCTTATATTGCAGAC
>CAKSQS010000090.1 GCA_934486705.1 uncultured Eubacteriales bacterium
CGGTCGGTAAGCCGAGTTCTGTCGCGGACGGTTATCTATCTCGACGCGGGATTGCTCCCTGCGCTCAAGCCGCTTTTCGTAACACGCCGGGCAAGCGTATAGTTACATTCAGCGTTGCTCCGAATAGGGTTTACAGGATTCCGGCGTTCCCGCGGAATCGGTGAGCTCTTACCTCGCCTTTCCACCCTTACCGCAAACGGGCGATGTATTTATACATCATCAAAGAAAAAATTCTAAGCCTTTTGCGGCGGTATATCTCTGTTGCACTTTCCCTAAGGTCACCCTCGGCGGCCGTTAGCCGCTATTCTGCCCTGCGGGGCTCGGACTTTCCTCGGGCATTTCTGCCCGCAACCGTCTGACCGACTCTTTTTTTATTTTACCACATCGGGCGCTTTGTGTCAAAATCTTTTTTCGGGAATAATATATAGTGTTTGGAGGGTGATTTATGAAGAAAACCGATATAAAATACTTTTTGGCGGCTAACTCCTGCGAGGGCTTTTACTCGGAGTTTGATAAAGCCTATCTGCCCGACGGCGAATGGCGGGCGTATATTATTAAGGGCGGACCGGGCACGGGAAAATCCTCTTTTATGAAACGGTTTGCCGAAAAGGCGGAAAAGGCGGGGGAAAAAACACTGCGCTGCCCGTGCAGCTCCGACCCGGATTCGCTTGACGCGGTTATACTGCCGCACAAAAAGGTTATAATTATGGATGGCACAGCGCCGCATACGGTAGACCCGAAATTTCCCGGCGCGTGCGAAAAAATTCTGAATTTCGGCGAGTTTTGGAACGACGATAATTTTAAAACAAACAAACGGGAGATAATAGAGCTGACGCTGCAAAATAAAGCGCTGCACGCGGCAGCGGCAAGATATTTGCGCGCGGCGGGACAAATACTTACCGATAATTATAAAACCGCGCTTGCCTGCACCGATACCGCCAAAGCCGAAAGATTTGCGGCTAACCTCTGCAAAAAAATTATTCCGATAAAGGAAAACGGCGTAGGTAAAGAATGGGTGCGCTTTATCGGCGGAATAACGCCCAAGGGCACGGTGGCATTCCCCGAAACGCTGCAGCGGGAAGCAGAGCGGCTTATAATAATAAGCGATAAATACGGCAGCGCCGCCAATATAATTGTGAACGCGGTAAGGAATGCCGCTCTTTCGGGCGGTTACGAGGTCATAACCTTGAAAAATCCGTTCCTGCCGTCGCTTATAACCGACCACATTATTATTCCCGAATTAAAAACGGCGGTTGTAACCGAGAACGATTATATTAGGTTTGAAAGCGACGAGCGCAGAATACATTCAAGGCGGTTTATAGGTCTTAAACAGCTGCATTTGAGCCGCGAAAGAATGAAATTCAACCGCAAGGCGGCAAACGAGCTTTTAACCTCCGCCGCGCAAACTCTTGCCGCGGCAAAGGCGGTGCACGATAAATTAGAAGCGTATTATATAGACGCAATGGATTTTAAGGCGCTTAATTTATTCAATGAGGATTTTACTAAAGCTGTATTAAAGTAGAGAAACAACAACCCCCGCGCCCTGTTTCGGGCGCGGGGGTTTAAGCTTTAGCTTTTATTTATTCGGCTTTCTTTTTGCCGAGTATAATGTTTGTAACTATTCCGAGGATAAGCGCGCAGGCGATTGAGGTGATAGTCACCTTGCCGAACGATACCGTAAGGCCGCCTATACCGCAGATAAGGATAACCGCTACCACGAAGAGGTTTCTGTTATCGTTAAGGTCAACTTCCTGTATCATTTTAAGACCCGATACCGCGATAAATCCGTAGAGGGTTACGCAAACGCCGCCCATTACGCAGTTGGGAATTGTTGAGAGGAAGGTTACGAACGGACCGAAGAAGGAAATTATTATTGCCATAACAGCCGTTGCAAGTATGGTTACAACAGAGGCGTTGCCGGTTATTGCTACGCAGCCTACCGATTCGCCGTATGTAGTATTGGGGCAGCCGCCGAACAGTGCGCCCGCTATAGAGCCTACGCCGTCGCCGAGCAGTGTTCTGTGAAGTCCGGGGTCTTCAAGAAGATCCTTTTCAATTACGGAGGAGAGGTTCTTGTGGTCGGCTATATGCTCTGCGAATACTACGAACGCAACCGGCACATACGCTACCGCAACCGTTGCAATGTACTGACCGTTAATTTCGCTCAATCCCTTTGCCGCCTCAAAGAATGTGAAATCGGGTACGGCAACCAAACTCATATTTTTGAATATTTCAAAGTTTATTATTTGGAGCGCCTGATTATCGGTAGCAATGCCTATAACCGTGAAGATTGCCGCAGCGGCATAGCCTGCAAGTATACCGATGATGAAGGGTATAAGCTTTACCATTTTTTTGCCGTATACCGAGCAAATGGTTACAACAAGAAGTGTTATAAGTCCGCAAACAAGGCAAATAAGCGGGTTGGCAACCGAGTTGCCGTCAGCGTCGAGCACCTTGCCCTTAGTTATATCGCTTACGGCGTTTCCCGCAAGGGATAAACCGATTATTGAAACGGTAGGTCCTATAACTACCGCAGGCATCAGCTTGTTAACCCAGCCTACACCTACAAATTTTACCGCGATTGCGATAATCACATATACAAGACCCGCAAAAGTAGCGCCGATTATTAAGCCTACATAACCTGCTTTGGCAGAGGCTGCGCCTGCGAAAGCCGCTAACATTGAGCCGATAAAAGCGAATGACGAGCCTAAGAACACAGGGCTTCTGAACTTTGTGAACAGAAGGTACACAAGAGTACCGATACCCGCGCCGAAGAGCGCAGCCGACTGTGACATTCCGTTTTGCACAATGGTAGGCACGGCAATTGTAGCCGCAAGAATTGCGAGCAACTGCTGCAAGGCAAAAATAATTACCTTACCGAAGCTCGGCTTGTCTTTTACACCGTAAATCAGTTTCATTTTTTTCTTCCTCCGTTTTTTGCACCGCAGCCCCCTTTGAACCTCGGCGCGTTTTTTATATACACGGCAAATACCGTTTATACCTCGTAAAGCTCCGCCGCCGTTATATCGTCATACGGCGGAATTTTAACCGCTATAACCTCATTTTTTGAGGTGGGAATATTTTTACCTACGTAATCTCCGCGTATAGGCAGCTCCCTGTGCCCCCTGTCAATAAGCACCGCAAGCTGAACCGCCGCCGCTCTGCCGTGACTCATAAGCGCGTCAAGCGCGGCGCGCACCGTTCTGCCCGTATAAAGCACGTCGTCCACCAAAACCACTTTTTTGCCCGCTACCGAAAATTCAAGCTCGGTAGGATGTATTACAGGGTCGGGCGAAATGGCGGTAAGGTCATCGCGGTAAAAGGTTATATCAAGCTCGCCCGTGGGCACTCTTACGCCCTCTATTGCGTAGATATTATCGGATAATATATACGCCAGCGAAACGCCGCGGCGCTTTATGCCTATAATGCAGAGGTTTTCGGTACCGTTGTTTTTTTCGAGTATTTCGTGCGAAATACGTTTGAGCGCACGCGCAACCGCAGCCTCGTCCATGAGAGTAGCTTTGAATTTTTCCATTTTTTCCACACTCCCGAAAATAAGCGTTAAAAAAAGCGCCCTGCACACGGCAAGGCGCTGAAACACAGCATAATTCGGGCGCAAAGCACCCTTATTTTTTCTCCTTGCCGGCATCTCTGTACCGTCTTAAAGGTTATCGCTTTAATCTTATCAGATGTTATACTATCACACCGAAAGAAAAAAGTCAACTGTTTTTTTAAAAAAAGCCGCCGCTGCGGTTTTTTCTTTAAAACATTTGACACATTTTTGATTAAATGGTATAATCTTTCCATCGACAAAAAAACGGAAATTTTTACAAAAAATCGCTTGACAAAGGGAAATGCAAAAATGTACAATTTTTTGACAGACAGACAGACAGACAGACAGACAGACAGACAGACAGACAGACAGACAGACAGACAGACAGACAGACAGACAGACAG
>CAKSQS010000091.1 GCA_934486705.1 uncultured Eubacteriales bacterium
CCGGTTTTATCATAGTTATTGAGCTGCCTTTCCAAATAATACTTTTTACTGTTCTTCAAGCATATTTACCTTATGAATTTTACTGCCGTCAAATGCTATTGTCCGAATTTCAAACGGCTTTAACGGAACAGAAAACTCACGGTCTCCTATTGTGACCCCTGCCACGGTATTCTCCCCGTTTTCTTCAACAACGCGAAGTATTGTATCGCCGTTCCGCTCGGATTTTTTAACCGCCGAAAGATATGCGCCGTCGCATTTGAAAAAGCTTTTTTGCGGAGGAAATATGCCGCCGTGGTTAGCCTCGGCAATTATAACGGGCGGATTGTTAAGTGCAGCGGCGGCGTGTTTGCCGTTATCAAAGCACATTTGCAGCACCCCGACAGTCTCACCCTGCCCCATATATGTATATTCGCGGCTTGTATCAAGCGGCGCGCTGCGCAAGTCCCCGAACAATGCGTTGCGCAACAGTGTAATTCCTATTTGTTTGCCGTCAAAATCATACGAAAAAGCCGATGAAGTGCCTAAAGAAAAGCCGTCGCCCTCTACCCACTGTGCCATAGGCATTTCGTAATCGGATATCTCGCGCCGAATAAATCCGAACGGAATTGAAGATATGCAGCTATCGCTGTTAAATCCCAATTTCAGCGCTCGCCGCTCCTCATTCCAAAGGCAGCGGTATTCGCACAGCACCCTGTCGTCATATACCCTGAACAGCAGCGTAAGAGTGGATTTATTGTATGTGTAAACCGCTTTATAAGCAGTGCGGAACAAACCGTCCTCAATTACTCCGAAGGATTTTAGCGAAAGCTCCTGCAGCTCTGCTTCTAAAACCGTTTTATTGAAGCCCCATGTGTCGCACTCGTCAATGCGGACATACGGTGAAAATATTCCTTTTAAGGTTTTGCCGCTCTGTGTATCAATCAAATCAAAGCCGCCGTATGCTGCCTTACCGAGCTTAAAGCGGCGAAAAGAAGCCCCGCTTTTTTCGGTTTGCCGAACAATGAAACATTTATATCCGCCCGCGGGTATCTCCGCGCGAAACACAAAGCGCGAACGGAACGAAGGAACAACACATTCTTCCGTAATAATCTGCGTGGGGTAATCTGTGCCGTCGGCGTCTGTCAGGGTTATGCCGCCGTTATACCAAGGAAACTCCCATGCCCACTGAACCTCCGCTTCAATCGGTGCGTCAATGGGAAAGCCGTTAAGATTCCATACCGCTAAATTCCAAGCGTTATCAGGGTTCTTGCCCGGCATTGCTATCATATTTGTAATACTTTGCAGCGCATAGTGCATATGCTCTGCGGCGGTCTGTATTGCTCTGCCGTGCAGGTCTCTTGCGTCCCTGTAAGCAGAAGGTATGCAAGTGCCGCCGAGAATGTCATGAAATTGATTGAACATAACATCCTTCCAGCACTGTTTTATTTCCGCCTGCGGATATTCATGGTCTATAAGGTTATAAGCTATTACGCTTGCCGCCTCACAGTTAAGCAGCGCCGTTTCGGCACGGCGGTTATCCTGCTTAACGGGTGTATAATTACAGTACGGTCCCAAATACCTTGTCTGCAGCTCATCACAGACCGAAATTTCAGGCTTTACATCACCGAAAAATCCGCTTACCGTGCCATATGAAACATCATAATCCTTACATGTCGCGGATAATCTGTTTATTACCGACATTTGCTGCTTGGTGGGCGCGCCGCCGTGATCCGTGACGCCGAAGACGACCATAAGGTTATCTTCCGTATTTTCGCTGAAAATTTTACCGAAGGTTTCTTTTTCAATATCCTTTACAAAAATCTCTCCGCCCTTTCCCCCGAGCCTATAGCAGCGAACGGAAGAGCCGTCCAATCCCACCCAGTCAAACAGCGGTTTCGGCAATTCCTTATGCGCTTCGTTCGGCCGCCAAAAAACATAATTTCGGAAACCGCACCCCCGCAGAATTTGCGGGAGCTGCATATTATGACCGAAGGAATCGATATTGAATACCGTGTCGCTCGTTTTTCCGAAATGCGTTTTCAAATACTCCCGGGCATAAAGACCCTGCCTTATATAGCTTTCGCCGCAGGGCGCGTTGCAATCGGCTTGCACCCACCAGCCCTCGCACAATTCCCAGCGGCCTTCCTTTACGCGTTTTTTAATTTCTTCAAAAAGTTTTATATCGGTTTTTTCTATCCATTCAAATACGGCGGGAGTACAAAAGCTGTAAATAAAATCGGGATTTTCATTCATTCTGTCAAGCGCGGAGCGAAACGTGGCGCGTATTGAGGCCAATGCCTCGTCCCATCTCCATAACCACACCGGATCAAAATGAGTATTTCCTATCATATAAAGCTTTTTCATACAGTAAATTTATTTCCTTTAATCAAGTGTGATAACGCTCATTATTTCGAGCTTTTCAAGCTTCACAACGGTATATTCGCCGTCCCATTCAAAATCAAGCTGCAGGTTTTCCGGCTGCCTGACGACCTTTTTGGGTTTGTTTTCGGTTTTAACCTTTACGGTAATGTTGCAAATCGGCAAAAGCTCATCATATGTAAAAGTATTCGGGTCGCTGTGCGGTCCGGAGCAATTAAGCAGAACCACCTCTTTTTTACCGCAATTTCTGCGCAGGGCAACTTCAACATTGCGGCTGCCGCTAACCGTCAGTTCGGGCTTTTGCAAAAGCTTTGAAACGGTGCGCTTAACAAAATCGCAAGCGCCTGCGGTTCTTCCGCTCATATATTGCTGCCCCATATCAAAATAAATGCCGGCAATTTTGCCTTTCCCCAGCCCGTTTACGGTAAGCGCTGTATGAATATCCGAAAAATCGCTGTTTAAAAATGCGTTTTCCGCAGCAACGGCCGTTAACACATTAACCTCGTTTATATCGCTCAATTCACCGAATGAGCAATAATCGTATTTATCGCCTATAAATACTCTTTTCTGTTTAATAGTATCGGTAATGCTTACGCCGAGCTCCTTTTCAAAAAGCTTTGTTGCGCCGCTGCCGATAATAAGCAGGGTGCCGCCGTTTTCGGCAAACGCGAGTAATTTATCCTTACAGCTCACTTCCGCCCATTCTGGAACAACTATCAGCTTATACCGCAAAGCAGGGTTATCAAGCTCCCACTCCCCTATAACGTCAACCGATTGCTGCGAATCCGCAAAGCATTGCAGAATACCGTTAATACCGTCAAGCAGCGAGCCCTCGAAAAATCCGTACGCTTTGTTATTCATCTTCATTGCCGTTTTTCCGTCAAACAGCACGGCAATTTGAGAGAGCGATTCGCTGCCGAAAAGATATTCTCTGTATTTACGGCAATAATCAAAGGTTTCTTTAAATTTATCAAGCTTTTTAATATCCACGCCGCCGTCCGGCTCTTGGAGCATATAAAGCTCCACCCCGCCGCCGTGCATCATTATCTGGGAAGCCTCGTGCATAAGCTGAACCGGGGGTTTCAGGCAATTGACAAATCCGCCGGCGTATTTCGCGGCATCGCACCACAGCATAAGATCCCACGGCTTTTTCTGTCCTGAAATAAAGCGGCATTCCATTCTGAGAATATTAAATGTTGTAATTCCCCATATATCCGCCGAAATAAACGAAATGTCGGAATCAACCTTTTCCGAATCGTAAGAGGTATAATCCCAATTGCAGCATATTTGGAAATCGGGATATTTTTCATGCACCGCATTGATGTAATGACGTCTGGTTTCGGCGTATTCATCACGGAAGAACTGCAAAAACTCGGCATAATGCGGGTCGTTTTCGTTTTTCGGAATTTCGGTTATACCCGTTTTTTCGGTAAACCTTGCAAGTATTTCGGGTCTGTAATTAGGCTCAATATTAAATCCCGAACCGTCCATCCATGCGCCGTCAAGCTCATAATCCCCCGCAAGCTCCAAAAGCTGCGGAATGAGCCTTTTTTCTATGTAATCACCCGGAACGTTAAGCAAGCGCGGATCAA
>CAKSQS010000092.1 GCA_934486705.1 uncultured Eubacteriales bacterium
TCCGCCAACACTATATCGTAAGCGTTGCCGATATGCGGCTTTCGCGAGGCGTAGGCTATTGCCGTGGTAATGTAAAATTTCTTTTTTTCTGACATTTTTCTTCCCTCCGTAAAATCAAGGCTTGCCTGTAAGATAAAGTATTATTGATGCCACTGTACTTATAATGCAGTAAAGTAGAACCGTTACGCTGCCGAGCACAGAGCCTGAGCCGCCGAACGAGGTGTATGCGAACATAACCACGCCCGCCACGCAGCTAAGCGCGTAAAATACCGCCAGAAAAAGGCTTGATTTTTTTATTTTAACCGCGCTGCTCACAAGTGATGCGAGCGCCACGGGGTTGCCTTTGTAAGCGGCGGGGGCGGAGCAGTGCTCTGTAAACGTTACCGCGTTTTTATACATATGGCAGCCGGCTGTGCTCATAACCTTTACCGAATCATCATAAAGCCCCATATAATCGCATATCATTTCTTCCGTCAGGTTCGGGTCGGAGCTGTCTATAAGCATTGTAATGCCCATGGCGGATATTCTTCTAAACTCCCGCGCAAGCTCGGGCTTTACGGTGTATTGCACAGCAAGCAGGGCGCAAGCCTTATCGTCGGTTGCAACGTAAACGGGGAAATACCCCCTGCGCAAAAGCTTTCTATCGGTTTCAACACTCGGAACGTCAATTCCGTGCGCCTCCATAAGCGTGCGGTTGCCCACAAACAAAAGCTTATTGTTTACCCATCCCGAAATACCCATTTTGTCCTCATATTTAACCGTATCGGAATCGGGCATTACAAAGTCGCCCACCGTTCCCGCAATTTTTTTGAATATAGGCGCTAACGGGCTTGAAAGACTGTCGGTAAGGGACGCGGCGCGCATTATTGTATCGTCAATGCTGTTATCCGATAACAGCTGCATATTGTGCAGCGTTACCGTGCCCGAGGGGAACAGGTCTTCCGAGCTTAAAACTATTGCGTTTACCTTTTCAAGGTATTCCGCGCCCATTTTGCCCGCTATTTCCGCACCCTTTCGCGCAAGCTTTTTAGATGCGGAGTAAAGCGGCATATCGTCTATAAGGAAAAGCACCGGCACGGCGGCTATGCACTGCACCGCCGCGGCGCTGTAAAAGCCGTAGAGCATACCGTCAAAATAGGCGGCGCAGGCAAAGCCCAATATTACCGATAAAAGCAGCGATACCACCGTTATAACAGGCAGCTTGCCGCTGAAATAAACGCGGAACGAGGTGTATTTCATATAATCGTCAATATGCGCCGTTCTGCGGGGGGCGGCTGCCAGCACATCGCCCTCAATTGAATTTTTCGCCATAGCAAATGTAACGGCGGGGTCGTTTATCAGCTTTACCGCGCGTTTCGGCTTATTGCCCGCTATTTGCCTGAGGCCTGTCAGCGTGTGCGCGGCGCGGAAAAACGCGGCGACAGAGCGCACTGACAGTATAAACGCGGCAAGCAGCAGCATATTAAGCGTTATTTCGTTTTTCAGTATGCCTATAACCGAGTAAAGCATTACCGAAAGCGAGGCGGTAACCGCGAAAATATCGGGCGTTGAAAAGCGGCTGAACATTTTAGGAACGCTTATAAACATATCAAGGTTTATAAGTATTATTATACCGAGCACGGCGGTGTATACCGTCATACTGATTTTTGTGTGCTCAATAAGCAGCGCCGACATAAACGGCAGCTCGGCAAACGCCGTTATAAGCGTTAAAAGCACCGTTGAAACGCAGCGCAAAAAGCTGCCGCGCTTAATAAGCGATAATTTCCGCAAAAAGTGCTTTGTTCTGCTTTCGTCTTCAAATTCCTCGGCAGGCTTGTAGTCCTCAAACTCGTTTTGCTCAAGGCGGGTTTCGGGGTCTGCGTCGTCATCGTTACTCTCGGGCAGGCGCGAAAGTTCACCCGTCAGGTCAATAGATCTTGTTTGCGAGCTTACGCTTATTCGGGAGGTTGAGTCGCTGTCGGTCACGGGGGTAAACTTTATAGTCGCCGTGCTTTGAATATCGGGCATTTCGGTCGCGCTCTCGCCGCCGTCCGAATCAATATCCGATATAATATGCGGCACATTGGTCTGAATATCCCGCGCGGCGGGCATTTTTTCCTCGAACACTTCGCGCTCGGGTTTTTCGGGCGCTTTTTCGGGCGCGGCGGGCTTATTGTGCCCTAAATCGTCAAATTCAATTTCATATTTTTCCGAAAGCTTATCAAGCGTTTTAGCGCTTTGGCTGCTTAAAATATCCGCTACGCTTTCAAGCTTGTAGGTCGGCGTTTCTTTCATTGCCGAGTCGTGCCCCTCGTCGTCCAAAATAAAGGGGCGGCACTTTTCAAGCAGCGATTTTTCGGGCTTTTGGGGCTTAGCAGGCTTTTCGGGCGCGGCGGGTTTCACCTCGTCAAAAAAATCAAAATCGAAAAGCGAGTCAGAGCTTGCGGTCGGTTTTATTTCCGAAATTTCGGGCTGTTCGGTTTTTTTCGGCATTTCTTCCGCCGTCGGAATTTTCTCGGCTGTCGGGGCTTTATCGGTTTTGACCGTCTCCGTGCCCTGCATAGATTCGAGCATACGCTTTTTAAGTGCCTCAAGCGCTCCCGTAGGCTCATTATCGGTATGAGTTGACTCAATTTGTCCCAATACCTCCTCGGGGGTCAGCGCCCCGGGGCTTTGAAAGGTATTAAAGGAATTGTTTTCTTCAAGTTCACTGTTATTATCAATAAGCGAAAACAGGTCGTCGTTATGCTTTCCCTTATACTTCCTCAACTGAAATCACTTCCTTGGCTTTTTATCGGTGCGGCGGCTGCGCACCACCTCGTACATAAGTATTCCCGCCGCAACAGAGGCGTTAAGCGAGTTTATTTTGCCGTGCATCGGCAGGCTTATAATAGCGTCGCACTTTTTGGCGGTAAGCGCGCCTATTCCCTTGCCCTCGTTGCCTATAACCAACGCGCAGGGCGTATCAAAGTCGGTCTTTGTGTAGTCATCGCCGTCCATATCAGCGCCGAATACCCACACGCCGCGCTGTTTCAGCGCGTCAATGGTGTTTGCAATATTCGTAACCCGCGCCACGGGCACATATTCAAGCGCTCCGCAGGCGGCTTTTGCCACCGTAGCATTGAGCGACGCGCTGCGGCGCTCGGGAATTATTACCCCGTGAACGCCCGTAGCCTCGGCGGTTCTTATAATCGCGCCGAGGTTGTGCGGGTCTTCAATTTCATCACAGATTATTAAAAAGGGCTTTTCCCCGCGTGTTTCCGCAAGTGCGAACATATCGTCCACCGTGGCGTACTCCTGCGATGCGAACATTACCGCCACGCCCTGGTGATTTGCGCCGCCGCAATAATAATCAAGCTTTTGCGGGCTTATCTCCTTTATAAGTATGCCTTTTGCGCGGCATTTTGCTATTATCGCCGTAACAGAGCCGCCGCCCGTGCCGTGTGCTACAAAAAGGCGGTCTATCTCCCTGCCCGAGCGCAGTGCCTCAAGCACGGGGTTTCTGCCGCATATTATATTGCTGTTTTCCATATCATTTTCCAATCCTTGAATATTTAACAATTTATTATAGCACAGATTCGCAAGGAATTAAATAGGCAATTTATTAAATTATGTATTTAATTCTGTAGGAATGTCAATGATAGGTGACAGTGACTCCAAAAAATATAAAGAAACTATATTATGATTTTTAGCCAAGGAA
>CAKSQS010000093.1 GCA_934486705.1 uncultured Eubacteriales bacterium
AATATACCGTATAATCTGAAAAAAGACGCATACGCAGAGCTTGAAAAAAACACGGTAGCCGCTGAAAACCAGCTTAAGGAAAGCGAATTTGTAAGGTTTGAAAACCCCGGCGGCAGCCCTAAATTCCTGATCGCGGGGAACTCAATAACCCTGCACGGCATACGCCCCGAAATAGGCTGGCACGGCGAGTGGGGCATGGCGGCATCCGCTAAGGAGAACGACTACGTTCACATACTTATGAAGAGAATACGACAAAAGCACCCGAACGCGGCTTTCTGCATAAGTCAGGTGGCTGAATGGGAAGTGCGCTACAAAACGGGTGAGGAAGCATATAAATACTACGAAAATGCGCGGGATTTCGGCGCGGATGTAATTATTGCACGGTTTATAGATAACTGCCCCGCCGACGGCTTTTCCGGCAAGGTATTCAAAAAAGAATTTGCAAAATTTATGGACTTTTTGGATAAGAATAAAAAAGCGAAAAGAATTATAACTACAGGCTTTTGGCATCACCCGGGGGACGCGGCTTTGTGCGAGTACGCAAAGGAAAACGGCTTGCCGCTTATACCGCTCGGCGATTTGGGCGATAATGACGAAATGAAAGCCGTGGGGCTTTTTGAGCATCCCGGCGTTGCAAATCACCCGGGAGATAAGGGTATGAAAGCGATAGCCGAAAGAATAGCCGAGATAACGGATAGGATATAAAAATATTTTGCAATGCTTTGTCGTGAGGTTCTTGAATTTTAACTTAGAAAACGGGGGGATATAGTGTGAAACAAAATTTGTATGATTATTATATTACGGAAAAACACCACCACACCCACCGCCATACGGTAAATTGGGATTTAGCGCGGGAATACTCCGAAAAAGGCTTAACCCCAATAGAGCGTATGGCGGATAGGTTTGAGCGGCTCTGCAATGAAGAAAAGGCGGTAATTCTTGACGGCGAGCAGATAGTATTTATGCGCACCGTCGCAAACCTGCCGGCAATATTTACAGAGGACGAATGGGCGGAAATAAATAAAAAACACCATATTCACGAGCTTGGGTTTATGTCTAACCTGTCGCCGGATTATTACGGCGCAATAGCCGCGGGTCTGCTTGAAAAGCGCAAAACAGCCGATGAATACGGCAGGCGCGCGATAGATAACATAATAGCCCTTTCGGATAAATACCGCGCAGAGGCTGAGCGTATAGGAAGAACGGATATAGCCGAGGTTCTAACGCAGGTGTCGCGCTATCCTGCGAGAAACTTTCGCGAGGCACTGCAGTTTTTCAGAATACTGCACTTCGCTTTATGGCTTGAGGGTAATTACCATAACACGATAGGCCGCTTAGATAAATACATATACCCCTATTTAAAAAAGGATATTGAAAACGGCGAGCTTGACCGTAATTCGGCGCTTGAGCTTTTGGAGGATTTCTTTTTATCATTTAATAAGGACAGCGACCTTTACCCCGGCGTGCAGCAGGGGGATAACGGGCAGAGTATGATGCTCGGCGGTATAGACGAAAACGGAAACAGCGTGTTTAACCTGCTTTCGGAATTATGCTTGGAGGCAAGCTATAACAATAAGCTTATAGACCCAAAAATAAACTTGAGGGTAGGTAAGGAT
Organism: uncultured Eubacteriales bacterium; assembly: GCA_934486705.1. Classification (GTDB taxonomy): domain Bacteria; phylum Bacillota; class Clostridia; order Oscillospirales; family Acutalibacteraceae; genus UBA737. The sequence continues at coordinate 1,617 of CAKSQS010000093.1, forward strand.
ACCCCGCAGGAAATATACACAAAGGCAAGCCATTTAACAAAGGCGGGGCTCGGCTTCCCCCAGTATTCAAACGACGATATAGTAATACCCGCGCTTGAAAAATTAGGCTATGAGCATAAAGACGCCTGTAACTATACCGTTGCGGCGTGCTGGGAGTTTATAATCCCCTTTGTGGGTGCGGATGTGGCGAATATCGGCGCGCTTTCGTATGCAAAGGCGATTGATACAGCCTTTCATAAGGACCTTATAAAAAGCGAAACATATGAGGACTTTTTCTCCGCCGTGCAAAAAAGAATAAACGAGCAATGCTACAAGATATGCGCAGGGCTTGATAATTTATGGTTTATTCCGTCGCCGTTTATGAACGTGCTTATGGACTGCGATATATATAACGGCGGAAAGTATAACAATTTCGGAATACACGGCACGGGAATAGCCACCGCAGCCGACAGCCTTGCGGCAATAAAGAAATATGTTTACGAGGAAAAGAGCATTTCAAAGGAGGATTATATAAAAGCGGTTGATTGCAACTTTGAAAATGATAATATTCTTTTGCATAAGCTGCGCTTTGAAAGCCCCAAGCTCGGCAATAACGACGATTATGTTGACGGTATAGCAGTAAAGCTGCTTGATACTTTCGCTGATTCACTTGAGGGCAGAAAGAACTGCCGCGGCGGTATTTACCGTGCAGGCACAGGCAGCGCAATGTATTACCTGTGGCACGCAAATGAAATAGGCGCGTCGCCCGACGGCAGAAGAAAGGGCGAGCCGCTCGGTACTAATTTCTCCGTAAGCCTTTTCGCAAAGGTAAAAGGTCCTGTTTCGGTTATAGGGTCTATGACAAAGCCGCACTTTGAAAGAGCGATAAACGGCGGACCGCTGACGCTTGAATTTCATCAGTCGTTATTTACTGATGAAGAAAGCATTGAAAAGGTAGGAATGATTGTAAAATCGTTTATAGACAGGGGTGGCCATCAATTACAGTTAAACGCCGTAAATGTGGAAAAGCTGAAGGACGCGCAGAAGCACCCCGAAAACTACAAGCAGCTTGTTGTGCGCATATGGGGTTGGAGCGCGTACTTTGTAGAGCTTGATAAGGAATACCAGGATCAGGTGATAGCGCGGCAGGTATACTCCGTATGAAGGGCGTAATTTTCGATATTAAGGAAATGGCGGTGCATGACGGTCCGGGAATACGCACCACGGTGTTTTTCAAGGGCTGCCCGCTGCGCTGCCGGTGGTGTCATAACCCCGAGGGGCTGACAAGCAAGCCGCAGCTTATGTATAAGGAAAGCAGGTGCTTACATTGCGGGCTGTGCAGAATACCCTGCACCCACCCGGAGTGTCAGCCTTTCGGCAGGTGCTTACACGCCTGCCCCGATAATTTACTTTCTGTTGCGGGCAGAACCGTAAGCGCGGAGGAATTGGCGGCAGAGCTTAAAAAATCCGCCGAGCCGCTGGGGGATAACTTCGGCGGCTTTACCTTTTCGGGCGGCGAGCCGCTTATGCAGCCTGAATTTCTGCTTTCCTTAGCGGAAGATCTGAAAGGCTTTAACCTATGTATCGAAACAAGCGGATATGCAAAGCCGAATGTTTTTACAAGCGTTATTGAAAAGCTTGATTTTATAATAATGGATATAAAGCTTGCTAATACCGAAACGCATAAAAAATATACGGGCGTAGGCAATGAAACAATACTTGCAAATTTTGAAGCACTTAAAAAAAGCGGCATGCCTTATTTAATACGCACCCCGCTGATACCGAGTATTACCGATACCAAAGAAAATCTTTCGGCAATAAAGGAAATAATAGGGGAAAGTAATTGGGAGCAGCTGCCGTATAACACTATGGCGGGCGCTAAATACAAAATGCTCGGCTTGGAATATTCTTTATAGGGGCGGAAAGAATGAGTGAATTTGGAAAATATTCCGCTTTCTCAGGCTTTCGGCAATAGCCGCGAAAACGGATAAAATATAAAAACGGAGTAAAAAAATGACAGAGCTTAAAAAAGAGGGTCTTAAACTTAAGATTGACGAAAAAAGCGG
>CAKSQS010000094.1 GCA_934486705.1 uncultured Eubacteriales bacterium
AGCTCTTTAGTCTTTTTAGAAACCGTAAACCAGTCAATAATGGTAAGTATTCCGCAGCAGCCGCCGGTAAGAAGCTTAAGTATTCCCATTCCGGTATCGCCCAGCATAAAGCGGTCAATTCCGAGTGTCCCTAAGAAAATGGAGACCAAAAGAATTGTGGTCGGGTCTTTAAGCTCAACAGTGGAAACCATTGTGAACTTATTCTCGTCCATCGCTGCAAGCTTTTCCTTGAGATACATTATTTTCTCTGCCGGAAAATACTTCTGGTTTGTCATGACATACATATCTACTTTGTTCTGATCCATAATCCATATCCCCTTATATTTAAGATTATGAATTCATTATACTATATAGAACAGAAAATTACAACAAAAAAATACATTTTTCGCATATATTTATTGCATAAATATTTTTCTGAAAATATATACAATAAACACATATATCGCAGAGGGTATTAAAATAAGCATTTCGGTGCGGCGCTTTAAGCTGAAAAGCCTCTTATGCAGCGCAAAAAGCACGACCGCCAACAGCGGCAAGGAGGCGGGATTATATGCGAAATATGAGTGTATATCTCCCCGCAGCAGAGAAATAATTGCCCTGGTGCTGCCGCAAGCAGGGCAATCAAAATGCAGAAAATATTTTATGGGGCAGCCTATGGGCAAAATAATATACAGCACAATTACAGCCGCCGCAGGAATATGTATGGCTAAAAATTTTCGCAGCGTTATTTTTTTCATTTTCGCACCTTAACGGTAAATTCCCTGCCGCATTTCGGGCATACGGTTTTATGCACGCCGGGCCTTTTAGGCAGGCGCAATACCGCCTTGCAATTGGGGCATTTTTTGTAGATGTGGCATTTATCGGCGCGCTTTTGTTCGCGGAAGCTTTTCTTGCGCCGAAAGACACCGAGAATTGACAGAAATTTATCGTTTTCGCGTTTTCTGCGCTCGGTGTTGCGTGAGAAAAGACGGAAAATTGCCAAAATCATAACGGCGTAAACCGCAATTTGCAGAATGTTGGAGCGCACAAAAATATTGATAACCGACATAACTACGGAAACAGCAAATATAAGCGCAAAAAGCTCATCGGGACCGTTCCTGCCGGACATGAACCGTATAAGCCTGTATCTGAAATCCATATTTCCGCTCCTCTCATTTTCTGATTATATTATATGCTATTATGTTCCGCATTTTGTTAAGAAAGAATAAATAAACTTAATATATTTTATTTATCGGTGTTTACAAAACGGACATTCCCGCCTTTCTTAAGTACAGAGAAAGGAAGTAGATAAATATGTTAATTTGTTCCGATTGCGGAAGTCAATTTGAAAAACCCGATACCTACCGCGAAACCCACGGCTTTAATTCGCCGCCGTTTGAGGAAAGGCGCTGCTGCCCGTTTTGCAAAAGCACGAATATACACGAAAAAAATCTTACGCATTGCCGATGCTGCGGTGCAAAACTCAGCCGCGGCGGAGAATATTGCAGCGATACCTGCCGCAGGCGCGGCGAGGAGATGTGGCGCAGGGAGCGGATTCGCCGAAAGCTGGTAAACGCCAACCCGATAAGCCGAATTATAAAGGAAACCGAGGAATATAACAGGGCGCACGGCACGAACTACAGCTACGGCGAGTATGTGGCTTATATTTTGCCCGAGGGGAAAAAGAATGGTAAACGACGCTAAAAAATACCTTTCGCTTTATCTTTTGCAGCACACAAAAATTAAAAGATTAGAGGGTCAAATTGCGCTTTTCCCCGAAAGACGGGAAAAATATGCGGCGCTTATTGCAAAATCCGAAGGACTGCGCGCGGAAATTGAGGAAAAAATAGAAAAAACGGACGGCGGCCTGCTTTCGGAGATACTGTACCTTAAATATGTGCTCGGAAAAACCTTGCCCGAAATAAGCTATGTGATAAATTACAGTCAGCGTCAGACAGAGCGACTGCACCGCTTGGCGCTCGAAAAATTTTCCGCTTTACAAGAGGCGGGGAATGAGCTATAATATTCATTGAACAAATGTTCTGAAAGGTGAGGAAAGATGGAAGACAGGGTAATTTTGCACTGCGATCTGAATAATTTTTTTGCGTCTGTCTCTCTGCTTTTCAACCCCACGCTGCGCTCGCTGCCGGTTGCGGTATGCGGCGATAAGGAGCAGCGGCACGGCATTGTGCTTGCAAAAAACGAGGCGGCAAAGCGCTGCGGGGTTAAAACCGCCGAGGCTATTTTTGAGGCAAAGGCAAAATGTCCCGACCTTGTAATTTTGCCGCCGCTTATGGATAAATATAAGGAATATTCAAAAAAAGCCCACAAAATATACGAGAAATATACCGATATGATAGAGCCGTTCGGCATAGACGAATGCTGGCTTGACGTAACGGGGAGCAGGCTGCTTTTCGGCAGCGGGGAGGAAATAGCGAATAAGATACGCCGCGAAATAAAGCAAAAGCTCGGCATTACGGTTTCGGTGGGGGTAAGCTTTAACAAGGTTTTTGCAAAGCTCGGGTCGGATATGAAAAAGCCCGACGCCGTAACGGTAATATCCCGCGAGAATTTCAAGGAAAAAATATGGCGGCTGCCTGTTTCCGATCTGCTTTTTGCGGGACGCAAAACTACTGAAAAGCTGCGCTCCTGCGGTATTTGCACAATAGGAGACGCCGCCGTATGCTCTGCGGAAACATTAGAGCGCCTGCTCGGGAAAAACGGGCTTGAATTAAAGCGCTACGCCTTGGGAGAGGATGATTCCCCCGTTGCGCGGCAGGATGAGAAAAGCGTGCCTAAAAGCATAGGGCGCTCTGTAACGCGGCAGGCAGATTTTAAAACGCAGGATGAAATATGGGGAATGTTTTTAAAGTTGGCGCGCGAAATATCCGATTCTCTAAGGGAGCACGGGCTGTATGCGGGCGGGGTGCAGGTGCATATCCGTAATACGTCGCTTTCGGTTAAGGAGTACAGCCGCAGCTTTCCCGATTCGGTAAACAGCGCCAAGGCAATAGCCGAGCGCGGTATGAACCTTTTAAGGGAGCACTTTGCCTTTTCAGAGCCGCTGCGGTCGGTGGGACTAAGGGCAATAGGTCTTAAAGAATATCAAACTGCGGTGCAGGAGGATATGTTCGGAAATTCGCAAAAGCAGGAAAACGAAGAGCGAATAGAGGACTCTATTTACAAATTGCGAAAAAAATTCGGCAGTGCCGCCATAACCCGCGCCGCCGAGGAAACAAATGAAAGCTGAATAAAAATATATATGCGCATCGGCGGTAAATGCTTTGCATTTACCGCCGATGTTCGGTGTCTTTAGACGTTGAAATAAACCCTCGGTTTTACCGAGGTAAGAAAAAAGAGCGGAGCGACAAAAAAGCAGGGCGAGCTTGATACGAGCCGAAAGACTTTAAAAAAAGAAGAACCTCTTGTAAAATAGTAGTGGTTTAAGGGCTTTGAGCGATGGTGCGGGTAAGAGGACTTGAACCTCCACGACCTTGCGATCATTAGAACCTGAATCTAACGCGTCTGCCTATTCCG
>CAKSQS010000095.1 GCA_934486705.1 uncultured Eubacteriales bacterium
CATAAATCAAAAAAAGGTCTTAACGGTAGAAAACACGGAAGATTTAAATGAATTGTTCAGAAACTGCAATAAAGAAATAAAATCACTTTATTTAAAATTGCGTGGAAAGGAAAATCTGCAGATATCAATGCCGGTTTAAAGAATTTGGTTTATTTAAAAACATATGTCCGTTGCATTAAAAAAAACAGTTGACAAAAGAATAATATCAATTATAATGAATAGGCAAGAGGTAGAAATATCTCTTCCCTGTGAAACATAGGCTTTGCCGAAAAAGTGTATGCGGAGGGGCTCCCGAGAGTTTGGGTGTGGAAGGCAGCTTGACTTCGGCTATGACATAAGTCAAAAAAACACTCAAGGCAATGCGGTTAAGGCGTTTCGGATTTCCGAAACGCCTTTTTTCGAGCCGAGCGCTATGTATAATAACAATCAGACTCTATTGGATGTTTATGATATAAGGGCTACCAAAGATTGTAATGGCAAAAGAAAAAATAAAAAAACTTAAATTTACTATTGACAAACATATTCATTTATGTTAGAATAACTTCACACCAAGAGATTATGGTTGGTTCGAGTTAAGTTTTTAGAAAACGGCTTGTATCTATTATGTAATATCTTGACAATAGTTGGTGTTGATTGCGGCGAGGGTCCACCCGTTCCCATACCGAACACGGAAGTTAAGCTCGCTTGCGCTGAAAATACTCGGCGGGAAGCTGCCCGGAAAGATAAGTAGATGCCAACACTTAAACCTGTAAACAAGCAATTGTTTGCAGGTTTTTTTGTATTTATTTAGGGTTTTAAAAAGCCAAAATTTAAGACAATTTCGCGGAAAGCACTACGAATGGTAGTGAAATATACCGTTCTATTGTTAACCGCACAAAATCAGCGTACAAATCGCCTGAACTGTTACTTTCGGTTTTTAAGAGTAAATAAAAAAGGAAGTATTATGTTATGAGCGAAAATATTGTATGCAAAACAGCGGTTGTAGCAAATATCACGGAAATCTCCACAAAACAGCTTTGCGAGTTTTCGGATAAACAGATATTAAGACTTTCGGGAAGACCGCAGCCATTTTTGGAATATTCTCCGGAAACGCTTTATGAGCTTGTCGAGAGCATTAAAGAACACGGTATAATAAATCCTGTCACGGTAAGAGAAGCAAAAAACGGCAAATATGAAATACTGTCTGGCAGAAACCGTGTACGGGCTGCAAAGAAATTGGGAATAAGATCCGTTCCCGCTATTATTAAGGAAAACATCTCGGATGATGAAGCCGCCTTAATAATGCTTGACAGTAATCTGCGGCAGCGGCAGAGCCTTAGATACAGCGAAAAGGCATATGCCTACCGAATGCAGACGGAAATTCTTAACAGACAGGGCAAAAGAACAGATTTAACTTCATGCACCGAGTGCACAAAGTTAGATACGCTTGGCGATGCCGGTCATAAGAATAATGAAAGCCGAAGAACGGTAGCTTACCTTATACGCCTTACATATTTGTTGCCGGGGCTGTTAAGGCTTGTTGACGATGAAAAAATTCCTTATAAAGCCGGCGCAGAGCTTTCATATCTTCCAGTAGATATTCAAAGTTATATTTTAAAGAATGTTGCAGGCATCTATAAAATAAATTTAGCGCAGGCACAGGAGTTGAGAAAGCTTAATAATAACGGCAGCCTTACAGCGGAAAGCGTGCTTACTGTTTTTAAACAGCCGTCCGAAGATAAAAAGGATAAAATTAAAATCACATTAAGTAAGGGATTATTTAAGAATTATCCGGAATTGCTTAAAGATACCGGAAAGCTACAAAATCTTTTTTCGCAGTTCATAAAAGAATACGCAGAAAGGCAGGGATACTGATATGAAAAGAGCAATGATTTTAATTATTTTTATATTTTTAATTTCATCGGTTGGGTGTAGATCAAATAAAGGCTGTGTTTCGGAAGATACGGCGGTAAGCGAGATTACGGATACAGAAAAAATTTCTGCAGATACGGTCGATACAGCAAATAACGAACAATCTTCTTCATTGCCTTGTGCACCGAGTGCACAAGGTTCATCAGCCGAAAGCTCTAATATCGCGAAACCGAATAAAACGGTATCGCAGGTTAGAGAACAACCTAAAACTTCTTCTGTTGCACCGTCTAAAACAGATACCGCACAGACTCCGCCGGAAACGAGAGCCGAAACGCCCGCAAACGCAACCTCGGCAGACACCAAAGCTGTTGCAGATAAGGTTATCTATTATCTTAACAAAGCGCGTGCGAATATAGGCAGCGGGGAGCTTAAAAAGCTGCCGCGCCTGACAGGGTACGCAGAGTACAGGAGCAGTCAGCTGCCGTCAAATTTTGCCCATGATATATCCGACTGGTTCGCCGCGGCGAAGGCTACGGGCTACGGCAGATATACGGAAATGGCGGACGGCAGCGGGAGCTATGACATAGGCGCGCAGGAAGCCATAGCAATGGCAGGCATAGTCGGCAGCGCGGACAAAATAGGTCAGTGCTTAGCGCAGATAATAATAGACAGCAGCCGCCATTGGCCGTATGTGGGTTCAGACGAAATGAAATATACCGGCGTGGGCGTGACTTGCATTGACGACTTGTGGTATACTTGCATTATGGTAACGGCAACAGACAAATACGAAAAGTAACAGTTAAATATTTTAATAACCAAGCCTCGGTTTTTCCAAACGGAAAAGCCGGGGCTTTTTGCATTTCCATAAAAATTAAATACGGGGAGGTGAGTCCGATGTATCAGTAAAGCCGGTGGGACCGGCAAAGCGGAACGCCAAGCCGTCCGCAGAAAAAATAAATATAAAAAACTTAAAAAGGAGAAATCAAAAATGTTTAAGAAATTCTTGAAAAAATTAAGTCGCAAGGCAGATAACGCCGTTATAGCCACGAGCGTGGCGCTAAAAAACCGCAAGGCAGAGGGCTATGTGGATACCGGCGTAAAGATTTTAATTGCGGTGGTTTTGGGAGTGTTGGTGCTGACTCTGCTTTACGCATTGCTCAACAGCACCGTTATGCCGAAGGTCACCGAAAAGGTGAACTGTATGTTTGCGTATACGGCGTAGTCGGCATAAAAAACAGAATCCATAGGCGGAGCGTAAAAGCTCCGCCGAAAGGAGGGTTTACATTTGAGAGAAAATATGCTTCCGATAATCGAGAAATTTACCGGAACTGAATACAGTACCGTAGGTCTTGTAATAACGGCAATTCTGCAGCTCGGTATTACTGCCCTTGCGGGATATATAACCGGCAAAAGCGCTGCGGAGAGCTTCGGCGGCACTTGTGATAGGATTCTTTAACACCGCCGCGGCATTGGTATTAGGCTTGCTTGCGGCGGTGGTAATAAACAAGCTTAGAAAACAAAAGAGCTTTCCGCTGCTGCCGTATTTAGCGCCGGCATTTATGACGGCATATTTTATGACTTAAAA
>CAKSQS010000096.1 GCA_934486705.1 uncultured Eubacteriales bacterium
GTCCGTTTGCCACCCTCTTTTTCAGAGCGCCTGATTATAATACCACATCCCTCCCCCTTTGTCAACACTTTTTTTTAACTTTTTTAAACTTTTTTTAAAGAGAGGTATTTTGCACAATATATAGTATATATGCAGTATTGAAATAAATATTCATTTTATTATTCCGCGCAGTTTTTCAAGAATCTTTTTCTCAGCGCGCGAAACCTGCACCTGAGTCATTGACATTTTCTCGGCGGTTTTGCTTTGCGTTAATGAATTATAATACCTGTAAATTACAAGCTGTTTTTCCTCATTGTTCAGTTTTTCAAGCGCAGAATCTATTAGAAGTCTGTCCGAAATTTCATCCTCCGCGCTTATTACGGGCAGCTCGGTTTCCGAAATGCCGTCGTCATCCTCATAGGTAAGTGAAACTGTAGGTTGAGACGCGCATATTGCCTCGGTCACATCTTCGGGCGTTACGCCGAGTACCGCCGCCAGCTCGCCCACGGTCGGTTCGCGGCACAGTTTTTGCTCAAGCGCCTGTCTTTCACGGGATATTTTCATTCCGAGCTCTTTAACGCTTCTTGAAACCTTGACCGCGCCGCCGTCGCGAAAAAGCCTGCGCATCTCCCCCATTATTACCGGCACTGCGTAGGTTGAAAAGCAAAGTCCGCGTTCGGTATCAAACGCGTCGGTCGCTTTTATCAGTCCTATGCATCCCGCCTGGTACAGGTCGTCATACTCAATACCGCGCCCCGCAAAACGCACGCATAGAGAACGCACAAGTCCTAAGTTGTTTTCTATAAACAGGTCGCGGTCCTTAATTTCTTTAAGCATTTATACCGTAGCGCCTGCTGATTTTTTTAAGCATTACGATGGTTGTGCCCTTTCCTACCTTTGAGCGCACCTTTACCGAGTCCATAAAGCTCTGCATAACGGCAAAGCCGAGCCCTGCACGCTCGCCGCCGACGGTAGTGTAAAGCGGCTCCATAGCCTTTTCCACATTTTCAATGCCGCAGCCCGTATCGCGAATTTTAATTCTTATTATGTTTCCTTCAAGCAGCTCGCCCGTTATGTAAATTTTTCCGATTTTTTCCCTGTACGCGTGAACTATGCAATTTGTGACCGCTTCGCTCACGGCGGTTTTAATATCGTTTATTTCTTCAAGGGTCGGGTCAAGCTGAGCGGCAAATGCCGATATGCACGCCCGAGCAAAGCTTTCGTTTGCGGATTTTGCCGACACGTTCATCATAAATTTGTTGTTTACAGTCATTTATATTACCTACTTTCCAATCTTGCCAGACGTTCAAGCCCGGCTAATTTCATAACCTTATATATTTGCGGGGGCGTTTCGCTTATAATAAGCTCCGCTCCCGTCTTCGCGAGAAGTCTGTATCTTCCCATAACAAGCCCTATGCCCGAACTGTCCATGAAACTGATATTTTTAAAATCAAGCACCAGTCTTGACGGCATATTAAGCTCCACGGCGTCATCAATCGCTTCGCGCATTGCCCGCGCGGTGTGATGGTCAAGCTCGCCCGATAAGTACGCCGTTACCGTTTCGCCGTTCGTTCTTATTTCAACCGACATAAATTCACCCCCCGAAAACAATATAAAAAAAGACAAGCCTTACTTATATAATAAAGGCTTGTCCTTAAAAAAATTGTCGTAAAGAGTAATCAATTATAAAAATTTTTTAATTTTTCTCTTATTCCCCCCGCAAGGTAAAGCGAGCCGAAGACGAAAATCGGGTCGTCCCCCGCCGATAAATGCGATTTTTCTATTGCCGCGCCGTAGCTTGCCGCCGTAACGCAGGGGCAATACCTATTTGCCGCAGCGGCTAACTTTTCACATTCCAGCGACCGCGGCATATTTTTCACAGTTACCGCCACCGCCGCTTTGCAATACGGCAGTGTCTCCTTTAAAACCGCGTCGTAATCTTTGTCCCGCATCATACCGATTACCGCAGTTATACGCCCGCTGTACTTTTTCATAATTTCAGCCAGCGCCCGCGCGCCGTCGGGGTTATGTGCGCCGTCAAGCACAACGAGCGGATTTCGGCAGATAATTTCAGCCCGCGCCGGGAAAAAGGTTGTGCCGAGCGCTTTTTTCACCGTTTCATACGGAATATTAAAGCCGCTTGCCGAAACGGTCTCTATTGCCGTAAGCGAATTTTCGATCTGGTATTCCCCGCAAAGCGACAGAGAATATTCCTTATCCTTATATATATACGCAGTGCCGCTGCCGTCGCACTTTAAAACCTTAAGGCGTGAAATATCGGGCGAAACATAATTTTCGGTGTATTTTTTTATTACATCCAATACCGCATTTTCCTGATTAGCCGAAACGACCGTGGGAAAATTCTTTATTATGCCGCACTTTTCCGCAGCTATTTTCTCCACCGTATCGCCCAAAATTGCCGAATGGTCAAGCCCCACCTTGGTAATGACCGCCGCGCGCACCCTTTCAAGAGTGTTTGTGGCATCGAGTCTGCCGCCGAGACCTGTTTCGGCTATTACAATATCACACTTTTCATCCGCAAAATAGGAAAACGCCGCCGCAGTTATAAATTCAAATTCGGAAAGCGCAATTTCGGTGCTTTTCACCCTTTGCGCAAATTTAACCAAATCGTCCTCGGATATAAAATTACCGTTTATTTGTATGCGCTCGCGGAAATCTATTATATAAGGCGAAATATAAAGCCCCGTTTTAAAGCCCGCCGTTTCAAAAATTTTTGCAAGCATAGCAGAAACCGAGCCCTTGCCGTTTGTCCCGGCAATATGTATTGCTTCAAATTTATTCTGCGGATATGCCAGCGCCGACAAAGCGGCGTTAATTCTTTTAAGTCCTGCGGGTAATTTGAAATTCCCGAGGGAGTGTATATAATTTAATGTTTCGGTATAGTTCATTTTTCTTTCCAATATTTATAATGTATTACCTTTTGTTTTTCGCATACCATAATAACGGACAGCGACGGAAAACATACAAAACAGCGCCTGATATAAAAAAAGCGCTCGGTGCTGATGCAAATGTGAGTAAGCTGTTGTCCTCGGTTTTGGGCGACAGCTCACTGCGTTGCACGGACCGATTTTGACGAATGGGGCTGCCGCAAAAAGCGGCAGCTTCATTTTTATATATGTATATATAAAATAATCCCGCCGCTATCATTCTAAAAAGATAACGGCGGGATTATTTTATAATTTTTTTTAAAACTGTCCCGCCCTGCCGTAATGCGCTTAAAATAACCTGCGGTTTGTGCAGGTGGGTGCCCGCCGCGCGGCTTCACGCT
>CAKSQS010000097.1 GCA_934486705.1 uncultured Eubacteriales bacterium
TGCTCTTGAAAAATAGCTTTTTAAGCTATTTTTCGCTTACAAGGTGTTTTTCCGCCGCACGTGTCAGCGGAAAAACGTAAATGCGGCGTAAACGCCGCAAAAATAGACTTTTGGGTTTATCAACAAACTGATTTTTCAGTATCTTATATTATTATTTGTCGTCTATTTCAAAAAAATCCTCAAGACGCTCAACAAATGCGTCGGCAATCATATCGTATTCGTCGTCGTCCTCTATTTCGTAATAGTATTCGTCGCCGTTTTCTTCTTCCTCGCCCACCTTTACTATAACCAGCTCGCCGCTGTCCTCAAGAGTTTTCTGCGGGTCGTCATAAATCGGGAGCATTGCAAGGTATCTTCCCGTTTCGGTTTCGATAGCGTCAAGCACCTCAAAGGTATATTCCTTACCGTCATCGTCAGACAAGGTGACAATATCCGGGTTGTATTCGTCTTTGTTCTTAATCTCGTCCATAGCGTAGCCTCCTTAGTACAAATATATTGTAACCCCAAAAGGCAATTTAGTCAATGGGAACTTTTTTCTTTTTCAAGCTCAATTACCTTTTTAAACTGCGTTTCGTAAAGCAGGCGGTATTTTTCGCTTTTTTCGAGCAGCTCCGAGTGCGAGCCGCTATCGGTAATTACGCCGTTTTCTATTACCATAATTTTATCCGCCGCTATTACGGTTGATAATCTGTGCGCTATAACAAGGCTGGTTCTGCCCGCCATTACAGCCGAGAGTGCCGACTGTATAAGACTTTCCGAAACCGAATCAAGCGAAGAGGTTGCCTCGTCCAAAATCAGAATTTTGGGGTTCTTTAAGATCACACGCGCTATTGAAACGCGCTGTTTTTCACCGCCCGAAAGCTTTAAGCCGCGGTTGCCCACCACTGTATCAAACTTTTTGGGCAGCGATAAAATAAAATCGTAAATATTAGCCGCTTTGCAGGCGTTTTCCACTTCTTCGCGCGTGGCGTCGGGCTTTGCGTAAAGCAAATTTTCAAGAATAGTGCCGTTGAAAAGGTATGTATCCTGCGTTACAATGCCGATATTTTTTCTCAGATACGCAAGCGAAAAATCGCGCACGTCCGTCCCGGCTATTTTAACGCTGCCGCGGCTTACATCGTAAAGTCTTGGTATCATACCTATAATTGTAGATTTACCCGCGCCCGAGGTGCCTACTATTGCGTACATAGCGCCGCTGGGTACGGTGAAATTTACTCCCTTTAAAATTTCGTGACCGTTTTCATAGGAAAAATGCACGTCGGAAAACTCTATTTCGCTGTTATCAAGCGGCGGGGTCAGCGGGTTTTCCGGGTCTTCAATATCGCACTTACGGTCAAAATATTCAAAGATTCGGGTAAACAGCGCCATTGATCTTACAAAGTCCACCTCTAAGTCAAGCAGCTGCCTTACCGGCTGGTAAAGCCTGTTAACAAGCGCCACCACTACCGATATATCGCCCACGGTAAGGGATGAATCGGTATGACTTATTATAAGGAAACCGCCCACAAAATAAATGAGCAGCGGCGCTATTTGTATAAACATACCTAAAAACACGCGGAACCAGCTGCCCGCGCGCTGCTCGCGTATTGTTATTTTGGTGGTTTCATCGTTTATTTTGCGGAATTTATCATATTCCGTTTTTTCCTTTGTAAACAGCTTTACAAGCATTGACCCGCTTACCGAAAGCGTCTCGTCTACCTGTTGGTTAAGCTCGTCCTGCTTTTCCTGCGCCTCGCTTACAAGCTGCCAGCGCTTTCTGCCCACCGCCTTTGTGGGAAGAATTAAGAGCGGCAGCACTATAAGCCCCACTATTGCAAGCCGCCAATCGGTGTAAAAAAGATAAAATACGCAGGTTGCAACGGTTAAAACATTGCTGAAAACCGATGCTAACATACCCGATATAACCGAGCTTACGCCGTTAATATCGCTGTTCATTCGGGTTATTATATCGCCCTGCTTTTCATTTGTGAAAAAGCCGTGCGGCATATGCAAAAGATGGTCGTACATCCGGTTTCGCATATCGTAAATTATCTTTTGTGAGATCCAGCTGTTTATGTATTGCTCAAGCACGCTTATAATCTGCGCGGCTGAAAGCACAATAAACGCCAGCACCACAAGCCCCAAAAGGGTCTTAACGTCGGCGCTGTCATCAACAATCGCGTCAACTATTTTTCCCGTTATAATTGACGGGAAAAGCCCCAAGATCGCCGAAACGGCAAGAGCGGCGAAAACCGCTATAAATTGCAGCTTATACGGCGATAAATAGCCGAATATTCTTTTAAGCAGCGCTTTTGTCAATTTAGGTTTGTCCTGTTTTTCTTCATCGGTCAAAAACCCGCGCGGACCGCCGCCTATCCGCATAGGCCCTCTCATTCCGGGTGGCGGGGGCATCATAGGACCCATAAGCATTTCTCCTTATAGCACATATATTTATATTTTAACATATATTTCAAATATTGTAAAGTTTTGAACAAACTGTTAATTTAACTAAAAGTTATCAAAAAGTGCTTGACAAACTATAAATTATGCTTTATAATAAAACCAGGCAAAAGGAAAGGAGATGAAAACAAGGATGAGAGAGGAAACTCCGCCGGCTTACTTTTAAAATAAAATGAAAGTGGTGAATCCAATGAAGTAATAAAAGGGCAGTCGCTGCAGGCGGCACTGAAATGATAATAAAATCTAAACGATTTTTTAATAGATAACCCGAAAAGGTGATTAAAATGATTGTGAGGAAATCGCAACACAAATAAATCAATACGGGTGATACCAATGTACTATTTATTAAACGGCTCAGTTAGCTCAAATACATAAATTTCGCGATATTTGATTGTTCTTGATATGCCAAGGGGCATTAGCACAACTTCAGTTAATATTAAAATAAACCGTTCAAGGGTTAAGTATATAGGGTTAAATTACAGAGCTTTCAAAAATTGAATAAGTAAAAAAAATCTAACAGCCGCGGTTTTCTGCCGCGGCTGTTTTTACCGATAATGCCAAACTTCAATTTCTTTGCGGCGTTCTCGCTGCTTTCATTTGAGGGTGATAAAAATAAAATCGACAAGTACCTTACAGCACCTGTCGATTTTGGCGCGCTGAAGAAGATTCGAACTCCCGACCTTCTGGTCCGTAGCCAGACGCTCTATCCAGCTGAGCTATCAGCGC
>CAKSQS010000098.1 GCA_934486705.1 uncultured Eubacteriales bacterium
CGGGGGTCAGGTTTTGGGCGTTTCTGCGTTTCGGGAGCAAATCGGCAATTAGGCAGCAAAAAGGAGGTGTCCGCTATATGTATCATTCCTTTCTTTCTCCGGCGGTTAATTAAATACCGTTGTTACAGCAATGTTAATTGCTCATAATCCTGAATTTCTGTTTCTTCTTCAAACTCAGCCACTGCAACAGTATCGCCCGTATGGTTTTTCGCCGTCCTGCCGATGCTTTGAAGTAAATCTTCGGTATTCTCACGCATAGCCCAACCGTTGACCATATACACCGGGGTGTACCATCTTGACCATTCCTCATCGGTCAGTGTGTTGCCGTGAATTATTACGGCGGGTATTCCGTATAATGATAGCTGTAAATACGCCATATAAACGCACTTTATATCTATGTCGCAGCAGTATGCCACCATTTGATTGCAATAGTTAAGTTTATTCATATGCATCGCTTTCGCAAAGCCCAATACCAAGCCGCCCGACCCGACGCAAGGCTCGCATACAGAAACATAACCCTTTTGCGTAAGGGAATCCTGCGCCGCATTTCCGTCTTCACCGACATTTCCCAATACAGCTCTGCCCATAAATTCGCATATGTGAAACGGGGTGAAAAACTGACCGCGATACTTGTTGTGTAATTCAAGGCTGTGAAAGACCTTGCCGAGCAAATCACAAGGGCCGCTTGTTGTTGCTTCCTTTTGAAGTGCGTCTATCAGTTCCGCAAAGGTTTTTGTAAGGATTTTCTGTTCCTCGGGTGTGTATTTGTTTATTGTTTCGAGGTATTGTTCTTCCCGTTCAGCCTGATGTATCCAATCGACTGTATTGCTTATTGAGATTGAGCACACCTGTAACCAATCCTCAAACACATTCCATATTGAATGCTTAGTTCCCAATGACTTTAATCCGTCTATTATTCCTTTGCAGTTATCGGGTGCATGCGAAGCTGCTTTAGCCATTAGTATATCCCCCCTTTTTTTACCTTTTCGGCGTGACACAACAATGCCACATAACCTTTTATAAGTCCAGAGAAAACAGCAGAAATCAGATTATTTTTGACGGCTTTTAATCATGATTAAAAGTTTTCTGTAATCCTCCGCTTTAAGCTCCGTGCCGAATGCGGAATTAACAGCGGCAATAAGCTGTTCGTCGGTCTGATCCTCCGCAAAGCAATCGGACAGCTTTTCCGCAAAGCTTTCATCCCCTGATTGTTCATAAAGAAAGAAAATATATAACGCCTGCGCCGCTTTTGTTTTCTCTGCCGTAAAGCCCTTTTCGGTCATAACGGTTTCGATAGCTTTCATCGTATCTTCGACTGCCTGTAATTCAGCCTTTTCCACATCCGTCAGTTCCTCGGACGCAAAGCGGTTAAGGTCTTCGGGGGTCATATCCGCACTCATATTTAAAGCCGAAATAAATACCGCAATCGGCATTGCGATCACAACTATAATGCCGAGTATCAGCCCTATCACCGTTTTTCGGGAATTTTTGTCGGTAAATACAGCAACGGCTATTCTTTTAAGAGCCGCCGCAACCGTTGCGCTCATAAGCAATCACTTCCTTTTCGCAAAAAATATAAGCGCAAGTGTAATGCCTGCGCTTTACTGTAGCTTTATTATGCGTTTGCCTGCGGTGGCTCACCGCCCGCCTGCCTTTCCGAAAATAGCCGCCTTATAGTCCGGCGCAATAACTTGCAGGAGATACCGTTCGTTACCGCAGCGATAAAGGCAAGTGCCTCTTTCGGGATATTTGATGAGTTCAAATTCGCTCGGTTCAACCTGCAAAGCGTCCATATATTCCTTGGGGTTGATCTGTCCGGCGTTGAACAAAAATTGGTGCGTGGGAATGGAAAACAGCGGCTTTGTAAATTCTCGAATGGACGGAATCAAAAAATCCTCGATATTCTGACTTGCCAAAATGACCGAGGAGTCCTTTTTGCGCACGCGTTTCATACAATTCCGCAGATATTCGATTGTAGTCATATTCGAGAGGAAGAGGTACAACTCATCCACCGATGCCGCCGTACTGCCTTTGCCGAGCAGCTCGTTGCTCATAAAGGACAAAATATTGAACAGCATACAATCCTTTAAGCGGCGGTTGGTATCCATAAGCCCTTTCACACCAAACACAAGGAAGTTGGAGTCGTTAATGTTTGTGTGGCCGTTAAAGTATTTGCTTTCCGAGCCGACGCACATGGAATGGATTCCGAGGCAGACCTCTTGGAGCGTTTTCTCTGTATAGAGATATTTTCTCTGCTTGTCGTAGGTCATAAATTCTTCTTCGCAGAGCACGTAAAAGTCCTGCATGACCGGAAAGTCCGAGGACTTCTTCATACTGTAATCCGTGCTGTCGGTAATGCCGAATCGGGCATACAGCTTGGAAAGCAGGATTTCAATGGTGTCAATCTGTGCATCGGTAAAATCCTTGTAGCTGCGGAAGAAGTCTTTCAAAAAGGCAATATGCTGTGAAAGCCGTGTCACTTTCCTAAACGCTTCCGGGCAGGCTGTGCCTGCTTCCGATTCGCGCATCGGGTCTGTTTCTTCGCTAAACCCGTTCCCCGCGTCCGAAGTATCGTTCCAAACTTTAGGTTCTAATGGGTTTATAATATACTCACCGGACATAAAATCTATATAGCATCCGCCGAGGGCATCGCACAGATCCTCGTACTCCGATTCGGGGTCGAGGCAGATGATGCGCTTGCCCGATTCACGGATATTTGTAAGTATAAGTTTAAGCAAATAACTCTTGCCCTGACCGCTGTTGCCGAGAATGAGGATATTGCTTGTGGTTTTGTCCTCTGCGCGGCGGTCAAAGTCTACAAGAATGTTTGAGCCGTATTTATCTTTCCCGATATATAAGCCGCGCGGGTCTGTCTTGCCGCTGAAATTAAACGGGTACATATTGGCAACCGAGGACGCAGGCAGCACTCGTTCGTACTGTGCGCCGAACTGATTCGCGCCCACGGGCAGAACAGAGAGAAAGCCCTCTTTCTGCCGTAATGTCAGCCTGTCGACAGAAATTTTGGAGCGAGTAAGTTCCATTGCAATATCGCTCTGCAATTCCTTGAGCTTTTCCATACTCTTGGCTTTCAGTTCGATGAATACCGACACATGGAGCAACGGTTCTTTATTCTTGCGGAG
>CAKSQS010000099.1 GCA_934486705.1 uncultured Eubacteriales bacterium
TCGTTCAAAAAGCGCATACACGCGTCAAACGTAGCGCCGCCCCAGCATTCAAGACTCCAGTAGCCTACCGAATCAAGCTGCTCAAGCGCGGGGAGCATATCCTCAATACGCATACGCGTAGCCGCCTGAGATTGGTGCGCGTCACGGAGAATGGTATCGGTTATATATAATTTCTTTTCGTCCATTTTAAAATCCCCCGATTAACCGAAAATCGAAATAAGAACGCCCGCCGCAATGGCAGAGCCTATAACGCCCGCAACATTCGGTCCCATGGCGTGCATAAGCAGGAAGTTGGAGGGGTTTTCTTTCTGACCCACCATTTGCGAAACGCGCGCCGCCATAGGAACGGCGGAAACGCCGGCAGAGCCGATAAGCGGATTTATCTTGTTCTTCTTTGTAAACAGGTTCATAAGCTTTGCAAGCAGAACGCCGCCCGCAGTACCGAGACCGAAAGCAACAACGCCCATTGCAAGTATTTTAAGCGTTTGAGTATTTAAGAACGCCTTTGCGGTTGCGGTAGCGCCTACCGAAATGCCTAAGAAGATGGTTACAATGTTCATAAGCTCGTTTTGCGCGGTCTTGCAAAGACGCTCGCAAACGCCCGACTCTTTCCACAGGTTGCCGAGCATTAAGCAGCCGACAAGCGGAGTAGCCGAGGGAACGAGCAAAGCCACAAATATTGTTACCGCAATCGGGAAAATTATTTTTTCCGTTTTGCTTACTCTGCGCAGCGGCTTCATAACTATTGCGCGCTCTTTTTTGGTGGTGAGCAGCTTCATAATGGGCGGCTGAATAACGGGTACAAGCGCCATATACGAATATGCGGCAACGGCTATCGGGCCTAAAAGGTTCGGGTAAAGCTTTGAGGTGGTGTAGATAGCGGTAGGACCGTCCGCACCGCCGATAATACCGATAGACGCGGCAGCCTCTGCCGGGAAGGCGAGCGCCAAGCAGCCGATAAAGGTTACAAATATACCAAGCTGCGCGGCAGCGCCCAAAAGCAGGGATTTCGGGCTTGCAATAAGCGGCTCAAAGTCGGTCATTGCGCCTATACCTATAAATATAAGGCAGGGGTAAATGCAGGTTTTAACGCCGATATACAGGAAATCAAGCAAACCGCCGTTGCTTAATATATATCCGTAATCGTAGTGGTGCTCGCCCGCCGCCATAAATTCAGCCCACAAATCGGTGTGGTACATGGCGTTATCCGCACCCGTAAACGCGGTAAGGTTTGTAAGCAGCATACCGAAAGCTATACCTACAAGCAGCAGCGGCTCAAACTGCTTTTTAATGCCAAGGTACAAAAGAAGCAGAGAAATAAGGATCATCACAAGCGACGTCCAGTTTTCTCTTATATTGCCGAACAGCATATAAAAGCCTGTTGTTTTGGCAAAATCAATTATTCTATCCATATGTCAATTCTCCCAACCGTTAACCTATAACGCAGAGAACAGCGCCGGTTTCTACCGTTGCGCCCTTTGTAACGTTAACAGAAAGAACAGTTCCGTCACAGGGGGACATAATTTCATTTTCCATTTTCATAGCCTCAAGAATCATAAGCACATCGCCCTTTTTAACCGCAGCGCCGTTTGTAACGTTTACGGCTAAAATATTGCCGGGCATCGGGCTTGAAACGGTTTCCTTGCCGCCGGAAACAGGGGCTGCGGGAGCAGCGGCGGGAGTCGGAGCAGCGGGTGCGGGGGCTGCCGCAGGAGCGGGAGCTGCCTTTACTTCGGATGCGTCTACTGCCTCAAGAGTCACTTCATATGCGGTACCGTTTACCGTAACATTGTATTTTTTCATTTTCTAACACCTTTTTCTTAAATTTTTTTAAATGACAAAATTCTGATTGCGGAAACATCGGTTCCCATTTCCTCCGCAAGAGCTGCCGATACCGCCGCGATTATTTCTCCGCGGTTTTCTATCGGTGCGGGTGCGGGAACAGCGGCAGAAGCCGGAGCAGCATTCTCTGTTTTTTTATCGGACGACATACATATCGCGCCTATAATATAGCAGAGGATAATTATGGCTATCAGCCCTACAAAAACAACGCCCAGACCCATTCCGACAACGTACAGATTATCTACAACATTTGACAAAACAAAGCACCTCCCCCAAGGGTAAAAAATAGTTTTAAAAATTGATTGTTATAAAAATAACAAATTTAGCCCAATTACACTAATTATATATAATTAGTCAATAGATTACAATATATAAAAGATAAAATTATCATATTGTTAATTTAATTTACGAAATTTTAATATTTTCTTAACAAAATAAGCAGTAACAAATAAAAGACCCGCATAATAAACTGTTATAGGACAAAGTCCCCAATTCAGAAAAGGAGAATATCGGAATGGAGAGACAATTCAATGTGGCGGATTTTTATGAAAAATGCGGCTGTATGACCGCACCGCGAAGAACCGTTCGCAGCGATACCGCGAACACCGATTGCACAGATCCGCTTACTATGGTTTTTATCAATATGCAGCCGATCGACGGCGTTTATCCGCTTGATAAGGCGTTTTGCAGAGGGACGCTGTTCCCCGAGCTTGACAAACCGTTTTTGGGAGGTGCGCGCAGATGACGGAACAAGCGAAATTAAGGCGCAGGCTTTACGAGCTGGATTTTGCGATTTATGAGCTTATACTTTTCCTTGATTCCCACCCCGAAAGCGCAAGGGCGCTGGAGCTTATGCGCGAATACCGCGAAAAGCGCGACGCCGTTATGGCGGAATACCGTGAAAAATTCGGCGACCTTATAATCACGCCGAACGATGCCCCGGCAGAGGGCAGCTGGAAATGGATAGACGGCCCGTGGCCGTGGGATAACGACTTTACGGAGGGCTGAAATTTATGTGGAGTTATGAGAAAAAACTGCAATATCCCGTTAATATAAAAAATCCGAACCCGAAGTATGCGCAGATTATACTTGAACAATACGGCGGACCTGACGGCGAAGCGTCGGCTGCGCTCAGATATCTGACCCAGCGCTACGGTCAGCCCTATAACGAGGTTAAGGGTATGCTTACCGATATAGGTAGAGAAGCCTCTGAAATGTTCCATTCAGAGGCTACGGCTTTTTTTGATGCTTTTGCAACCGTATA
>CAKSQS010000100.1 GCA_934486705.1 uncultured Eubacteriales bacterium
GCTGTAACGGCGGTAAATCAGTCTAAAAGAGATGTCCGTCAGGCGCTTGACGGGTTTGTGACGCATAAATCCATAGAAATATATAACGGCGTAAAGAACTATTCGGAGTTTGCCGAAACGCTTGACGAGGAAAGCTTTGAAAGCATTTTAAGCGAATATACGGGCAGTCAGGGAAACTATGAGATAAAGGATTTAAAAATAGAATTTCGCGAGACCGAAAGGCTTAATTACACCGTAAGCTATACGCTGAAAGCCCCCGTAAGATTTGGGAATATAACCGTGGTGTATACAAATGTGCCGGTTAAAATAACCGGAGTATTTAATTTTAAGTTTAGGGAGGATTGAATTTGAAATCTAAAAAAATAATTCTAATAATAATATCTGCTGTTTTATGCCTTGCCTTAATATTAGGCGTGGTTGTTATATTAAGCGGCAGAAACAAGAAGAAAAACGAAAAGACAGACGGGCAGGAAAAAACGGAAAGCACAATTTCAGCCGAAGTGCCAAAGCCGGATATGTCGGCGGAAAGCTCTAAAACAGAGATAACCGACACCGGCAAGGGTCTAAAGCCCGACGAAACCGAGGCGGATAAAATCCTGCAAAAAGCCGAACAGAAAAAGGAAGTATATACAGAGCCTGTTTTGCAAGGCAGCGAACAAAAAGCTAAAAAATATGTCCGCGATGCCGACCCCGAAACCGGAATTTCATGGGACGGCGAGAGCAAAATTATCTACCGCACGGCAGAGGGGCTTACCACCGAGAAAACCTACGGCGGGTATTACGAGATACGACCGAACGAGTGGGTGCAGCTGCCATATGAGATAAAAAAAGAAACGGTAACGGATAAATGCGAGCATTGCGGCAGGGTGCGCGGTGACGGAACAAATGGCACGTGCATAAGGTACAGCTTAGCTGACGGGGATATGACCTGCCCTAACTGCGGCAGAAATATTCCGAAACACACCTGCCATACCTGCGGAGGATAGCCTATGAGAAGATTCAGAAAGACAATTATTACTTTAATTTTTATGGCGGCTTTGGCACTTGTTTGCGCTATGCCGGCGTTCGCTTTAAATTTTAACGGCTCAAGCTCTGCGGCAGGCGACGGCAGCAGTACCACCAATTCGGCGGGCGGCTATGCCATACCGGATATGCTTGCCAACAACAGCAACCGCGCCGTGGGTTACAGATTTACGGTAATAGACAATAAGGGCAACGGCATAAACGGCAGCAAGGATGTTTACCGTCATGCCACGCAAAGTAAAGACAGGAAGAATTATCTTACATACTATAAGCCCAACGCAAAATATCCTAAAACATATATCCGCGGGAATTACAGCTGGATTTCGGTCAGCACAAGTAACGGATATTCAAATTGCTGGTGGGATAAGGATTTAGGGCTTGCTTTACCCGAAGTGACAACACAAATAGAGGGCTGGTGTAATGACACAAATGTATCGCGGCTGCTGTCAAGCCTGTGGGCAATATCCATAGGAACGCTTGAAAGTAACCGCTGGGCGGTGCTTATAGAGCCTATATTCCCGGTTAAAATTCAGGGCACATACCATTCGCTTACGGTCACCGAAATAGCTTTTTACGGCTCTGCAAAATTCGGGATAACGAGCAACGGAAATATATCCTCTAACAGCAACAGCTGGGGCTTTATTGCAAACTATACCAACCGCCATTTACCGAATTCCCTGCGGTTAAAGGCGGCGTATGTCGGCATACCCGCGGCGGCAAATACCACGACGCGCATAACCTTTGAGTCCATTATTAAAAACGGCTACGGCGCGGCTATACTCTACGGCAGCAACCTTTCAAGACCCGCGCAGTATTACCTTGATGTAAACGGTATTTTAAACGATGATATGGTTTATGACCTTAAAGACTGCGGCACCTGTGATGTATATGTAAACGGTAAATTGGTTGCAAACGATGTTACCGACTACTACCAAAAGGTGGACGCGGGTTCAAGCTATAAGATAACGGATGTAAAGCCGAAAGCTCATTTGGACTATAACGGCGCTTCGTGGCGCGGCGACGCTATTGAGGGCAAGGTCACAAAGAATATTGCCGTCTGCCCGGATTTTACCACAAAGAAATTTTATCTTGATGTGAACGGAGTATTGGACGGCGAGCAGGAGGTTACTCTTGACGGCTGGTGCACCTTTGATGTTTACCTTGACGGAAAGCTGTATAAGGAAAAGATATCGGACTTTTATGAAAAGGTAAAGTACGGCACTGCATATACAATTACGAATATCCGCCCGGCAGAAGGCAAAACCTTTTTCGGCGCGGTTACCGACCTTGCGCCGTACCCCAGCAGCAAGCACAGCTTTCCGAGATACCCGTCCGGGCTTTCGGGGACAATTGGGTTAGATAACCAATATATCTTTTTAGGGCTTGAAACGGACAAGCCGCTTGAGGCGGTGCTAATAGCGGCAAACGCGCCCTACCGCGAGGAAACCTATGTTATAACAAGCGGGTTTATAGTAAACCCATCGGGAAGAGACTACACGCCGGATAAAAACCTAAAGGCACGGCTTGAAATAATAACGCCCGCGAAGATTATATACAGCGAAGAAAAGAGCGTTATAGTCCCCAAAAAGGATAAAAACCTTTGTTTTTTTAAGTGGCGAGTGCCGAAGGATATAGGCGGAGAGGTGTTGGCACGCCTTACGGTTGTATCTGACGGCAAGGATATATTTACGGACGAGAAAAGCTACGATACCGTGCCGTATACATATTTAACCACACCCGACACCTCATATGAGGCGGCAGCGCCCGCAGGGTTCAGCAGAGCATATCCGCCCGGAGAAACAGAGGGGTATGCTACCTGGTGGGAATATGTGTATACAGATAAGGGCTTTGAAAAAAGGGACTACGGTATAGGAATTGACGGCAGCCCGGACGCGCTCTACCCTATGCGCGGGGCGGATAACAAAATATCCTCGGGCAGAGGATTTTATACGAACATAGCGGCGAATTTCACGGCTGTTTCGGGCAGGAATATAGCGTTATACAATTCCTACACCGATGTGCAGTATATAACGGCGCTGTTCCC
>CAKSQS010000101.1 GCA_934486705.1 uncultured Eubacteriales bacterium
TTCCACACCTTTTGTCAACAGTGTGTAGAATATTCGTATTGTCTTGCAGCATAAAGCTACCTTCGATTGTTTTCCCTCCCTATATAATCTTAAATTTTCTTTTATTATCTCCGTTTTTCTTACAATTTCAAAAGTTTCATAATGAGTTTATGGATAAAACCATTATATCTGATTGATTTCAGTACGATTTTTAAGTAAAATGGGTGCAAAAATCAAAGCGTCGTTACTTTTATGAATGGCACTTTGGTATCCCACTATACTTACAGCAGCTAAACCTCCCATGTCTAACAGGGTCTTTGCCCTAAATTCCTTCGTTCCGCTTATCCATAAGGTGGTGTCAGTTTATGCTCATTTGCCGAGTCTTTGCTCTGATGGTGATTATTAGGCACTAACTACCTGCTCACTATTTATCTTTTTCATTGTAAATCCTTTCAGGCTCTTTTGAGGACGCTTTCCCTGTTAAGATTTTTTTAATTTTTCTTACGCTGCAATTAGTTCCGGTCTAACAATATCTTTCATCAGTTTTTGACCGTCATATTCCACACCTTTTGTCAACAGTGTGTAGAATATTCGTATTGTCTTGCAGCATAAAGCTACCTTCGATTGTTTTCCCTTTAACGGATTTCGTGTCCTTGTTGTATAATATCGGTGTAGTTCTCTAAATTCCGGCAGATGCATTATCATTGACATTACGGCTTGAAACAGTGTATATCTCAATAGTTTTCTGCCGCGTTTGCTTATGCTCGATTGCCCTTTATACTTACCCGAACTGTTTTCGGTTATTGCCAGTCCTGCAAGCTTTTGGATTTGCTTTGGAGAATCAAAGCGTCTAATATCTCCAACTTCGCCTAAAAAGCTTGCTACCGTCAATACACCTACACCCTTGATATTTAACAGTTTTTCTGCATTTGGAACTTGAATACAAAGTGTTTCGAGTATTTCTACCACTCTTTGTTCTTGCTCCTTTTTCTTCAGAAAATCCTCAATCAACATTAAGATTTCACATCTTGCTGCGTTATTTCCTTGCTTTACACCAATACTGTTTTCTGCTGCCTCCACCAAGCGCTTTGCTCTTTTTATGCCAACGCCACGGAGCTTCTTTGCTCGCCACAATTCCTTTATGGCTTCTGCACCCATATTAACCGCATCTGTCGGTAATGGAACATTAAGCAAAATTTCAATACTGCTATCACATTCCCAATTTCCAAATACATTTTTGTATTCAGGAAAATAGATTGCAAACCATCTCTGTATGCGGTTTTTAATTGCAACCAATTCCTTGTTAATACGCATTCTGCTTTCATTCATAACACGAAGCTCTGCGTATATATCTTCGGGAATGTATGGTATTAAGTATCTGCCGTCTATTACCAGCTTAGCAATTACTTTAGGGTCTTTTCTGTCATTCTTGCTTGGGTGATTGTCATCAAGCTCCTTTGTGCGTTTAACATGCATAGGATTTACGAATACAAACTTTATGTTGTTTTCTTTTAGATATTCTGCAAGCGTAAACCAGTAATGCCCTGTAGGTTCTGCGCCTATTATGATATTATCCTTTTGATTGGTCTTACAGAGTTCAGATAACCATTCCGAAAAGCTTTCAAATCCATAGCTTGCACTTTCAAATTTGAATACTTTCGTCAGTTCCAAACCACGCCAGTCAAATGCACGGGCATAATGTGTTTCGCTTGAAATATCAATTCCTACAACCAAAGTTGTATTTGTTACTTGACTTATCTTCTCGTTTTGTGTAAAATTCATTTTAGAGTACCTCCGATATTTTTTGTGCTTGTTGTCTCACCAACTACACTGATTATATCGGGAGGTATTCTTTTTTGTCAAACATCATTTTTGTTACTTAACAGGAATGCTCATTCATCATATTCACACATTCGGTATCCAACGCCCAATTCATTGACGATATAATTCTTTTGTCCGGGCTTTGCACCAAATTTTTTTCGTATATTAGCCATATTCACCTGCAATTTCTTGGTGCAGTGTACATCATTATAGCCCCAAATTGCTTTAATTATTGCAGCATAAGTCATAACTTTGCCTGAATATTCCGATAGAAGCGCAACAATGTTATACTCCGTTTGTGTAAGATTTATTTCTACGTTATCTATAAATATTTGCCTTGCATCATAGTCAATTAACAAACCGGAGGATTTGAATTTTCCTCCCGGGAATCTTCCTTCTTCCGAACTATGCCGTGAATTTCTGAGTGTCGAACGAACTCTTGCAACAAGCTCTGCCGAGCTGAAAGGTTTGGTAACATAATCATTTGCACCTATATCCAAAGCATCCACCTTATCCATATCTTCGCTTCTTGCCGAAACAACTATAATCGGAGTCAAAGAGTCTTGCCTGATTTGTTTCAAAAAAGTCATCCCGTCACGATCCGGAAGTCCCAAATCCAAAATTACTAAATCCGGTCTGTGTGAAGTAAACAATGTAAGCCCATTTTGACAATTTTTTGCAGTTAGGACTTGATAACCATTGGTTTCAAGAAGCGCCTTTAATAAATTATTTATGTTATCTTCATCTTCTATAACAAGAATTTTGTATTTGTTAGCGATCATAGTTTGCGTCCTCCATATTCAATGTGAACCTAAATATACACCCGCCGGATTTTAAGTTTTCGGCATTAATATCGCCTCCGTGAGCTTTTATAATTGCAGCACATACCGAAAGACCGATTCCTGCATTATGTGTTTTACTGTCTGATTTTTCTGCATTAACCGAAAAGTATTCCTGAAATATATGCTGCATCTTATCTTCCGGTATTCCGCAACCGTTATCCTTGATTTCAAAAATTGCTTTATTGTCTATAACAAAGACTTTTAAAGACAACTCTGTCATACCTTCAGCATGCTGAACAGCATTTTCCAAAATATTTATTATCACCTGTTCAATAAGAAGCGAGTCCATCGGTATAAAAACAAAATCATCCGGAATATCTATATCGACAATTTGGTTTGGATACCTTTTTGCAAATTTAACAAGTGCGGAATCAATCAGCTCGTCAAGAGCCGTGTTAGTCT
>CAKSQS010000102.1 GCA_934486705.1 uncultured Eubacteriales bacterium
GAAAAAGCGGACGAGCATTTTTTAAGCCCGCGGCACGCCGAGGATATTATAAAGCGGCTGCTGCACCATTCCGGCATGATAATAGACAACGCGTCTCCCATAGCCCAAGGGCATCTGCCCGGCAACACCCGAATAACGGCGGTTAAAAGCCCTGTTGTAGATGAGGACAGAGGGATAGCCGCCTCAATAAGACTCTTACACAATTCAGATATTACCACAGAGAAGATAGTAACCGTCGGAACAGCGACAAATAAGATGGTGGATTTTCTTTGTATGTGTTTGCGGTACGGTGTTTCATTTCTTGTGGCAGGCGCTACATCTTCGGGCAAGACCACATTGCTTAACGCTTTGTTGGATACCGTACCCGACGGTAAAAGAATTTTTACCATTGAGTCGGGGTCAAGGGAATTATCTTTGGTAAAGCGAAAGGACGGTAAGGTGGTAAACAATGTTGTGCATACGCTTTCCCGCCCATCGGAGGACGAGGGGCTGAATATTGCCCAAGAGGATCTGGTTGTGGCGTCGCTCCGCTTTGACCCGGATATTGTAGTGGTCGGAGAAATTCGCGACAGCGAGGCGTATTCGGCAGTCGAGGCAAGCCTTACGGGGCATACCGTGGTTTCTACTATTCACGCATTGGCAGCGGACGCGGCGCATACAAGGTTAGCGCTTTTGTGCCAAAAGAAGTTCCCTATAAAATTTGAAACCTCGCTTTCCCAAGCGGCACAGGCGTTTCCGCTGGTGGTGTTCGCCCATAGATTAGAGGACAGCAACCGAAAGATAATGGATATATCCGAGTGCATAGTGTCGGGCGACGGGAACAGGCAGTACCATACATTATTTCGGTACAGTATAACCGAAAATACCGTAAAAA
The DNA here is from genome assembly GCA_934486705.1 of uncultured Eubacteriales bacterium. Classification (GTDB taxonomy): domain Bacteria; phylum Bacillota; class Clostridia; order Oscillospirales; family Acutalibacteraceae; genus UBA737. The sequence continues at coordinate 875 of CAKSQS010000102.1, forward strand.
ACGGAAAGTACATAATAAAAGGGCATTTTGAGCAGCCGGAGATTATGAGCGACAGCCTTAAAAAACGGCTTTTGCAGTACGGCGCGCCTGCGGATGTATTAAAGAAATTTGAGACGAGAGGGGCTGACTACTGTGGTATTTAAAATTCTTGCAATGCTGATGGCAGTAATAGGGATATGTCTTGTATTTGAGCTTACACCCGACAGCATAACCGACGGTCTTTTAAGGGCGCTAAAGCCTAAAAACACAATAGCTGCAAGGTCGGCGGCGCTGCGTGGCGGCAGTAAGCCCACAATGTATTCAAGGCTTATGCGGCTAAATGAAGCGCTGAAAGCCACAGGAAAAGCAAAAAGCTTTTCGGTATCCGTTACGGCGGCGGTGGTGCTTATGTTTTTGGGTGCTGCCGCGGCGGTAATGCTGAACAATATTTTCCTGCTGCCGGTATTTTGCATTGCCTGCGGTGCTGCGCCTTTTATGTATCTTTCGTCCATTATTTCCGCCTATGAAAAGCAGCTTGCAGATGAAATGGAAACAACCCTTTCGGCGGTTACCAATTCATATTTAAGGAGCGAGGATATTATTTCCTCGGTAAAGGAAAACCTTAAATATATTAAGCCGCCGCTTTACTCTGTGTTTGAAGAATTTTTAACCGAAACCGAGGCGGTATCGCCGGATATAAAGGCAGCCCTAATAAATATGTCGGACAAAACGCAGGACGGGATTTTCAAGGAGTGGGTTTTGGCATTGGTGCGCTGTCAGGATGACCGAACGCTTAAAGACACACTTTTGCCTATTGTCGCCCGTCTTTCGGATGTACGGCGAATAAACACCGAGCTTTCCGGCATTTTAAGAGACGCCAAAAACGAATACCTTATGATGGTGCTTTTGGTTGTAGGCAATGTGCCATTGTTATATCTTCTTAACCGGGATTGGTTTAACACCCTTATTTACACCACACCCGGCAAGGCGGTAACGGGCATTTGCGGCGCAGTTATTTTAGTAACCTTTATTCTAATGAAGAAATATACCAAGCCCGTGAAAGTGAGGGATTAGATGATTTTAAGGATTATATTTTTCGCACTGCTGGCAATAGGGCTAATATTTATTGCGTTGGATATTTTTAAAATACCGTATATTAAAACCTCAAGGGCGGTTAAAAGTCTCTTAAAAAAACGGAGCAAAAAGGAGTCTGCCGCCGAGCTGTGGCTGTCGGGATTGTCGTTAAAATTATCCGAGCATATTAAGATAAATGAGTATAAAAGAATTTCGCTTGCTAACGATCTTGCAAGCGCGGATATTCCTCTTACACCCGAACAGTTCCGAGCGAACGCGATTGTAAAGGCGGGGGTTACAGTGGTATTCGCCGTGCCGTTCGCTTTTATCTTCCCGCTTTTGTGCCCCGTGTTTTTAATAGCGGCAGTCGTTACATATGCCGGGGAGAGCCGAAAGCTATCCAAAAAGCTTAAAGCAAGGAGAGAAAAAATTGAGTACGCCCTGCCGGGGCTTGCAAACGCCGCCGAAAAGACCTTAAAGCATTCGCGTGATGTTTTATACATTATTGAAAGCTATTCCGCAAATACCGAAAAGGAGCTTGCGGACGAGCTTAAAATAACGGCGGCGGATATGCGGTCTGGCGGGTATGAAACGGCGGTAACAAGGCTTGAGGGCAGAGTCGGCAGCCCTATGATGTCGGATATATGCAGAGGGCTTTTAGGGGTTATGCGCGGCGACGATATGCGAATGTATTTTTCATCGCTTACTCTAAAGCTGTCCGATGTCCGCCGTGAAAAGCTGAAGGAAAAGGCAAAGAAAGCACCTAAAAGGGTTAAAAAGCTGTCGGTCGCGCTGCTTGTCTGCTTTATGCTCATATATATGACAGTTATAGTTTGCCAGATAAGCGCGAGTCTCGGCTCGCTGTTCGGAGGATAAAATTATGTGGGAAAAACTAAAACTTAAAAAAGCGGACGGATATGTTGAGGTATGTATTTCGGCGCTGGTCCTTATAACTCTTGCCGTTATACTTCTTAACATTTTTGAGCTTATAATGCTCCGCATATCTTTAGGGCAGACCGCCGACGACCTTATAACCACCGCCTGTTATTCGGGCGG
>CAKSQS010000103.1 GCA_934486705.1 uncultured Eubacteriales bacterium
AAAGGTGAATACCCTTTCCTTTACCGTGCCGAGCTCTGCACCGTCGGGGCTGAAAATTTTAAGGCAGTGCCCCCACGAAAGCTGACCCTTTACTATGTAAAGCGGGTTGCCTGCCTCGTCGTAAATATCGTAGCTGTCAAACCAGGAAAAAAGTCGTTGTTTAAAAAGCATTCTCATAAAAGCTATTCTCCTATATTTATCGGCACACCGTTTACTTCAATTTCTTCATCGGCGCGGATGAGTATGTATTTCACACCGTCAATAACGCGTGTTTCCACAAGCTCGCTGCGCTCGGGGTTTATTTTTATGCTTATGTCAGCCCCGGTAAGCTCCAAGCGCTTTGTTTCCACAAGATTTTGCGGGTTAAGCCGCGCTTTTTCACCGAAGCTTTCGTCAAACCCCGCTTTAAAGGTCTCTATTTTTTCATCCGTCATATCGGAAGAACGGAGAATATCGCAAATATCATCACGCGAAACGGCGAGCGGCTCGCGCTCCCGGCTTTCCTTATGCTCGGTAATCATACCGCCTATTTCATCCTGAATATTTTTAATAATTTCAAGGTTGTTTTCATCGTTCGTTACGCCGTTCAACAGGGAATTAAAGGTCTCGCGCTGCTCGGCGGCGGGCATTGGCGGCTCTGCTTTGAAAAGGCGGTCTATTATTTCCGAGTTATTCGCCGCAGAATCCTTAGTGTAAAAAAACGTGTTGTAAATATTCGCCGCGCGGTCGTCAAACGCAGGGAACATAAAGCCGAGCAGGGGAGCGGTTATAACCGAATTTGCAACAATGTTTTTAAACGTATTATCAAATGCGGCAAAGCTTAACTGCGGCTTTGTCATTTTCACGGGGAAAACGCCGCACAAAAAGTATTTAAACAGCTCGGTTGAGTCCTCGTCCTTTTTGCCGTCCTCGCGGTATGTAAAAACATCGTAATTATCCGTTGCGGCAAGTATGAGGTATGCGCCCTCAACCCTTACGGTATCTATTATATCGGAAAACAGGGCTTTTAATTCCTGTTCATCACAAAGAGATGAATCGCGCAGCTTTAATAAGCGTTTATGCTCTTCACCGCCCAGTACCTGCTCGTTTGAAAACTCAATATCTATAAGGTTTCTGTCAAGCCCGCCCGAAAGCAGCTTTTTAAGTAATGAGAGCATTGACTCTGTTTCATCCTGCGTTAAAGCGGCGAGAGGTTGATTAAATTCAGCGACAATTTCACGATTTTCATTAACGTAACATCCATGCACGCCTGTAATATTGGTTTTTTGCGGGTTAAAACGCCGTCTTATTTCGGCAACTTCTTTTCCGTTCAAGTTATTTCCTCTTTTCGTTTTTGCGGTAAAATTATTATATCAAAAACATATTCTGTTTTCAATAAATACTTGTCATAAAAATATGTATTTCGGCATATGTTTTACCAAAAGACAGTTTGACTGCCGCGAGTTAAAAGCATATGGAGGAAAAATTATGACAAACGTGAGCATCTACAAGGATATTGCCGCGCGTACCGGCGGAGATATTTATATCGGCATTGTGGGTCCGGTACGCACGGGTAAATCAACATTTATAAAACAGTTTATGGATAAGCTCGTGCTGCCGAACATTTCGGGGGATTACCAGAAGGAAAGGGCAAACGACGAGCTGCCGCAATCATCCTCCGGCAGAACAATAATGACTACCGAACCGAAGTTCATACCCGAAAAGGGCGTGCAGATAAAGGTGGACGATTCCTCCGCTATGAACGTGCGCCTTATTGACTGCGTGGGCTACATAGTGCCGAGCGCGCTCGGATATATTGAGGGCGACCAGCCGCGAATGGTAATGACGCCGTGGTTTGAAGAGCCCATACCCTTTAATATGGCGGCGGAAATAGGCACGCGCAAGGTTATAAACGAGCACTCAACAATAGGCTTGGTAATAACTACCGACGGCAGCATAAGCGATATTCCGCGCAGCGAATACGAAGAGGCGGAAGAACGGGTAATTGACGAATTAAAAGCCATAAACAAGCCGTTCATTATACTGTTAAATTGTATGTATCCCGAATCACCCGAGGCGCAGGAATTGGCGCGGAGATTAACCGAGAAATACGGAATACCCGTGCAGCCCGTAAACTGCTTAGAGCTTAACGAAGAGGATATTAAGCAAATATTATCCCGCATACTTTTTGAGTTCCCCATAAAGGAGATATGCATAAATTTCCCACGCTGGATAAACTCGCTGCCGCTTGACCACTGGCTGCGCGCGGAGCTTACCGACACAATAAAGAAATCTGCGGCAAACGTGCGGCATATAAGGGATATAAAGTGCTTTGAAACGGCATTTGCAAACAGCCAAAATGCCGACGGCGCGGCGGTGAACGGCATTGACCTCGGTACGGGCAGCGCGGATGTTATGATAAAGATAAACAACACGCTTTTCTACCGCGTTCTTGCCGAAAGCACGGGGCTTAAAATAAATGACGAGCAGGAGCTTATGGACAGCATAAAGGAGCTTGCAAAAATCAAGAAGGAATATTCAAGGGTAAAGGGCGCGCTTGACGAGGTGGAGGCTACGGGCTACGGCATTATAATGCCGGAAATTGAGGACTTAAAGCTTGAAGAGCCTGAAATTATGAAACAGGGCGGGCGCTACGGTGTAAGGCTGCGCGCATCAGCGCCTTCAATTCACCTTATGAAAGCAAATATCACCACCGAGGTAAGCCCCATTGTAGGCAGCGAAAAGCAGTCGGAAGACCTGGTTATGTATCTGCTAAGTGAATTTGAGGAAGACCCGGTTAAAATTTGGGATTCCAATATTTTCGGAAAATCACTGCACGAGCTTGTAAACGAGGGGCTGCACACCAAGCTTTCGCGTATGCCGGCAGACGCCAGACAGCG
>CAKSQS010000104.1 GCA_934486705.1 uncultured Eubacteriales bacterium
TTGTTGACGGCGTTCAGACAATGTTTCATTAAATTTAATAGGTGCGGCGGCACTGTCGCCGCATTTATTTACATATTTCTCTCCGGCACAAACATCATGCAAAAGCTTATGAAAAGGAGCACGCAGCAAAGCCATATTGCTTTATATCCCACCGCGCGGGTCAGCACGCTGCCGAGCCCCGCCCCTATACCGAAAATAAATATAACGCCGAAATATGTTATTGCCTTTTTAAGTATTTCTTTATCCCGCACACGGAAGTAGGCGCAAAGCGCCTCTGTGCCCGCGCGCATATTGCCTATGCACATCGTGCTGGCGTAGGCGTGCCCCCGCACCTTATGAAAGGTTTGCACCTGCAAAGCGCAGACGAACGAAACAAATGCGTTTGCAAGCGGCTCTACTTTTGCGGGCAGAAAGCCCACCGAAAAAAGCAAAAGTATTTCAAGCAGCAGTATTATCTGCCGCCAGTGCAGCTTTTCATAGCATTTCAGCTTTATGTGAATAAACTCGGCAACCGCCGTGCCCACCAAAAAGGAAAGCACCGGAACGAGATATTTTAAAACCGTTTGCCATTCGCGCCCGTAAAGCGCCGTGCTTAAAAGCACAATGTTTCCCGTTTGGGCGTTCGCAAAAACCTCGCCGCGGCAGGTGTAGGTATATGCGTCCTGAAACCCGCCCGACAAAATTATAAACACCGCCGCTCTAAAGCTATCGGACATCTGCCCCCTAAAGGGCTTACCGCTTTTCATGGTGCTTCCTCTTTTCGGGAATACTGAAAACAAAAAGCATATAGGAAAGCATAAACCCGAGCGCCGAAAGGGTCATTACGGTGTAACCGCCGCCCGCAATGCACTTAGACAACATGCCGAGCAGGAAGCCTAAGCTGAATGTAAGCGCAACAAGCCGCGTGCCGCCGTTTGCCGCCCTGCCTTTTGCCGAGTAAATAACAAGGAAAAGCAGCGCAATATCAAATACCGCCGTCATAACCGTTTCAAGTAATTCCGCCATTTTAAGTTCTCTCCTTCATAAGCTTTTCTATTGCCGCAAGCTTTGTGCAAAGGCACAAAACCTTTATTGCCTGCGTTATTTCTTCAACCGTCGCAAATGACGGCGCAAGGCGAATATTTTTATCCTCGGGGTCGTAGCCGTGCGGAAAGGACGCCCCCGCAGGCGTAAATTTCACTCCGTATTCTCTGCACATTTCAACAACTTTTTTTGCGCACCCCGGCAATGTATTAAAGGAAAGGAAATAACCGCCGCGCGGCGCAGTCCAGTCGGCAATGCCGACGCTGCCGAGCTCATCTTTCAAGGTTTTATACACCGCCTCAAATTTAGGCTTTAATATTTCGGCGTGCTTTTTCATATGCGCCCGCAGCCCCGCGCTGTTTTTGAAAAACCGTGCGTGCCGCAGCTGATTGAGTTTATCGGGGCCTATGGTGGAAAACTTCAAAAAGGATTTTATATCAATTAAATTCGTAGGACTTGCGGCAAGTGCGGAAATGCCCGCGCCGGGAAATGTAATTTTGCTTGTAGAGCAAAATTCATAAACCAAATCGGCGTTTCCTGCTTTTTCGCACTCGCTTATTATATCGGGTATTTCGGCGTTTTCTCCGTCAAAAGCGTGTATGCAGTACGCATTATCCCAAAAAATACGGAAATCCTCCGCCGCGGGTTTAAGCGCGGCAAATCTTCGCACCGTTTCGGGGCTGAAAACAATCCCCGTCGGGTTTTGGTATTTCGGAACGCACCAAATGCCCTTTACCGTTTCATCCTTTATAAGCTCTTCAACCTCGTCCATATCGGGTCCGCTTTCGGTCATACTGACAGGTACCAGCTCAAACCCGAAATGCTCGGTTATTGCAAAGTGGCGGTCATACCCCGGAACGGGGCATAAAAATTTGCGGTTCTTTATTTCCTGCCACGGTTTCGCACCGCATATTCCATCGGTCATACCATGGCTTACAAGCTCGTACATCATTGTAAGGCTGCTGTTTCCGCCCACTATTGTGTTTACGGAGTGCGTGCCCATCATATGGCTTAAAAGCCTTTTTGCTTCTTCTATGCCGTCAAGCCCGCCGTAGTTGCGGCAGTCCTGACCGTTTTCGCTGTCTAAAATGCTGCGGTGATCCAAAACATCCAGCATATTAAGCGAAAGCGCTAATTGCTCCGCCGAGGTCTTTCCGCGGGAAAGATCAAGTGAAAGCCTGCTTTTTGCATATTTCGCAAGTTCCGCCGCGCATTTATCCCTTTCGCACATAAGCGTATACATATCCGCATTTTTATAGTTCATATAGCCGTCCCCTTGACTTTTGTTGACTGCTATATTATAATCATTTTATACACATATGTAAAATATATAATAGTTATGATTATAATATCATTTTGATATTGCGGAGCGTGCAAAAAATGTATATAAGCTATGATTATTACCGTGTGTTTTATTATGTTGCGAAATACGGCAATATAACCCAGGCGGCAAAGCTGATGCTTAACAGCCAGCCTAATTTAACCCGAACGATTAAAAACCTTGAGGCAGAGCTCGGCTGCGCGCTTTTTTCCCGCAGCAATCAGGGAATGAAGCTGACGCCCGAGGGCAAAAGGCTTTATGAGCATATTAAAATAGCATATGAGCATATAGAAATGGGCGAGGCGGAAATTACCGACAGCCGCTCGCTGCGCTCGGGCAGCGTATATGTTGCGGCAAGCGAGGTAGCACTGCGCTGCCTGCTTTTGCCCGTGCTTAAAAAATACAGGCTGCGCTACCCGGGCATACATATAAGAATAAGCAACCACTCAACCCCGCAGGCAATAGCCGCCTTAAAGGGCGGAAC
>CAKSQS010000105.1 GCA_934486705.1 uncultured Eubacteriales bacterium
ATGCACCCGGAGCCGAATCCGCCGAAGGAAGACGGAAAAGCAGCACCCGATGAGGGTCCCGATGAAATGTTCCGCTTTGAAAAGCTTATGAAATGAAACGCGGAATACTTTGTTTCTGCCGAAGAAGTCACCATTGAAAAACCGCAAAAAGTATCAGAAATGCTAAACAGGATCATATTTTCCGGCATATCAAATCAGAGCATACTATATTATGTATTTGCGAGATTGGGGAGAAAAATTAAAGATTATTTTTCAACATTGTTCCCCAATACTTATTGACTGTTGGGGAACAATCTGATATAATATTCAAAAGAATTGTTCCCCAAAAGGAGGAGCTGCAATGGCAGTACAATATAGCGAAATACAGGAATTGCTCAGAAGTCGTGCTGACCTCAATGCCAGACTGAGCTTAATGCCCTATGACGGCACACCCGAAATCAAAGAACGCGGCGATGGGAAATATCTTTATGTAAGAAAACGTGTAGCAGGAAAACAGACATCTACTTATGTAGGCGCATATACTGCAGAACTGTATAATCTGCTTTTGCGCAATGCCAGAGAAGTCCGTGAAATCGGAAAGTCGCTTCGCAGCATTGAAAAGCAGCTTGCCGCAGCCGGTTATTCCGAGGATGCCCTTTCCGCCGATGTTATAAGCAACATTGCCTTTGCGCGTGCCAATATGAAAATGAACATCTATGATCAGGCTGTTTTGGAGGGTGTTGCAACATCCTTCCCTCAGACGGAGGAGATCATAGAGAACGGAAAAGTATCCGGTATGACAGCTACCGACGTGCAAAAAATTTTGAATTTGAAACACGCATGGGAGTTTATTTTGGACCGTGATGTAGTTGCCAGCCGTTCTGACTATTATATGCTCAGTCATATTGCAAGACTCGTCAATGAGGGCTTTTTTGCAGAAGGCAGTCGCATTCGCGGTGTTCCGGTTACCATAGGCGGTTCGTCTTATGTTCCGCCCCTGCCGAATGAATTGGATGTGAAGGACAAAATTCTTGAAATCATCGAGGAAGAGGACGATGCCATTAATATAGCCATCAGACTTTGTCTTTACTGCATGAAGACCCAAATATTCCTGGATGGCAATAAACGCGCTTCTGTTATCTTTGCAAACCACTATCTTATTGCTCACGGCGGAGGTTTTTTGGTCATTCCCGAAAGCGAAGTGCCGGAGTTCAAGAAACTGCTTGTGAAGTATTATGAAGGCGAAGACCCCTCTGTTATTGCGGGCTTTATGAAAGAACGCTGCTGGAAAACAATAGAGCACTAAGCGTCATCAAATAATCGTTATAAATGAACACCGCAGCCCCGCACCTCAATCAAAAGGTGTGGGGCTGCGGTTTTGTGCCGTAAAACTATTTTAACCGAAAATAGCAGGTGCTTTTTCCTTTGCCCTCTTTTTTCAGCTCACCGTCTGATACCAGCTTGCGCAAAGCGCCCTCAATCGAGCTGTCGCTGAGCGTCGGGCATAACTCACGGATATCCTGCTTGTTGAACCGCCCGATTTTATTTTCACTTGCTCGGCGCACCATTTCAAGCGCGGGTAGTTTGGTTTCCACAAGCGCTACACGCTCATTCAGATCCTTATACGCCGCCAAAATCGTCCCGAGAAGATACTTGATAAAGGGAAGAGCATTTTCTGTCCCCTCATACCAGCCGCTTTGGGATTGCGCCAGCGCATCGTAATATAAATCTTTATTTTGGGCAATCTTGGCTTCAAGCGAAATATACATGCCCACGGAAAAACCGTTTTGATATAAAAGCAACGTGGTGAGCAGACGGCTTATTCTGCCGTTTCCGTCGTTGAACGGATGGATACACAGAAAATCATGAATAAAAATCGGGATCGCAATCAGCGGTTCCAGTTCCATATTTCCGATGACACGATTGTATTCTTCGCAGATTTTGTCAAGCGCCTTCGGCGTTTCAAAGGGAGAAAGCGGTGTAAACAAAACTTCTGTATGACCGCCCGGATAGGTGGCACTGATATAGTTCTGCACGGTTTTGGTGCGCCCGGCGACGGGATTGTTCATGTGGCTGTACAGGATTTTATGAAACTGCAAAATATAGTTTTGTGTAACGGGAATTGCATCAAAATCATTGTGAATGATGTTCAGCACATCATGGTATCCTGCGATTTCCTGCTCGTCACGATTTTTCGGTGCGGTCTTTTCCTCAACAAGCTGCCGTATTCGTGTGTTCGTAGTAACAATTCCCTCAATGGCGTTTGATGCTTCGGTGCTTTGTATTTTGGCAATTTCAATGAGCTTTTCAAGTTCCTGCGGGCGTTGTTTCAAAAACAGTTCCTGTTTTCCGGCTTCCTTGTATATGGCTGCAATCAGTCCTAAGATATCCGAATCCCACTTTTGCTCCTTGATTGCGGAATAGTTGAAGGTTCTCATTCCCTTACCTCCGTTCTGTTTCCCTTAAATAATAGCACAAAA
>CAKSQS010000106.1 GCA_934486705.1 uncultured Eubacteriales bacterium
TTCCATATCAGTATCGTTTCCGATGTTTTTCCCGGAAAGCTTCAAAGTTGCTTTTGTAATGGTTCCAAGCTGTTTTAATTCAGAAAAATCGTAAAATAAATAAGCTCTTTTCGTATTCTCGTCAGCAAATTCTCCATTCGCCCATGTTGTTCCCGTATCCGATAAACCTTTTTCCCATGCGCCGCTCGGATTTCTTGATGAAACACTTTCCTCAACCCTTAATACAGACGCGTTTCCATAGTTTGTGTTTTTATTAATTCCTGCGGATATATATGTATCTCCGCTCGGATATATTTTATAAACACTTCCCCCTGCCGACACCTCAACAAAAGGACGTTCAGATTCATCTTCCGCCGTACGTGAAGCAAATTCGGCGCTCGATCCGTCCTTTTTAACGGAAGCAAGGATTATATTCGTTTTCGGAATCGGCTGAGTCATCACACTTTTTAAATCCGATGTAAAGTCGATATTCGCCTGCGATTCACTCTGACCGACGCTGAAAATATCAATAAGTGTGACCGCATTCGCATTGTATAACATTTGATTTTCAAAAAGACGTGAAGCGAGCCGCCCCTCTTTCGTGTTACTTCCCGAGCGGTTTATCCCAAATGTTTTTGATTTCTCAACATAATACTGCTTATATGTAATTTTTGCCGATGCGTAATCGCCGTTCATAACAGCCTTTTTCACTTCGTCCATGCTGAGTCCGGCTGTTCCCGACGGAGCTTCATAGTTAATTTTACCTGCATTTGTCCATCTTTTTTGAGCGGAATCGTATACTCCGAAGAAATCGGCGTCGGACATAAACCCCGGATCTGAGAAACTGTATACTTTTGCACTGTCTGCATTTACCAATGCCACATTTGCAAATGCAACCGCAATGCATAACAATGCCGAGACTGCTCTTTTCATTTTCTTCATATCCACAAACTCCTTTATCTATTTTTCTGACATATAGTATATCCCGAATACCGGTCGCGTTCAATGCTCGCCTTTTGGAATAATTGTTTATATTTGTTTATGCAATTGTCTGCATTTGTTGTTGAATATTGATTTTAAACAAACAGACCGGCATAAGTTAAAATCGTGACAATAACAATCAGTTATATGCCATTGCATTTCCCGCTTAATTACTTTATACTATTCATCGAGGTGATAATATGAATTGCATAATAAAGCAAATTTCCTGCATGCCGAAAGTACGAAGCTCATCTGACATGGATTGCCGTGAGATTAAGCATGCTTTCGCGGTAAAAGGTCAGCGTTTTTGCTACCAGATTGCATTTTCTTCGGCTGAATGCATTGACCTGGGAATCGAGGTAATCTCTCCCCTTAAAGAACACATAAAGCTTTATACGGTTGATAATGCCGTTATGGATATGCCCGTGTCACCGCTTTATAGCGACAGCGATTTCATAACGCGTTCCCCCGGAGTTATGCCGGATATATTAACTCCGGTTAACAGCTGCGATTTTCCGCTTCACATTGTAAACAGCGTCAGAGCGCTGTGGATTGATGTTAATATTCCGAAAGATTTAAACACCGGCAGTTATAACATCGATATTTTAATAACCGAATCTGACATGGTAAGCGGCGACAAGCAAACGAAAACATGCAGCTTAGGCATTGACGTTATTGATGCAGAGCTTCCCGACGCGGAAGTTATTTACACACAGTGGTTTCACGGTGATTGTATAGCCGATATTCATCATGTTGAAATATACAGTGAGGAACACTGGAAATATATCGATGCTTATATGAAAGCAGCTGCCGATTTGGGAATTAATATGCTCCTGACCCCCGTTCTGTCTTCATCCCTTGACGTTGCGGTCGGTGTGGTTCGTCCCTGCACTCAGCTTTTGGATATTACAAAAAGCGGCAGCAAATACTCCTTTGGTTTTGAAAAACTCAAGCGCTGGATTTCATTGTGTCAAAAAAACGGAATTGAGTATTTTGAAATCTCGCACCTCTTTTCTCAGGCAGGGCTTAAATACAGTCCGTGTATAAAAGTTATTGAAAACGGCAAGGAAAGTCTTGCTTTCGGCTGGCATGTTCCGGCACATGATTCATCGTATAAAGAATTTCTTGAACAGATGCTTCCTAAGCTGATGACATTTCTTGAAAATGAAGGAGTAGCCGGCAAATGTATCTTCCACATTTCCGATGAACCGGCAAAAGAACACCTTGAAGCATATCGCTATGCACACTCCATCGTTAAACCGTTAATCGGCAACTGCATGATTATGGACGCTATTTCCGATGTTTCATTCTATGAAAACGGTTTTATTGACTGCCCCGTGACAGCAATAGATCATATTGACGAATTTCTTGATAAGAAGGTGCAACATCAATGGGCGTATAACTGCTGCGTGC
>CAKSQS010000107.1 GCA_934486705.1 uncultured Eubacteriales bacterium
GCTTTCAGCTCCTCGGTTTCCTTATCCTTTCTGCCGGAGCTTCTCTGGCGGCGGATAATGTCGTAGATGATAAAAGCGCACACCGGTATGCCGATAAATACCGCCATACCCAGCGGCTTTTGCAGGAACATGGCGAAATCTCCCAGCCCCGGAATACGCCCCTTATACAGTCCGAATACAGCGTCCTCACCGACTGCCGGATCTTCCGTATTGTTGGCGTCGCCCTTTGTCACAAAGCTGCGCTTTCCGTCCGCGGCGGTCTGCACCTCAACAATGCGGTGCGTTACGGCGATATTGCCGTCCATATAAGAAATAATATCACCGGCTTTTAACTTGTCCGTATCGGGTTTTACTGTAAAGATCAGGTCGCCCACTTCTATATGATCCTCGGCATTGCCGCTCATGGAGCCCGACTGCACAACCATCGGCGTGACGCCGAATACCGACGGCGGAACCTTCGGATTTACAACGCCTTTTATAATTATTGTCAGGTTACAGGCAAGAATTATTGCGAAAATGCAGCACAATACCGCCCCAACAATGAACAGAATTCTTTTTGATATTTTGTTTTTTGCCATACGACAGTCCTCCAAAAGAGTTTTTATTTATTGCTGTTAGATTTTTATAGCTTCTAAAAATTTCCTTTTTGCTTCGATATGGTTGCAAAAAGCGGTTGCCTCACCAAACAAATACTCGTACAGCTTTTCCAATTCCTCCAGCGGATACTTTGTATAATCAAGACCACATAAATGCATTTCCAATTTAAGAGAGGTCCCCGGTCTTCGCATGTCAAACCGGGTATCCGAAATATAACTGCAACCCAGTCCGTGCCGGACATCGTCAAATGCGGTCATACCATTGTCCCTCTTTCTCTTTACTAACATCCTTTTTCGAGCGATCTGCATAATTTCCGGTAACGGGTACAGCAAACCTATTATGACATTTTAATTATACAATAGCAGTCACCCGTTGTCTGTGCCGTAAATACATACCATATGTGACACAGGCACTGTTCAGGGCGTTTTCGCAAAAAAACTGCCCGCAATCTTAAAAAGTGCGGGCAGTCAATCATACGGATTTTTTCCGATTAGACACTTAACTTGAGCTATTGTCTTTCGACAGGTTTGCCAAATATGAAAATGCACATATATGTAAGTAATATTGACACCCAGCGTTTTTTTGGTCAACTCCTTTTCCGGCGTTTTTTTGCGGTATTTTTCCAAACTCTTTATGTGAATTCGGGAGTCGGTTTTCCGGGTCTGAGTCATGTTTTTCCTTTTTCTATGTGCCTGCGGCACTGTACAACGGTGCAAAAGCATGATATAATAATTATATAGTGAGAGGAGTCCGCCCGATGAACATAACAACAAAACATCTTCACGCGCTGCCGTTTTGGGATCATTTGAACCATGCGGAAAAAGATCTGCTTCAAAATAACGCCTATATTCGTTCCTTTGACAGAGATTCATACATCATTCACTCTAAGGCAGGCGAAGACATCGGCCTTATGTTGCTGGTCGAGGGCAGAATTCGGGCGTATTTAATGTCGCCGGACGGCAGAGAGATCACCCTGTTTTCTCTTCACGATCAAAGTATTTGTATATTCTCTGCCTTGAGTCTGTTCAACCAAATATCCTTTCAGGTGTTTCTCACATCAGACTGCCGCAGTAGGGTTCTCGTTGTTAATATGTCGATCATGGAGCAGCTGATGCAAAACAACCTGTATTTTCGCTGCTTTGCCTATGAGTTGATCGCCGAACGGTTTAATATGGTTATGGATTCAATGCAGTGGATTCTGTTTCACGGTCTGGAACAGCGTCTTGCCGTTTTTCTTGTGGCCGAATACGACAGGTACGGAAAAACGCATATACACCTCACTCACGACTATATTGCACGGTACATCGGAACAAGCCGTGAGCGAGTAACAAAAACTCTGAAAAAGCTAAATGACAAAAAACTGATTCACAAATCAAAGGGTTGTATCGAGCTTACAAATATTGACGGCTTGCGCACCCTTGCCTTGGCACCTGACTTTTCAAGCAACCTACCTTGAGCACCAGGCGCTCGATTTATAATAATGCCGTCGTGTTATCCGCTTTTTGAAGCTGCCCACACTGTATCCCGCACAGTGTGGGTAGCTTTTTTCATTTTCATCATAGATGCAGCTCCGCGTTATTTTATCGTCTCGCTGTTATTTATGACCGATGCGGAGTAAAGGAACAGCACGTCAGAGACCCCGGAAAAATCAAC
>CAKSQS010000108.1 GCA_934486705.1 uncultured Eubacteriales bacterium
ATGCCGGAATGGTGCAGCAGCCGCTTTATAATATCCTCGGCGTGCCGCGGGCTTAAAAAATGCTCGTCCGCTTTTTCCGTTATGCCGTTTCGGTAGGTGACGGCTATATCGTCCCAGCCGTTTACATTCACTTCCTCAATATCTTTTCTGCCGAGGTATTTTGTAAGGACGGAATACTCCGCCATTTCGGAATACAGCCTGTCCGTCAGTTCTTTAAGCTCTGTTTCATCGGTATACCCGCTTTGCCTTAAATACTGCTCTGTATATGCCCGCAGCTGCTCCTTTTTGTTGCCGTTTACAGCACCCGAATATACTGCGGAAATATGCCGCTGCGTGCCTTTAAGCAGCTCCGAAAAATCCTGCCCGTTCACAGCACCGCCCCCGCAATGCCGCGGCACACAGCGCTGAATTTTTGGTCGGGTATCTTTTGGGGCAACTCGCCCGTTATATACTGCTGCTTTAAATATATACTGTAAGGCAGTATATATTTAGCGTTTGAAAATCCGGCTTTAACCTCACCTACGGGCAAATACAGGTCTTTGTCCGTTATATTTATTACGCCTATACTTTTGCCCTTGATCTGCTCATATGTCTTTTCAAACGAAGCGTAATATGCCGCCGAGCGGATATCCGGCGTTACTAACTGCACAGCCTTGTCTGCCGCCGCCATACCGTAAACGGATAACGGGTCGTCAAGCGATGATGTGCAATCCAAAAACACATAGTCTGCAAGAGCTTTGCACACCTCAAAAAACTCCGCGGTTTTATCCTTGGTAGGGCGGGAATATGTATATCTGTTTTCTCCCGCCTTATATCCCAAAAACCCGAAATTGTCCGCTTTCGGCAGCGGCACGGTATGCCGCAAAACATTCTCTTTTGTAATGCTTGTATGCTCCAGCGCCTCGCCTAAAGAAAAAAGCTGTTTTTCGCTTGCGCTTGGAAAAACCAATCCCATAAACGGCGTTACGGTGTCGGCGGAAATATATATTACGCTGCCCTTAAAGTGGTAATATATTTCCTGCGCTATTTTAATTCCTACTGCGGTTTTGCCGCTCTGGGGCGGTCCGCAAAGAAGTGTTAATTTACTCATTCTTTTATTTCCCTCCGAAATATTTTTCCTGCGCCTCTAAAAAGACATTGGCGTTTTCTGCTTTACCTCTGTAAGCTAAAGAAACCTGTATATTCCCGCTGTTTTCATATTCGGCAATAAGCCTTGCCTGCGCCGAATTGCAAAGCACGGTCACGGCAGCGGCAGTCGGCTTTACTCCGTTTTCGTTTGCCTTTGCTTTATCTGCGTCGGTGCCGTCGCCCGTTGTGGTGGTTATGACCTTTAAATATTTAAGCTCCGGCGGAATCTTGGTTTCGCCGTTCTTGTCGGTTATTAGCAGGGTTATAATGTCCCCGGCGGTTATCTTGCCCGAAAGCCCCGCCGCAAGACTTTTGACCGTAAAGCTGACGGCGCTTTTATCCCCGTCAAGGCTTGCAAACGCCTCCTTTACACTATTGCCCGTACCCGACAGCTTTTCTTTTTTAAGATAATCTCCCGCATACAGATCCGACAAAGCATATTTCCCCTTTATATCCTTTAAATTCAGAATTACTCCGCTTGGCACGGTGGACTTTTTTACCTTTACGCTTTCGGTGCAGTCTGCCGTTATTTCCTCGCCCTGTCTTACATCCCGTGAAAGCCGTATAACCGTCATATCTCCGCCCAAAAGCCTGTTTATTAAGGGCGAAAAACCGAATGTAATTAAAAGGCTTAAAAATATGCAGACAATACCCAATATTGTTCTTTTTCTCATTTTTTTATTTCTTACCTCCTTTTTTGTGTCTTGCCGCTTACTGCTTATGCTATAAAATATGCCGTCATAAATGCCGGCGCTAAATACGGCAGCAGCGGAAAGCTTTTCTCTTTTTTTAGCTTGCTTACTATTACCGCTATAAGCAATCCTGCCGTCAACGCTGCGGCGGTATTAAAGAATCCTAACACAAGCGCCGCCGCGCCTGCAAATTTGACATCTCCGCCGCCTATCCCGTTTTTGGTTACGGCGGAGGATATTAAAAGTGTTAAAACGATCCCGGCAAAGGCGATTAAGGATAAAATCAATTCTTTCGGCTCTTTACCTATAATTCCGGTTATGCCGAGCATTACGGATAAAAAGTCGGCGCACTCGCGTGTTTTAATATCCTCAAACGCCGCGTACAGCATGATAATACACATCACACCCCCACGCGCCGCCTT
>CAKSQS010000109.1 GCA_934486705.1 uncultured Eubacteriales bacterium
GCCTTTGCTTTATCTGAAAGCTCTCTTGTTTCACGGTATGCGTCCATATATTTATTCACCATAGACAGCATATTAAATGTGTCGCTTTGCACCGGATTTCTCAAATCTATAACCGCAACATTATATCCGTATTGCTTACATACATTGCCGTAGTTTCTTGCGAGGTCGCCTTTTGTATCGGTTGAAAGAAAACTCATTCCCGACGCACACGCATATTCGAGGTTCGGATATAAAAAGCACGCAGTTTTACCGACACCTGCCGCGCCTATCATCATTGTATGAACATCGCCGGGATCGACAACCGCACACAGCTTGCCGCCGTGCTTTCGCATACCGACCACCGTTCCCTGCGGAAGCTCGCCGTTACCTTGCGTATTTCGCCATTTTTTCGGTTCATAGGGTACGAGCCTGTATATCTTTTTAACCTCTTTCTCGGTGGCAAATCGGGCGTTACCGTGCTGTCCGTGTCCGACTCTTTTGTTCTTTATATTATTTAGGCTGTAGATATTTGATACCACTGTCAGTATCCCTATAACCGCAAACATAACCGCTCCCATAATAATAAGTGTTGTTACTGAATTATTCACTCTGTCATCTCCCTTCACATTGTCAATTCAAAATTTTCTGTTTGTTCACTCTCTGCTGTAAGATCTTCGTTCCAGTCTTTATTTTCAGGAAGTATTCTCTCCCATTCGTAGCCCATTTCATTAAGCTCATCGCCTATTCTTTTGACAGTTTTATCCCCGGCATCATCTCTGTCAACACACATATAGACCTTTGATATTTGTTCATTTGTTCTCAGTACATTTTTAAGTGCGTCTATTGCAACACCGCCGAGGCACACATAACTGCTCTCCTGCCAATTTTCCTTATTCATTGTTATGTATGAGAGCATATCTATCGGTGCCTCAAACACATAGACATCGCTGTTTGTCCCGATGTGCCTGAAATAATACTGTTTATCGCTGCCGTCTATATCCATAAAAAATCTGTTTCCGGGCAGTGTACTTCGCAGGTGCATTTGTTTCATCTCGCCCTTTTCATCATAACCGCAGAATGCAGCATTATGATATTCCTCGGTTTCAAAGATTTTCTTTTCATTGACAAAATGCTGAACAATATCCGCGTCAATTTTTCTTGTCTTAATTAAATACGCAAATGTTCTGTGCATATTTTTCGACAGTTTCGGAGGAGTAAACGGCAGTTTCGGTTCGGGAGTTCGGCTTGCCTGAACAAACTCCGCTCCCTCCTCACCGTCAAGCAGATATTTCACCGCATCCACAAAATCCATACCGTAAAAATGCTGCATAAACTGAATCGGACCGCCGCCGATCTCACGGCTGTGTCTGTACCAGCGGTTTCTGTCTATCACGGTACTGTCGTATCTCATCCACCGATAAACTCTGCCCTGCTTTTTGAGTTTCTCACCCTCTCCTTGCAGCATAGCCACAATATCTATACCGCTTGCCCTTTGGAGCTGCTCATCGGAAAATCTTTTCTTTTTCAAAACACAATCACCTCATTTTCATACCAAGACTCTGCTTTTTTCTGATGATATGTTTTCTTTCCTTAGAGTCAACAATGGTTTTATAAAATCCTTCCGTTTTTCTTTCCGTATCGTTTTCAATGATACTTGCAAGTCTGCAAAACAAATTTGCGGCGGAGGATATAACTTTCGGATTTATATTTTTTACCCGACTGTCCGTATCGGCTTTCGGTTCATAGGTTTCCGGCTCTGTATATTCACCGTTTTCATCATTCTCCTGTTCTTTCTTTTCCGTTTCTTCGTCAATAAAAATGCGACTGCCTCCGAGCTTTTCAGCTTCCGAAACAATCGCATTTTTCAACTTTTTGAATTCTTTATTCTCCCAAAGCGGTGCAAACTCAACATCTTTATCCGTATAAATTCCGTATATTTTCCGCTGCAACATACACCATTCGTTATACAGCCTCTGCACATATTCGTCCTTTGAAACGGTTTTCAGAATTTCATCAACTTCTTTTTTCACTTTCGGCGGCAGATAACCGTACACCTTTTTTCCTTTGCAGGTTTTTAAGCTGACCGAGAGATTAACAAGCATCTCACACAATTCAGACTGCGAGT
>CAKSQS010000110.1 GCA_934486705.1 uncultured Eubacteriales bacterium
ACATGCACATGGGGATTAGGTATACCTTCACCCTTATCAGGATCATGAATTGCCATATCAACAATCATTCCTTTTGCCACAAAATTCTCCAGTACAAACTGTCTTGCAATTGTAATATTTTCTTCAAGAGAAAATTCATTCTGCAATGCAAAATCAAAGCTATATGCCAACTGAGCTTTGGGATGCTTTTCGATTTCTTCCACCGTATTCCACAAATACTCTCTATTATGAAAAGGCTCCGGAACATAGTTCGGAGCTAAAATTTCACTACAAATCACACCACCTTTGGCAGTGTAGTCAGCAATTTTTCCATAATATCGATCTTCTAATCTCTCACCAGCTCGGTAAGCTGCTGATTCAACAGAGGACTGTCCTCTGCTTCTAAGCACCCTTGATACATGGAAATGATATAATGCCATTACTCAGTCACTTCCTTTCGCATCTGTTCAATAGCTCTATCAAGTTCCCTGCCAAATGCTGTAACATTTACAGAACTTAATACCTCGCTCAATTCTTTTTCCGATAAATCTTTCACCACTGGAAAATACTTTTCGAAGATAGCTCCACAAACAATCAATCTGTGGCTGCGTTCCTTACGGCTAAAGTTTTCCCGATATGAAAGCTGATTTTTCTTTCGCTGGATCTGATGCTCCAGCTGGATCTTCTCCTGTTTTGATTGTTTCAGCTCATTTCGAAGTTCTTCAAGATTCTTGTTTTCTGTCATCTGTATTTCCTCCCACATTTCATTTTGTTCGTGTTCTTTGTCATCTACCCAAATCATTTCCTGGCAGGTAACCTCTGGGTTCTTTAGCCTTATAGACTGTTTTGGACTGTGCCGTTATCACGTTCTTGGCTCGCTCCCTGTCTTTACAGATCATCGCTTAGTTTCCCCGATACGGTAGTGATTTGGAATGCTCATTCAGTTGTCATAAACTGATTTTCTCAAAATCACAGGCCTTATCCCGTATATCCAAAAGGTAGGAAATACTACTCAAAAGTTAAAATATCCATGCTTTTGGAAATTGCTCTTTTAATCGAATATACGTTCTGTTATAATGTGGTTACACAAATTTTCTAATTGGTGGGTAAGTGAATTGGGAGGAATATATTTTGAAGTGCAAATTATCAATACAAGAAAAATTGAAAGATCTACGCGTCGAACGAGGACTGTCTTTACAGGAACTATCAGAACAGACCGGACTGTCCAGAGCTGCCTTGGGCAATTATGAAACGGATGATTATAAGGAAATTACACACAAGGCAATTGTCATCCTGGCTGATTTTTATGGTGTTACTTCTGATTACTTACTGGGACTCACAGAAAATCGCAAGCAACATCCTTTCGCTGTGGATGAATTGGGATTGGATGATGACACCATAGATTTGTTAAAGAGCGGCAAACTGAATGTTCGCCTGATTTGTGAAATGATCAAGCATCCGGAATTTTTGAACCTCCTTTCCGATTTGGAAATCTATGTTGACAATCTCGCCGGAATGCAGATTCGAAACATGAATACGATGATTGAGCAGACCAGACTTCGTTTACAAAATAACGGTGTTCCCGACAGTGATCACTATATTAAAACACTGGAAGCGGCTTCCATTAACGAAGACAATTATTTTAATAATCTGCTCGGAAATGATATTGTGAAAATTGCAAAAGACCTACGGGAAGCTCATGGTAAAGATGCAGATACCGGGGATCCGATTACACCGGTTGAAGATATGCTTAGCACCTTTGATGAACTGAAAAAAGCAGATAACGCTACCCAAGCACAGATGGTTATGTACAGCAAACTTTTCAAAATTAATTTTACGAAAATGGATCCTTATGAGTTCAAAACCTTCACGGATATCCTGCAGCGCTACTCCGATCTCTGCAAACCGGTGAAGGGCAACGGTCGTGGAAGAAAGAAAAAATGTATACGGTAAATAGTTAGTACCGTGCTTTTGGCCTAAAACCATGAGATAATCCCTTTGTAAAACTAAAAGTTTTTT
>CAKSQS010000111.1 GCA_934486705.1 uncultured Eubacteriales bacterium
GGGTTCATCTCTATCTTGGTGCAGAAGAGTTTCTTAAGAATAAGAAGAGGTATTGTCTATGGCTCATAGGTGCAAAACCATCTGAAATCTCGAAGTGTCCAACGGTCAAAGCTCGAATTCAAAGCGTGAGGGATTTTCGTATGGCGAGTAAAGCCGCAGGAACGAGAAAATTTGCAGAAACTCCGTCCTTATTCTGTCAAATTGCTCAACCACAAACAGGGCGCTACATTGCAGTTCCTAAGACATCCTCGGAGCGTCGGCGCTATATTCCGCTGGGCTTCTTAGATGCAAGCGTTATCGCAAGTGACCTCTTGTTCTTGATCCCAGATGCAGAACTGTTCCACTTCGGTGTGCTCGAATCCAATGTCCACATGGCGTGGATGCGCACGGTATGCGGCAGATTGAAGAGTGACTATCGTTACTCAAAGGACATTGTATATAACAATTTTCCTTGGCCTACGCCTACCGACGCACAGAAAGCAAAGATCGAGCAGACTGCACAGGCTATCCTTGATGCCCGCGCACTATACCCGGATTGCTCCCTCGCCGACCTGTACGACGAAGTAACCATGCCGCCTGAACTACGGAAGGCACACCAACAGAACGACAAAGCCGTCATGGAAGCCTACGGTATGTCCGTCCGCGAAACCACTGAAGCAACCTGCGTCGCAGAACTGATGCGCCACTACCAAAAGTTAGCCAACTAACTATATAAAATACTGCGAGAGGTGAAAAATATTGAATATTACGTTTTTGATTGGTAATGGTTTTGATTTGAATCTTGGACTTGATACGAGTTACAATGACTTTTTGAACTTCTATCTGCAGGAGAAGTCTGGCGATGACGAAGAGATTCGTGGTTTTAAGGCAGATATTCGAAGACAGCACTTGGATTCGGCAACAGGATTATGGGCTAATGCAGAATTAGCTTTCGGTCATTATACGGATGATATAGCAGAACTGGGAAAGAAAGCAGATTCGTTCTCAAAAAGACGTAATGATTTTTGCAGAAAACTGGCAGTATATCTTCAAGAACAAGAAAAAAGGGTAGATGTTCATAATCACGGGCAAGCCTTCGTTGACGCAATTAGTGAATTTCGTTCAGGACTAACAGAAGCCCAACTTGAACAGGTAAACAAATCCTTAGACATCTTCGAAGGGGGATTTAATTATAACTTCATAATATTTAATTATACGAGTATTATTGATACATTGATAAATGCAGCAAAACAACAGAAAATTCAATTAGGAACTCGTGAATACAAAGGTACATCATTCAATAACTCATTTGGAAAATCGATCCACGTTCATGGGACAACGGAAGTCGAGATGATTTTTGGGGTAAATGACACTTCACAGATTGCAAATATGACAATTTTCGAAGGTGTCTCTCCCATATACCTGGATTCATTTATTAAGCAAAAGTACAATAATAATATCGGATCGCGGGTGGATGAAAAAGCATTCGACATAATTAAAAAAAGTTCATTTATATATGTCTATGGAATGTCTATAGGCGATACAGATAAACTTTGGTGGCAACGGATCGTTGATAGAATGAAAGAATATCCATACACACATGTGTTTATTTATTGTTATGATGCTCCCAAAGATAGACTATTAAAGGAAGGGAGATTAATATATGAAGCTTCCGTAAAAGAGCGTTTCCTCGCTTTTTCAGGAAATACCAATCCAGACTTAAGATGGAGGATTCATATAATTGATCATAATATATTTTCTGGATTTTCCAATCTCGTAAATACTCAACTTGACAATATCTTCGGGGAAATTAAAGCACGCGAGCTTCCATTAATATCTTGATACATAAAGTATTTAAGAAGAGAGGTATGTCATGGATTCGGAACTGCTCCGCGTGACGGAGGAAAATCTGGCTGCGGAGTCTTTATGCTGCATTGTGCGCATGAAAAAGACGCATCCGGGGATTGAGGCGAA
>CAKSQS010000112.1 GCA_934486705.1 uncultured Eubacteriales bacterium
GTGGATATAACGGCTGTTCAAAAACTTATATTTGAATGTGCGGAGGAAAAATACAGAGAAAACGAAACTGCAAGACATATAACCGAGAGAATGAAAGCGGAGCTTATAGATATGGCTCCGCTTTCGGAATTTTCGGGTGAAATATTCAGCAGAACGGTAAAGGCGACGGTTATGGAAAAGGACGGAACGGTAAGACTTACTTTAAAAAACGGAACTGTTTTAGGAAAGGGGGATTAGTAATATGAATATTTGCGCACAGACGGTAAGAAAGGTTACGGTAATACCGCCGATAGCCGAAATGCAGGGGGAAAGCCGCATAGATATGCGCCCGAAAAGAGTAGCCGCATACTGCCGTGTTTCAACAGACAGGGAAGAACAGGAACACAGCTTTGAAACGCAGAAAGCTATGTATACCGAAATGATTATGATGAAACCCACATGGCAGATGGCGGGCATTTATGCCGACGAGGGAATAACCGGCACAGTTGCGAAAAAGCGTCCCGGCTTTATGAAGATGATTGAGGACTGCCGCAAGGGTAAAATAGATATGATAGTAACAAAATCCGTCTCAAGATTTTCAAGAAATAACCTTGATTGCCTGATGTATGTTAGAGAGCTGAAACAGCTCGGAATACCTATAATCTTTGAAAAGGAGGGAATCAATACAATTCAGGTATCAAGCGAACTTCTGCTGACCCTGTTCGGCGCGCTGTCGCAGGCGGAAAGCGAATCTATAAGTATGAATGTAAAGCTCGGAATAAGGCAGAGTCTTAAAAACGGCAATGTCAGGTTCAGCTATAAAACATTCCTCGGTTACCGCAAGGGCGCGGACGGTCAGCCCGAAATTGTTCCGGAGCAGGCGGATATTGTAAGGCGTATATACAATGACTTTCTTGCAGGAGCAACCTATCTTGAAATAGCCAAACAGCTGACGGATGAAAATGTTCCCACAATGGGCGGGGGAAACAGGTGGTTTTCAGAACGCATAAAGTCAATACTTAAAAACGAAAAATACAAAGGCGATGCGCTTCTGCAAAAGACTTATATAACCGATCCCATAAGCAAGCGGGTAAAAAAGAATAACGGCGAGCTGCCGATGTATTATGTGGAAAACAGCCATCCGGCGATTGTCGAGCGCAGAATTTTCGATAGAGTGCAGGAAGAAATAGCGCGCAGGGCAGGAAAGAAAAAGGTAAAGCAGACGGGTACAAAAACCGAGCTCGGAAGATATTCGGGGAAATATGCGCTTACCGAACTGCTGTACTGCGGAGAATGCGGGACGCCGTATAGGAGATGCACATGGTCGCGGGACGGAAAGAAGAAAATTGTCTGGCGCTGCGTGAGCCGACTTGACTACGGTAAAAAATACTGTAAAAATTCCCCTTCGGTTGAAGAAAGCAGGCTGCATAACGCAATAGCCGCGGCAATAACAAAAAAGGCAAATTCGGAAGAAATAAATATCGGCGGAATAATGAATCATATTGAAAGCTTTGGTTCGCAGCGCGATACGGACGGGATAATACAAAGGCAAAGACGAATTGCGGAAATAGAAAAGGTTATTGACGATCTTGCAAGGCTTAACAGTGACGAGGCGCAAAACGGTGAGCTTGATTATAAATTCAGCGAGCTGTATGCCGAGCTATACTCTATGAAAGATGAACTCGAAGAAATGCAGAGCGATGTATCCGCACTCGACGGCGATATGCTTAATGAAATGCGCGAGGTGGTAACAGGGCTTAAAAATCATCCCGTTGAATATGACGATAAAGTAGTAAGGCAGCTTATAGACTGTATAAAGGTTATGTCGGCCGATATGATAAAAATATGCTTTAAGGATGGAACGGTGACGGAAGTGTTAATGTAAAAA
>CAKSQS010000113.1 GCA_934486705.1 uncultured Eubacteriales bacterium
CAATTATACGGGGATTTTTTATGATGAAATTCAAAGATGAAAAACGGTATTTAACTATAGACAAAAGCGAAATCAACGAATATATCACGCTTGTGATGAAAGCACGGAATGCGCATATATTGACGGGCAAAAGCCCACCGAAGATGTGGATGAGTTGCTTTGCAAGCTGATGAAGATTAAAAAAAGCTACGAGCGTAGCAGAAAGGAAAACTATGTTTAAGAAAAAACCGAAAGTATTAACGCCGGAGCAGGCAGAGGAGATCCGCACCAAGGACTTCTTCGATATGATCCTGCCCGGCACAGTTAAATTTTTATCCGACCATTATATCGCAGGCGACAGCTACCGCTCTGTGTGGGCAATTCGTGAGTATCCGCCTACTACCGAGGAACAGGCAATTCTCTCGCAGCTTGCCGACCGCAACGGCGTAACCTTGCGCATTTATCATCGCTTGGTGGAATCTATGGAACAGCGTAAAATTATCCAAAACGCCACTCGCCGCAACCGACTTAAAAGCGGCGGCAATGATGTAAGCGAAACCATTGAGGCAGAGGGCAATTTGCAGGATGTTATTGAACTGCTCGCCAATCTCCGCAAGAATAAAGAGCCGTTGCTTCATTGCTCGGTGTTTATCGAACTGAAAGCCAAGAGCATGGAAAAGCTCAAGGAACTGCAGAGCGATATTGCAATGGAACTGACCCGCTCCAAGATTTCCATTGATAGGCTGACCTTACGGCAAAAAGAGGGCTTTCTCTCTGTTCTGCCCGTGGGCGCAAACCAGTTCGGCGCACAGTATGAACGAGTGCTGCCTGCGTCCTCTGTTGCAAATATGTACCCATTCAACTTCTCCGGCAAAACAGACCCGCGTGGCTTATATATCGGGAAAGATAAATACGGCTCAAACATTCTTGTAGACTTTGACCGCCGCGCAGAGGACAAAACCACAAGCAATATCCTCATTCTCGGCAACAGCGGTCAGGGCAAGAGTTATTTGCTTAAACTTATACTTACAAATATCCGTGAATCGGGCAAGCGCATCATCTGCCTCGACCCCGAATCGGAGTACGAGGATCTGTGCGATGCCCTCGGCGGATGCTATATAGATTTTATGTCCGGTGAGTATATTATAAACCCATTAGAACCTAAAGTTTGGAACGATACTTCGGACGCGGGGAACGGGTTTAGCGAAGAAACAGACCCGATGCGCGAATCGGAAGCAGGCACAGCCTGCCCGGAAGCGTTTAGGAAAGTGACACGGCTTTCACAGCATATTGCCTTTTTGAAAGACTTCTTCCGCAGCTACAAGGATTTTACCGATGCACAGATTGACACCATTGAAATCCTGCTTTCCAAGCTGTATGCCCGATTCGGCATTACCGACAGCACGGATTACAGTATGAAGAAGTCCTCGGACTTTCCGGTCATGCAGGACTTTTACGTGCTCTGCGAAGAAGAATTTATGACCTACGACAAGCAGAGAAAATATCTCTATACAGAGAAAACGCTCCAAGAGGTCTGCCTCGGAATCCATTCCATGTGCGTCGGCTCGGAAAGCAAATACTTTAACGGCCACACAAACATTAACGACTCCAACTTCCTTGTGTTTGGTGTGAAAGGGCTTATGGATACCAACCGCCGCTTAAAGGATTGTATGCTGTTCAATATTTTGTCCTTTATGAGCAACGAGCTGCTCGGCAAAGGCAGCACGGCGGCATCGGTGGACGAGCTGTATTTGTTCCTCACAAATATGACTACAATCGAATATCTGCGCAACTGCATGAAGCGTGTGCGCAAAAAGGACTCCTCGGTCATTCTGGCAAG
>CAKSQS010000114.1 GCA_934486705.1 uncultured Eubacteriales bacterium
TATCCCTCAAGGCACGCCAGACGCCAAAGCAGAGGAATATATTATCACTGCGCTTGACTATTACAGCCGTTATCTGCGCAAGAAAAGCGTAAAGCAAAAAGCATAATTTACTCTATCCGATTCCCGCCCTTTAAAAAGGTCGGGAATTTTTTGCAACAAAAAACACCCCTTGCTTGCATGCAAACAACACAGCTTAACGCTGTATCGGTTCTGCCGGTTCAATCAAACAATAAGGCGTAACAATCCCGGATATTCAGTTTTAATTATCATTACACTTCCTATAAGCTAATTTCTTAAATATTCAGCCAATCCTGCTTTACGCGACATTTCAAGCAGTTCGGATAAAGCTCTTGATTCAAGCTGCCGATTTCAAGCATTTTGCCGGATATTTCACCTTTTACCCTTGAAGATAAAGCGTTATATTCCGCTTTAGTATATGTACCGTTTTTATAGTCCTCTCTTATACGCCCAAGCTCGCAAACAGAACCCTTGAAATCCGAAATCATTTCGGTAGGCGAAAGCTTTGAAAAATCCTTCATTGCTTTCCCGTCAATATTATATTTTTCATATACGGTATTCTTTATTATATTTTCGACAGCCCCTCTGCCTATACTGTTTGATACGCCGGCTTCAAACCCTGTATTAGAATCCGTGTTTTCCTGCTCGGTATCCTGTACGTCTTCGTATTTATTTTCTTCCGGCGGCAATTCTTCAAATTGATTTTCTTTTTCAGCCTCGTCATTCTCAACGACCTCGTTCAATATATCCAGTAAATCCGTCATAATAAAAAACCTCCCATATGTTCTATGTATAACATACGAGAGGTTTTTATCTGTTTTCAAGAAAACATTTTCACGACTATTTTCTATCAGCCGACTGCAAATGGAGCGGTCTTAAAGGCACATCCGGTCGATGCGTTTTGCACCACTCGGCGGTGGAATCCGGCGACTCGGAGATCACAACCCGGCAATCGTCCGGTTCCTGCATCAGCATTCGCTCCATGGTATGCGCATGGATATTGCTCTGAATGTCCAGAACGATATTTTTCATCATTTATCACTGCCTTTTCGAATTAAAACAATTGCCAAAATACCCCCGCCAATCACCACTGCGGCGATAACGGCAGCGATCCACCACGGGAAAGAAGCCCTTTCGCTCTCCGCAGGAGAGGTTTGTGCTGTATTTTTTTCATGATTTTCTTTTAGATCGGTACTCATGTCTTTATCCGGCTCAACGCTGCTTTTTTCATCATTGTCGCTTTCAAGACTCCCGCTGTATTTTACCGGCTCTGTCATAGTTGCCTTACAGACAAGGCAGCTATAGGTCTTTTCGCCATCGGCTTTGGAAGTAGGTTCTCTGGTTATTGTTCCCGCATCCCAATTATGTCCGGCAGCAGGAACTTCAGCCCGTTCGGTAACACCGCAATCACATTCCCGAGTCTTAATGCCTGCCTCTGTACAGGTTGGCTTAGTGGTCACCATCCACTTGCCGAAGCTGTGGGTGTGCGCGGAACTGTTTTTGTAAAATTCCACACGGATCAGGCGGCTGTATGTCGGCTCACTCTCTAAACCTCCGACCACATTCCAAGCAGCATAACAGTACCATTTCACTCCCAATTCCTCCGGAACCCGATAGCTGTCTCCCTCTTCGTAGTCAATGGCACGAATCATCGCCATGTTTTCTATATCCGTGACATACCACTGATATTTCGGCGTACCGCCATCGGGCACACTGACATTTGTGAACAGGGTAATACCGTCACCGCCGATAGACATATAGCAATCCGGCATTTCCCCTAC
>CAKSQS010000115.1 GCA_934486705.1 uncultured Eubacteriales bacterium
CGGGAATACACTTCCCGCAGCGCATAGAGCTTAAAAGCCACGAAAGCATATATGTAGATAAGGACGCGCTGGTGTACGGCTGGATATATGCCGAAAACGCGGAGGATATAAAAATATTCGGCAACGGCGTGCTTGACGGCAGCGGCGAGGCAAGAGTGGCAAAGCATTGCTACGAAAGCTATACAAACGGAAATCTTAAATTTTACGATTGCAAGGATGTTACGGTAGAGGGCGTGCTGCTGCGCGACTCCGCAATATGGTGCGTGAACCTTTTCCACTGTGAAAATGTGCTTATAGACAATATAAAGGTGTTCGGGCAGTGGAAATACAACACCGACGGAATAGATATTGTAAATTCGCAGCGCATAGATATAAAAAATTCGTTTATACACTCTTTTGACGATACAATAACGATAAAGGGGATAGACCGCTATATCAAGACGGATAACAGAGATATAACGGTGGATAACTGCGTTTTGTGGTGCGACTGGGGCAGATGTATGGAAATAGGCATTGAAACCGCCTGCAACGAGTACCGAAATATCACCTTTAAAAACAGCGATATTTTAAGGGGCGGCGCAGCCGCACTGGATATACAAAACGGCGACTGTGCGGATATATCCGACATTGTGTTTAAAAACATAAACGTAGAATATAATTCATTTGATACACCCGAGGTATATCAAGGCAAGGATGATACAGTTTATGATAAACAAAATGAGAATACTTATCCCGTTCTCATAAATATTACAAACAATACATTCAGAAACGAATATCACCTGAAAATTTACAATATCCCCATAGACGCATACCATGAAATAGGTGCGGCGGGCAGGCACGGCAGGGTGCATGGCGTTACATATAAAAACATAAACGTTTATTATGACGAGGATCTGCCCCTTATAAACGGTAAGCCGCGCATACCCGTAAACTTTAAATCAAACTATAAGGATACTTATTTTAAAGATATAACCGTAACGGGCATTACGGTAAACGGCAAGCCGCTCTGCAAGGAAGATATGGAGTGGCGCGCAAATGATACTATAGACCTTAAATTTGAAACATACGCAGAGCTTGAAAAGAACACGGTAGCCGCTAAAAATCAGCTTAAAGAAAGCGAGTTTGTAAGGTTTGAAAACCCCGGCGGCAGCCCTAAATTCCTCTTTGCGGGAAATTCCATAACCCTGCACGGCATACGCCCCGAAATAGGTTGGCACGGCGAGTGGGGAATGGCGGCGTCGGCTAAGGAAAACGACTACGTTCATATACTTATGAAGAGAATACGGCAAAAGCACCCGAACGCGGCTTTTTGCATATGCCAGGTTGCCGAATGGGAAAGGCAATATAAAACGGGTGAAGAAACCTACAAATACTACGAAAACGCGCGGGACTTCGGTGCGGATGTGATTATTGCAAGATTTATTGAAAACTGCCCCGCTGATGGCTTTGACAGCACGGTGTTTAAAAAAGAGTATGCAAAGCTTTTAGACTTTTTGAATAAGGATAAAAAGGCTGAAATAATTGTAACCGACGGCTTTTGGAGACACCCCGGTGACGCGGCTTTGTGCGAGTACGCAAAGGAAAACGGCAAGGCGTTTATACCGCTCGGCGACTTGGGCGATAATGACGAAATGAAAGCCGTTGGGCTTTTTGAGCACGAGGGCGTTGCAAACCACCCGGGAGATAAGGGTATGAAAGCGATAGCCGAAAGAATAGCCGAGGTAACGGACAAAATATAAAAA
>CAKSQS010000116.1 GCA_934486705.1 uncultured Eubacteriales bacterium
GATACAAAGTGGGTTTTATTGCCGAAGCGGTCAACGCACATTGCCATTGTGCCGAGCTGAAAATCAGCCTGACTCCAGCCCTGCCAGCCCGTAAACGCCCCGACAGAGGATAAGTTTTGGAAATAATTAAGCGCCTCGCGCAGCTTGTTATCTTCAAGATTGAGCGCGTATTTATGATCCGTCCACTTAACAAAGCCGCTGTTGTTAGCCTTTAAAAATATATTTGTGTCCCACGAGGAAAAGGCGGTTATTGCGTCGCCGTCGGCTGTTTTTTCGCGGCAAAGGCTTGTGGTAAGCTTTTTAAAGGTGTCCCAGTTCCATTTTCCCTGCTTATAAAGATCAAGCGGCAAATCATAGCCGAGGTTTTCAATCAGGGTCTTATTGTAGATTATAACTTCCATATTCGGTACGCTCGGCATACCGTAAACCTCGCCGTTAAAGGTTACAAAATCACCGACCTTTTTGTAATCTTTGAAAATGTCCTCGTTCAGATCCACATATTTTGTAATAGGTGTGGCAAGATTATTTAAAATTCTGTCGGCGTTTATCGGCATCATATCATAGGTGATATTTGCCGCAAGGTCAACCGCCAGTTTATTTTTCATATCCTTATCGTCAACCACGGTGTACTCAACCGTAGCGCCGTACCAATCCTTTAATTGCTTGCGTATGTCGGCGTGCTCCTGCTCCCAGCCGTCGTAAGCGAGAATTTTAATTACGCTGCCGTCAAGCTTTTCGGGCAGGCTGACCGATTTTATATCAGCCTTTCCGCTGCCGCCGTTTCCGCTGCCGCCGCAGCCCGCAAGACCTGAAAGCACCGTGCATATTGCAAATACCATTGCCGCCGTTTTCTTGAAGTTCATAAAAATCTTCCTTTCTTAGTATTCAATCGCGCCGAGATCCGGTAAGCCTTCCTTTGTTACCGCTTTTCCGTAGAAATCTCTGCCGCCGCACTGAGAAATCCATTTGCCCGAATTGATTGCCGGAGAGCCGGGCTTTAAGCCGTACCCGCCGAGCGTATCGAGACCTATCGCACCCGCCCCGGGTTTTATAAACATCGGGTCTTCGGTTAACGAGCCGCTGATTTTTACTCCCGACTGAAACAGCTGTGTGAACCCGTATGTACCGTAAAACAGGTTTGTATCGAATGTAATTCGGCTCGGAATAATAAGCGAGCACCAGCCTGTTGAGTTCATATTGAAAATGTTGTTTGTAAACCGCACATTTTTCGGGCTGGCAGCCGTTCCCCAGTCATAAGAGCCTACAAGGTTGGTTTTAAGCCCCGCCTTGGTATAAACCGTGTTATTATAAATTTTCACATCGGAAATAGGTCCCGAAAGCGTGAAAATCTGACTTTTGTCATTTTGACTTATGTTGTAACGAACCGAAATATCCTTGTTGTAGCCGCCGTTAGAGCCGTCGGTACACAGAAGAATAAATCCGCCCTCGTTATCGTGACTGTAATTGTACTGTACCTTGGTGTTCACACAGTCTATATCAACATCGTAGCCCTGACCGTCGCTGCCTACCAGCTTTACGTCATACGCCTCGTTATACTGCATTACAACATTTGAGCTGTAATGCGGCCATATACCCGCATACGCGCCCTCTGCATAGGATGTATCGGTTACGGTATTGGACTCTATAAGTAAGCCCTTGACCGCCGATATGAAAATACCGTCCGACGCGCAGTGGGAAACAAAATTATTGCGGAAGGTCGCATTGGT
>CAKSQS010000117.1 GCA_934486705.1 uncultured Eubacteriales bacterium
TGGCGCGCTGAAGAAGATTCGAACTCCCGACCTTCTGGTCCGTAGCCAGACGCTCTATCCAGCTGAGCTATCAGCGCAAAGTATGCAGCCGTTTTCTGACTGCCATAGTATAATACCACATCTTCGGAATAAAATCAAGTATTATTTTTAGTTTTTTAAAAAAATAAAATTTCCTCATATTTTTGCTTGACAAATCGATATTATATGTTATAATATATCTTGCTTGTTCGGACCATTAGCTCAGTTGGTTAGAGCAACCGGCTCATAACCGGTCGGTCCGCGGTTCGAGTCCGTGATGGTCCACCATAACAAGCATTTTTTTATTATAGGGGTATAGCTCAGCTGGTAGAGCATCGGTCTCCAAAACCGAGTGCCGAGGGTTCGATCCCTTCTGCCCCTGCCAGTAAAAAACCGCTTGACAAAGCCATTTGTGCGAGGTTGAGCGGCTTTTTTATTCCTCGAATTTAGTTTACATAATTCCACTTTGGGGTTTATCGCTTTTATTTTGGGGTTTAAGACCGTACAGAATCCAGCAGAAAAAACAATCCGCGCCCACATAAAAAATAATGGGGAGCGGTTCAATTTTATTAAGCTGAAAGCGGCGTATGCTCCGATAGCCACGCTTTTAAGCGCTCCATTACTTCCGAAACATTTTCATCTTTTTCGTACCATTCAGGGTGTTTCAATCGGCTTTCAAGCGCGTCTGACTGCCATTTATAGTCCGATGCCATAGTAATATCAACCAACGGCAAAAGATATTGCTCTTGTGTATCTTTGTTTTTAATCTTAACATATTCCTCAACCTTGTATTCCCTGCCGCTGATGGTGTATGTATCGGGTTTATTTACGCTTTCGGGGGTATAGGTATTCATTTATAAAACCTCTCTTTTTATTTACTGTCAGCTCAGACGCTTGTTATTGCGTTTGTGTAAAGCTGTGATAACGAAACGGTACAGGATATTCTCTCGCTTTTAGTAATGCTTATAACATAATACCCGCCCTTTTCAAACCTCTGCTTTATTTGCTCTGTAAGGTCAAGCCTTAATGCCTGTAATGCGGCAATAGCCTCGCTGTCATA
Source organism: uncultured Eubacteriales bacterium (assembly GCA_934486705.1). Classification (GTDB taxonomy): domain Bacteria; phylum Bacillota; class Clostridia; order Oscillospirales; family Acutalibacteraceae; genus UBA737. The sequence goes on from CAKSQS010000117.1 coordinate 1,079, forward strand.
TACAACAGTCTCAGTGTGCTGCTTTCGCGGTCGCGGCTCTCGCAGGTCAACATACACAACGGTGTAGCCTGTAAGAAAAAGCTGCTTTATACTTTCCATTTGTTTTAATTCCTTTCTGTAATACGGCGGGGAGCGGAAGGTGCATTTTCTCAACCGCTCCCAAAGTGCTGTAACAGCGTTATTATGTCATTTCCATAAAACCGTTAAGGTAAGGCTGAATGTGCGTTAATTCGTCCTTAATGTCTTCTGTAAGCGTTTCGGTAGTCAGAATATACTCTATTGCCGTGCAAGCCATAACAAGCGCTGCAGCGGTCTCAACAGGTATTTCAATTGTTTTTCTCATTTGTGCCGCTCCTTATGCAACGCTGAAACGGCGGCTTTCGGTTTCTTTAGTGAACTGCGCCGCAAGCTCCGGCATAGCTTTCTTTAATGCGGTGGTATCAATACGGCTGCTTTTAACCGTCTTATAGCGCACCTT